>NZ_JBBBQR010000003.1:0-369188 GCF_037136835.1 Pectobacterium sp. 1950-15 | reverse complement strand
ATTCAGGGCTTTTTTGTCAGGCTTCCGATTTATCAGACGTAGGCATGGAGCGTACGCTGGCACAACGCCGAACGCACACAGTCCTCTTTACCGAAAGAGACCACGCCAATCATGTCATCCTCAACAAAACGCTCCAATGCGTCGCGCAGGCCGGATTTCACCCCAGCAGGCAAGTCGCACTGCGTCACGTCACCATTGACGATAACCGTGACATTCTCGCCTAAACGCGTCAGGAACATTTTCATTTGGTTCACCGTCACGTTTTGCGCCTCATCCAGAATCACAACCGCATTTTCAAATGTCCGCCCGCGCATATACGCAAAAGGCGCAATTTCAACTTTGGCGATTTCAGGCCGCAAACAGTACTGCATGAAAGAAGCCCCCAGCCGACGCAAAAGTATGTCGTAAACCGGGCGGAAATAAGGCGCAAATTTCTCCGCAATATCTCCGGGTAAAAAGCCAAGATCCTCGTCGGCCTGTAATACCGGCCGCGTAACAATAATACGCTCAACCTCTTTATGAATTAGTGCCTCCGCCGCTTTCGCAGCGCTCAGATACGTTTTACCGCAGCCAGCTTCACCTGTGGCAAAAATCAACTGTTTGTTTTCTATCGCAGACAAGTAATGTTCCTGGGCAGCAGTACGAGCTTGAATAACGGAATTATCGCGATTTTCACGCGCCATGCCGATTGCTTCAATCCCACCCATCTGTACCAGAGAAGTGACCGATTCTTCCTCACGCTGACGATGGCTACGCGACTCACGACGAATAACGCGTTTAGCTTCACGACGAGCTTTGATCACTGCTTTTTGTCTTCCCATAGTGGCACCTTACAGTTTGTTTCACTTACCGCACTGGTCTACAGTGCGTGACGTTTAACTCACTAACGAGGTTAGGCTTCCTTATTAAGCCAATAGCGGACAGAGAATACGCATGATTCATCCACGAACAGAGTGAAAAACGGGTCGAGTGCTCATGGATAGAAAACGAAAATAAACGGAGAGTTTGGGTAACAAGAGAATGGCGCAGCGTTGAAAATAAGTGGGAGGAACATCCCTCGCATCGGCGAGTCAGCAGCGTAGAATCTTGACATCGACTACAAAGTCCAAAAAAGGACATTACCATTCGCGTTCCTCACTGTGACAACGACTATTCCACTGAATAATGATTGATCGCATCGTAGAACTACTGCTAACCATTGCCTAAAAATTAGTGCCGAATGATTTCAGTAGTATGACAGTGCAATAATTTGCCCCTGCAATGCAAGCGTTTTTTACACTGCCATAACATTTACGTATATACCCGTCATACTTCAAGCTGCTTGTGCGTTGGCTGCCTTACTCACCCCAGTCACTTACTTGTGTAAGCTCCTGGGGATTCGCTCGATTGCCGCCTTCACGCATCTCGAATTATTTAGGGTAAGTATCCCATGGTTTGGCAATGTCAGCCTGAGAACGACGCATTATGTACGTCAGAAATGCCGTTGCCAGTCCAGATATTGATCGTATTTTCGTAAGGCACTGCGGTAAATATTTTGCTCAATATCGGGAAGGTAATCACACACGCGCTGCTGTACCCCATCGCGGTGCCGGGAAAAGGTTTCTGTGGGATAGTTATTGGCAGCCAGCAGTTCGTCCAACCGCCGCAGGCGAATGACATACTCGCGCATCGTGCTATGGCGAACTTCAGTTTGCTCGATCAGATACTGTGTGAAAGCTTTAATATCGAAATAGCTAGCAGTCGTATTGCATAATATTTCGCTACAAAAGCGGCAAAGTGGGATTAATTCCTGTTGCAGACCAGACCATATTTCGTCATCGATAAGCCTGTCGATACTACCGATCGATTTTTTATTGATAAGCTGATTGCGAAATACCAGTGAAACGCGGTCGAGCTCTTTATCACACTGGGAACAGTTGGTCTGTCTGTGTTTGAAGTCTTTCAGATAACGGCTTAGCAGCTGTTTCTTCCGAATTGATGGGTGCATGAATCCATTCCATGACGATATATAACTTCAATGTGAAGCAATAGCACCTTCGTTACACCAGAAATGCTGGAGTGCTAAAAACAGGTAGCATTAACCATTTAAATACTGATGAAAAACGCTCATCAATATTCAAACATTGTCATGATCCCGTGCTTCAGAGACTGAAGATATATTTGATAACAGTATTCCTACGCAGCGCAATTAAACATCGTTCATTAATTTCACGCGCAGGCGCTTTATCGCCTGGCTATGCAACTGACTGACTCTCGACTCTCCGACGTCGAGAACGGCACCGATCTCTTTCAGGTTCAACTCTTCCTGATAGTAAAGCGTCAATACCAATTTCTCACGCTCTGGCAGGCTTTCAATCGCGTCCATTACACGATGGCGCAAATTGCCTTCCATCAGTTGATGCAACGGGTTCGCATCTTCATTGCCTTCCAGTAGAGCCTCTGCGCTGTCACCATGTTCTTCACGCCATTCATCGTAAGAAAAAAGCTGGCTGTTGTTCGTATCCAGCAATATCTGACGATAATCTTCAAGCGTGATATTCAGGGCCTGCGCAACTTCCTGCTCTGTTGGAGTACGACCGAGCTGTTGTTCAGCCTGCTGCATTGCTTGTGCCACTTCCCGCGCATTACGCCGTACACTGCGTGGAGCCCAATCACGACTGCGTAATTCATCCAACATCGAACCGCGGATGCGTTGAACGGCATAGGTAGTAAACGCCGTGCCTTGCAACGAATCATAGCGCTCGACTGCGCTGAGCAAACCGATACCGCCAGCCTGTAGCAGATCGTCAAGCTCAACACTCGCGGGGAGACGAACCTGTAAACGCAAGGCTTCATGGCGCACTAGTGGAACATAGCGCTTCCAGAGGGAATTCTTATCCATTGTGCCTTCGGCGGTATACAAATCGCTCACAGTGACAAATACCTACGATGATAATGTTATCGACACTATTATGCTTTTAGGTAGGGTAGCCAATCGTCTGAATAGCGTCAAAAAAGAAGGGTTATTTGGCTTATGTGCTAATAGATATAGAGTAAGAACTGCCCGCTCAACGCAGGCAGTCAGTATTACGGCAGAAGCAATGCGGTTTTATGCAATACTTTTAGCAAGTTGTTAAGTATTTCACCGGCCAATACATCTAAGTTACGTCGCCCTTTAAGGTAAACACCATCAGTGCCTGGCACCCATCCTTGATGCAGTGCATCACGCAACAAGGTGCGTAATTCTGCAATAGTATGGTTACCATCCAAGTAAGGTAATAAATAGCATTCCGTTTCTTTTAATTGCAAGTTGATGGTTTCATGCCAGAGGTTATGAGGTGTGATACCAAACGATTTTTCCTGACGTCTGACTATCAAAGGTGCTAGTGATGATATCAATTTTGGCTGCGCCCATGCCCTCGCTTTACTATATCCCTCATAAGGATCTGGCTCCATTGAATAGCGCAGACGATTGAGGCGAAATAGCAGTTGTAGCATGGACAACACCCGTTCACGTGCGTCAGCATCGGGCAATCCCAGATTAATACGTGTTATCAATGTATCAACATCCAGTGAGGCTGGCCAAGCGTCTGTCAATGCTTGAATAACCGCCAGCATCGTTTCGTCCCGAGTGAGCAAATCGCGATTATTATGATTAACAAAACAACGGATGCCCTTCGGGGTATTTTCAGACGGCGGCGTTTCCTCAAAATACCCAGCCCAACGTAAATCTGCCAACCGTTCAAGATTAGGGTTTATTCGTACTTGCTCCGCTCGCTCTTGGTGCACAACAATACTTTTGCGGAAATTGCGCCCAATAGCAAAATCCAGATATTGCTGGCGCAGGACTCGCGGTTGCCCCATCGTGACCAAACTATGATTTAATTGGACATGTTCTCCATAGGTTATGGCTAATTCAGTGTGAATTTCAGCATCCCCCACATGTTCCAAACTATGTTGCTGAAGCATATCGGCAAATTCGAGCAGGTAGCAGGGAGAATTGAATGTTTCAAGGTATTCGTGAGTAATATAATAATCGGACAATTTACTGAGCTGGTTAACAATGCTGGTTAACGCTACTGACATCGAATTATTGCTGGCGATTCCATCAGAGAACAAATTTAATACCGCCTTGGCACTGCTTAATCGAGCCTCATCATCCTGTAACCCATGGCTGTGCAGTAGCATAGCATCACGAATGATGTCTCCCGCCTTCCACCCAGGATAAGTGTTGTAACTGATATAGGCGATTCCATTAGGAGACAGATTCTCGCGCATCACGCGCAACATTCCGCTACGCACTTCTGGCGGAATCCAACTGAACACGCCGTGAGAAATAATATAATCAAATTGGCCAAATTCAGGAGTAATATCGGTCAAACTCATCGCATGCAAATGCACGTTTTTTAATCCAACTTCTGCAATTAATTCCTGACCTTGTCCCACTTGCGTTGCTGATAGGTCAACGCCAACCACATGGGCTTGAGGATAAGCCAGCGCAAATGGCAACAGGTTTCCCCCTCCCGCACACCCCAATTCGAGCACGCGAGCCTGAACCAGCGGCACACTGTCTAACCCAAACATTTGTGCAACAGCGCGCAGGTGACCAGGGGAAGAGAAAGGAAAAGCACCTGACTCATAGACATGACGATCATAAGACTGCGCAATTGCTTGGTTTTGCTGCGCCATATTGTCAGATATCAGATCCGTCGTATTGCTTACGGGCGGTATCGCATTGTCAGAGGGGTCAATTGGGGTATTCAAGCAGGGCTCCTATCGAACGAGGATAAAATGACTAGTTGGAGTTGACACTATATCGGATTACACGAGCATCGAATCGCCAGATAACTATGCCACGCACGCTCATTTCTTTAAATAAAAAAACCTGGGTATTACGAACCCAGGTTTTTTGGTTTACCGAGCTAATCGCGAAATTAACGCAGCAGAGACAACACAGTCTGTGGAACCTGGTTAGCCTGTGCCAACACAGAAGTACCCGCCTGTTGCAGGATCTGGTTTTTGCTCATGTTAGACACTTCAGTCGCAATATCTGCATCCTGGATACGGCTACGCGCGGTGGTCAGGTTATTTACCGTATTGTTCAGGTTAGTTACAGTAGATTCAAAACGGTTCTGAATCGCACCCAGATCGCTACGTAAGGAGTCAACCTGAGATAAAGCTTTATCCAGTTTCGCTAAAGGATTGACACTAGCAACGCCTGCAAACTCTGCAGTGGGGGTAGCGGTACTTAATTCAATTACGGTGCCTGTATTGTCAAAGTCTGTTGCAGTAGCCCCATCACTATTGGCCAAACTACCAGCGCCAAGTGCGAAATTACGGCCTTGAATTTCAGAATAGCCAGTCACTGTACCACCGGAAGTTATACCGACTTTTACTAACTGATTGTTGAGAGTAACTGCAGTGGTAACACCGTTGTCTGTATCCGTATACTTGATATCAGCCACGTTCAGGGTTACTCCACCGGTGGCCTTGTCAATGGACGCAGCGTAATAATCAGAGCCAGACTTAACAACATAGTTAGCGGTAGGTTTACCGGCAGCATCATTAACCGCGTGTAAACTCAGAGAATTCGCATTAACGCCTAATTTAGTTGCAGCCGCAGAAAGATCGACATTTTGTAAAGGGTTTGTGGACGCTGCGCCAGCAACCTGTTTCAAGGCATCAGAAATTGGTAATGAATTATCAGATACTGAGAAACCGCCTAAACCTAAAGATTTGGAATTAATTTCTTTAAGATTAATGGTGATGGTTTCATTATCATTAGCACCGACCTGAATTTTTAACCCTTGGTCGCTGGCCAATACTTTCACACCGTTGAACTGCGTTTGTGAAGATACGCGATCGATTTCGTCTAAACGCTGCTGGATTTCACCCTGAACGGAACCCAGGTCAACGTCTTGGTTCGAGCCGTTAGCCGCCTGCACCGCCAGTTCACGGATACGCTGCAGGTTGTTGTTGATTTCGTTCAACGCGCCTTCCGTCGTCTGTGCAACGGAGATACCGTCGTTAGCATTACGCGCTGCCTGAGTCAGGCCTTTGATGTTAGCGGTGAAGCGGTTGGCAATAGCCTGACCTGCTGCATCATCTTTTGCGCTGTTGATACGGAAGCCAGAAGACAAACGCTCGATAGCCGTACCCAGTGCAGACTGAGATTTAGTCAAGTTGTTTTGAGCTGTCAGAGACAGGCTGTTAGTATTGATGACTGCCATAATTGTATTCCTTATTATGCATTTAAGTCGATTTCGGGTCGGTTTAAAGTTCGGGCTATTGCCCACGGCTTTTATCACCGTCCTAACCTGTATCGGCGTGCTTGAAAGAAGCTTTAATTATTTTTAGAAATTTCTTCGTAGAATGAAATCATGCGGCGAAGCAAAAAAACGCATTGCCTCAGCAATACTAAACTTTTTACTGCGGTTGCCGATATACTCTTCACGACGTCTGGAAACCATCAAAGGAATTATTATGGCTACTATCAGCTTTACAGGCTCCACCAGCGGGTTTACCGCTATTCTGGATCAGTTGACCACATTCGAACAATCACGCATCACACCGGTTAACAACCAGAAAAAAACCTACCAAAATCGTGACGCAGCTTTCGATACGCTGAAAACAGCACTGACAAAGTTGGAATCCGCTAATGAAGCCTTGACCAAAGCAAATAGCATTAATAAAACATCAATAACCAGTGGTGAAAATAAAGCCTTTACCGCCACCACGTCCAGCAGCGCGTCCTCTGGTTCATACAGCGTTGAAGTGGAAAATCTGGCAACGGCGCACTCTTTACTTTCATCCGAGTTTTCCAGCAGCAAAGACCCACTGGGTACAACCACTAGCGGTGGTACTCGCACCCTCACCATCAGTCAACCGGGCCAAGAAAAACCGTTGGAAATTCAACTAACGGACAAACAAACTTCATTAGAAGGCATCCGTGATGCGGTCAATAACGCAAACGGTAGCGTCAGTGCTAGCATTATCAAAGCCGATGACGACACCTATTACTTAGCTTTGACCGCAAAAGATACAGGTACTCAAGCCAAAATGACCGTTAGCGTTACTGGCGATGCTACATTAAATAGTAAGCTGAACTATACCCCGGATAATGGTGCTGGCTCTGGCGCAATGAAACAACAAACGGCTGCCGAAAATGCCGTGATTAAACTGAATGGTATTACGATCACTCGCCAAAATAATACCGTCACCGATGCCGTTGACGGCGTATCGCTGACGCTGAAAGCTGAGAGTACACCAGGTGTCGCAGAAAAACTGACCGTTTCCACCGATACCGCACCCATGAAGAAAGCGATTCAAGAATGGGTCGATGCCTACAATGCACTGCAAACGACTATTGGCAATGTGACAAAATTTACCGCCACAGACCCTAACTCAGCTACACCAGACAGCAGCAACGGTGTGCTACTTGGCAACAGTACAGTACGTGGTATTCAAACCACATTGAAAACGCAAATCTCTAGCGCACAAAGCGGCATGAGTATCAATACACTCAATGAACTCGGTATAAAGCAAAACCCTAAAGATGGTAAATTGGAAGTTGATGCAGCCAAGTTGCAAACTGCCTTGGCCGAAAAATCAAGCAGCGTGACCGAATTTTTCGTTGGTGATGGCAAAAAAACTGGGTTTGCGACTCAAGTTAATACCTACCTGGATGGCGTCTTAGACACCAGTTCGGGTGACAAAAAAGGCGCAATTCAAATCGCCAAAGACAGTATCGCAGATACATTAAAGACAATAGAAAAAACGAAAATTCGTACCCAGCAGAGTATTGATGACACCATCGCTCGCTACAAGGCACAGTTCACCCAGTTAGATAAGCTGGTTTCAGACATGAATAGCACAGGCGACTTTTTAACCAAGCAATTTGCAGCATTAAGCAAAAGCCAATAAAAAGGGGACTCGCGATGTATAGCAGGACTGGCACACGAGCCTATGCGCAGGTTGGTGTAGAAAGTGCGGTAATGAGTGCAAACCCACACCAACTTATTGTTATGTTGTTTGATGGCGCAAAAAGCTCGATGGTTCGTGCCCGTATTCTACTGGAACAAGGCGACATACCAGGGAAAGGAGCAGCGTTATCGAAAGCCATTGATATCATTACTAATGGCTTGAAGGTTGGACTAGATATGGAAAAAGGCGGTGAGCTGGCAGAAAATTTGTCAGCGCTCTATGACTATATGACGCAGCGCCTGATGATCGCCAACCTGCACAACGATGTGAAGGTGATAGAGGAAGTAGAAGCTTTGCTGGAAAACATAGCTAGCGCCTGGCGTCAAATCGGCCCAAACTATCAGCCGCCTCAGGAAAAATAGCATGAGCAATCACCATCATCTATTAAAAGATTATCAGCGACTGCAAGCCCTTAGCCGTAAAATTCTTGCATTAGCATCAGGCGGTCAATGGGATGAATTGGTTGCTCAGGAGATTATTTACGTTCAGTTGGTTGAAAATCTCACTAAAAGACCGATTCCGACCGATGTTGACAGCGTTATGCAGGTACATTTTCGCCGAATTTTACGTGAAATTATTGAAAATGAATCGCAAATCAAAGAACTCTTGCGAAACAGAATGGATGACCTCAGGTTGTTAATGAAAAATTCGCTTGCACAGCAAAACGTTAACGCTGCCTATGGTGAGTTCTCAGAGCAGCGACTGTTACCAGGTCATTCAGATAATCAATAATGATATAAATGCCTGTCCATACAGGCATTTATAATGATTTTATCTATAGTTAATAATCCTACACACTCATATTCATCACTTCCTGGTACGCAGATACCAGCTTATTACGCACCTGAATGCCCATCTGCATTGAAATGGATGATTTCTGCAAATCCACCATCACATCATTCAATGCCACGCCCGGAACGCCCATGGTGAATTTTTCACCCTGCGCACGCGCTACCTGTTGCGTATCGCTGATCTTATCGAGCGCGGCCTTCAGCTCACTGGCAAAACCAGGTTCTACCGATGGCCTGGCTATTGACGTGTCAGCCGCCTGCAGAGCTTTGACTTGCATTTGCTGTAAAACGCCATCAATACCTTGAACAGACATAACACCTCGCTAAAATGCTGATTAGGCTTTTTCATATACACTTATGACAGCGATACCCTACCACACCCCATTTAGTCTAAATGGGGTAATTAACGTGAAAAATGCCACCTTATCGACCCATCGATTTTTCTTTTACGGAAAATAATGACATGCCGATAAATGTAGGCGAAATGTTTTATTGATTGCGCAATCAGGGAGTTCTGTTTTGTCACGTCACAACGTTAAGTATATCGTTCAACAACCAAGCAGAGATAGAGTATGAACGCCTCATTAACCGGCGCCGCTACCGGTAAAAATAGCTTTGGCGAAATACTCAACCGGTTACGCGCCAATCCGAAAATTCCGCTATTAATCGCAGCCGCTGCGACCATTGCAATCGTTGTTGCGTTGACGCTATGGGCCAAAGGTCCAGACTATCGAGTGCTTTATAGCAATATAAATGACCGTGACGGTGGTGCAATTGTCAGCGAATTAACGAAGCTGAATATTCCTTACCGCTTTGCGGAAAATGGCGGGGCGATCATGATTCCCGCTGCAAATGTCTATGAGACCCGACTCCGACTTGCTCAATTGGGGCTGCCAAAAGGCGGCGCAGTTGGCTTTGAATTGCTCGATCAGGAAAAGTTTGGCATCAGCCAATTCAGCGAACAGATTAATTACCAGCGTGCGCTGGAAGGTGAACTGTCCAGAACGATAGAAACGCTTGGCCCTGTTCAAAATGCACGAGTTCACCTCGCCATACCGAAACCTTCACTGTTCGTTCGTGAGCAAAAAGCCCCCTCTTCTTCCGTTACCCTGACGTTACAGCCGGGTCGCGCATTAGATGAAGGTCAAATCAATTCCATCGTTTACATGGTCTCCAGCAGCGTTGCGGGCCTGCCGCCGGATAATGTGACGGTCGTCGATCAAACTGGACGTCTGTTAACCCAGGCTGGTGGTAGTGGTCGCGATCTGAATGCCGCACAGCTTAAGTACAGCAACGAAGTCGAGGCGATGTACCAGCGCCGCATAGAATCAATCATCGCGCCCATGGTTGGTATGGGTAACGTACATGCTCAGGTCACCGCACAAATTGATTTCTCTGCCCGCGAACAAACTGACGAACAGTATCAACCGAACCAACCGCCAGATAAAGCGGCCGTTCGCTCTCAGCAGACCAGCCAAAGTGAGCAGCGAGGCGGTCCGAACGTCGGTGGCGTTCCTGGTGCATTAACCAATCAACCCGCTCCGGCTCCTACAGCGCCTATCGCAACGCCGCCAAATAATGCTAATGCGAACAATCAGGCTGGCCAGCAGAACCAAAACAATGCGGCAAATGCGAATACCGTTATTCAAACATCAAACGTTCGCAATGATGCAACAACCAACTATGAAGTCGACAAGACGATTTTACATACCAAACACAGCACAGGTGGTGTAAAGCGCTTGTCTGCGGCCGTTATTGTTAACTACCAGCCTCCTGGTGCGGATGGCAAACCGGTTGCACTGACGGAAGAGCAGATCAAACAGATTGAAACAGTAGCACGTGAAGCTATGGGCTTTTCTGCTGAACGCGGTGATACATTGAATGTCGTGAATACGCCATTTATGGACAGCACCGACGGTTCTGGCGAACTCCCCTTCTGGCAAAAACAGGCATTCTTCGATCTCCTGATGGAAGCTGGCCGTTGGCTGCTGGTTCTGATCGTTGCCTGGATTCTGTGGCGTAAGCTGGTTCGTCCACAATTGCAGAGAAAAGCACAGCAGCAAGAAGCGGCACTGGCAGCGGCTGCCCTGTCTCAAGGTGCAGACAACGATGTTATGGTCAACCTGAGTAGCTCGGAAGTTGAACAGCAGCGGAAATCGCAACAACGTGTCAATGCAGAAATGCAAAGTAACCGTATACGTGAAATGGCAGAGAACGATCCACGCGTTGTCGCTCTGGTAATTCGTCAATGGATGAGTACTGAACTATGAACCTGACAGGAACAGAAAAAAGCGCCATCTTATTGATGACCATTGGTGAAGACCGCGCCGCTGAGGTGTTTACTCATCTTTCGACCAAAGAAGTACAACATCTCAGTTCTGCAATGGCGAACATGAGGCAGGTATCACAACAGCAACTGCTAGAAATCCTGAGAGAATTTGAGGCAGACTCAGAGCAGTATGCAGCGCTTAGCGTAAATGCTGGCGACTATCTTCGCTCTGTGCTTGTCAAAGCGCTTGGTGAAGAACGTGCGTCTAGCCTGTTGGAAGATATTCTTGAAAGCCGCGACTCTACGAGTGGGATGGAAACGCTCAACTTCATGGAGCCGCAGATTGCCGCAGACCTCATCCGCGACGAACATCCACAGATTATCGCAACAATCCTGGTACACCTGAAACGTGCTCAGGCTGCCGATATCTTAGCCCTGTTTGACGAGCGCCTGCGCCATGACGTCATGCTGCGTATTGCAACCTTCGGCGGCGTTCAGCCTTCCGCACTGGCAGAATTGACAGATGTTCTGAATGGCTTGCTGGATGGCCAGAACCTCAAACGCAGCAAGATGGGTGGTGTTCGTACTGCGGCTGAAATTATCAACCTGATGAAAACACAGCAGGAAGAAGCGGTTATTGATGCCGTACGCGAGTTCGATGGCGAACTGGCACAGAAAATCATCGACGAAATGTTCCTGTTCGAAAACCTGGTGGACGTGGACGACCGCAGCATCCAGCGTCTTCTGCAAGAAGTCGAGTCCGAGTCTCTGCTGTTGGCATTGAAAGGTGCCGAAGAGCCTTTACGCGAGAAATTCCTGCGCAACATGTCTCAGCGTGCAGCAGAAATTCTTCGCGACGACCTCTCGACTCGCGGCCCGGTACGTATGTCTCAGGTCGAAAACGAACAGAAAGCTATTCTGCTTATCGTTCGTCGTCTGGCAGACAGCGGCGAAATGATTATCGGTGGCGGCGAGGATGCTTATGTCTAACGCCCCCAAGAACCTGGCCTGGCAGCCCTGGAAGCTCAACGATCTGGCCGAACCCGTTTCGAAGCCAGTCCTACCAAGCTATCAGGTAAGTGACGAACCTGAACTGCCTGACATGGAGCGTTTTACTGAAGAAAGCGCCCTTTCAGCCGCTGAGGACGAGTTAGCTTCCCTGCGTGAAAGCACGATGCAGCAAGCGCGAGAAACAGGTTTTGCGCAAGGGCACCAACAAGGCTATGACGCGGGCTATCAGGAAGGTTTAGCCAAGGGGCAACAGCAGGGTCTGCAGAATGCCCTACAGCAGCAGCAACCGATCATCGAACAGATGCAGAATATGGTCACCGAATTTCAACAGACGCTGGATACACTCGACAGTGTGATTCCAGCCCGTCTGATGCAGTTGGCTCTGACCGCCGCTAAGCAGATTTTGGGGCAACCTCCAGTCTGCGACGGTAACGCACTGCTCGGTCAAATACAGCAACTGATTCAGCAAGAACCGATGTTTTCGGGTAAAACGCAGCTGCGCGTTCATCCTTCAGATCTGGAGCGCGTGGAACAGTATTTGGGCCCGACACTCAGCTTGCATGGCTGGAGATTGCTTGCCGATAGCCAACTTCACCCAGGCGGCTGTAAAGTCAGCGCGGAAGAAGGCGATCTGGATGCCAGTCTGGCAACACGCTGGCATGAGCTTTGCCGTTTAGCCGCACCGGGAGAGCTATGATGACTTCACGCCTCGGACGCTGGCTTTCTTCTCTCGATTCATTTGAGAAGCGTATTGACGACACACCTTCGGTGCGTCGTTACGGCCGCTTAACCCGGGCGACAGGTTTGGTATTGGAAGCGACAGGGCTGCATATGCCACTGGGTGCTACCTGTCTCATCGAACGACAGAATGGTTCTCAGGTTGAAGAAATCGAAAGCGAAGTTGTCGGCTTCAACGGGCAAAAACTCTTTCTCATGCCGCTGGAAGAAGTTGAAGGCATTACCCCCGGCGCACGTGTTTATGCCCGCGTCGGTCAAGATAGCAGCAGTCAGGGAAAACAATTACCACTAGGCCCCGAACTACTTGGTCGAGTGCTGGATGGTAGCGCAAAACCGCTGGACGGTTTACCTGCACCGGATACAGGCTATCGCGCACCGCTGATTACACCGCCGTTCAACCCATTACAGAGAACACCCATCGAAAGTGTTCTGGACGTGGGTGTCCGAGCCATCAACGCCTTGCTTACCGTGGGTCGGGGGCAACGAATGGGTCTGTTTGCTGGCTCAGGGGTAGGTAAAAGTGTGCTGTTGGGGATGATGGCGCGCTATACTCAAGCTGACGTCATTGTTGTCGGCCTTATCGGCGAACGTGGCCGAGAAGTAAAAGATTTTATCGAGAATATTTTAGGTACAGAGGGACGTGCGCGTTCCGTCGTGATTGCTGCGCCAGCGGATGTTTCTCCATTATTAAGGATGCAAGGGGCGGCGTATGCCACGCGTATTGCGGAAGATTTTCGCGATCGCGGGTATCACGTTCTGCTCATCATGGATTCGCTCACGCGTTACGCTATGGCGCAACGTGAAATTGCTTTAGCCATTGGCGAACCACCGGCAACCAAGGGTTATCCCCCTTCTGTCTTCGCCAAATTACCCGCGCTGGTAGAACGCGCAGGAAATGGTATTCATGGAGGTGGTTCAGTCACCGCCTTCTATACTGTTCTTACGGAAGGTGACGATCAGCAGGATCCAATAGCCGACTCCGCTCGTGCCATTCTGGACGGACACATTGTGTTGTCCCGTCAATTGGCTGAGTCTGGCCATTATCCGGCAATTGATATTGAAGCCTCGATTAGCCGTGCAATGACCGCGCTGATAGATGAAGGCCACTATGCTTCTGTAAGGCAGTTTAAACAGTTATTATCCAGCTACCAACGTAACCGTGATTTAGTCAGCGTTGGTGCCTACGCCGCAGGCAGCGACCCTATGCTCGACAAAGCAATTCGACTTTATCCACATCTGGAAGCCTTCTTGCAGCAGGGTATGTTTGAACAAAGTAACTATGAAGAATCTTGCCAGGCGTTGCACACTATTTTCCCTCGTAACGAGTAGGAGAGCAGATGAAAACCCAGTCACCGCTGGTTACACTACGCGAACTGGCGCAGAAGGACGTTGAGAAAGCAGCAGGCCAGTTGGGACAGGTGCGTCAGGCGCATCAACAGGCAGAGCAGCAGCTCAATATGCTGTTAAACTATCAGGATGACTATCGTCAAAAATTGAACTCGACGATGTCTGCTGGTATGGCAAATAATAGTTGGCAAAATTATCAGCAGTTCATCCGAACGCTTGACAGTGCAATTGAGCAACACAGACAGCAGCTCTCGCAGTGGACATCGCGTTTAGATTTAGCAATGAAGACTTGGCAAGAAAAGCAGCAGCGATTGAACGCTTTTGAGAAACTGCAAGATCGCGAACTGACAAGACAGCTTGCCAAAGAAAATAAAATAGAACAAAAACAAATGGATGAATTTGCCCAACGGGCCTCACAGAGGAAAGCAGAATCATGAATCTGTCCGTGTTACCCATAGCTACCACTGTCAGTGATGCGAGCAGTTCTTCTGCTTCTCTGCTGACACAGGATGAGCTGCCAAAAGATTTTGTTGATCTGTTGAGCAAACGCATATCGCAAATAGCCGATACATCGGATAAAAAAACACTCGATAAAGTGGACGAAGAAGCCCTGCTAAGCGCGCTAGGGAAAGAGGGGACTTCCCTCAGTCGTGATGATTTAAACGCGATGCTCTCTTCATTCAGTTCACTTACTGGCGCAGCCATTACTGTGGGTAAGCAAAATCCTGACATTGCCGAGCAGGCGAAGCTTAAGGGCCAGGACAAAAAAGACAGCGCCAGCGCGACAGATAACGCCGTTGCTATGCAGGCACTGTTTGCCATGTTGCAAACGACACCGCTTGCTACTCAGCCTGTCTCTGATAATATCGCCACGACTGCCGTAAATACGGGGTTAGCGATTCCGGGGCTCATTGACGCTAAACGCCAGAATGAAACGCCAACATCCGTACTAAACAATATGGATGGAAACACCAAAAGTACGTTGGCAAAACTGCTCGACACTTCAGTAATGCCGGATAAAGATGCGGGCCTATCACGCGATCTCCATCATGCAGGCAAGCAAACTGCATCGGCAACAACCGAGTCTGCGGATGAAGCTACAAAGTTTGCGCTAACGACGCCAGCGTCCCTTGCGGGCGATCGCAATGCATCTGAATCAGTTTCAGCCTTAAATAATAACGTGTCTCAAACTACCCCGCCTGTCGCACAGGCGATGCATGTTCAGCCAGCATCGGTGGGGACAACCACTCCAGCCCCTCAGGCAGCGAGCGCACAGTTGAATGCCCCCTTTGGTTCACCGCAATGGCAAGACGCACTGGGTCAGCAGATAGTGATGTTCAGCCGTAATGGGCAGCAAACCGCGGAGCTACGTTTAAATCCGCAGGAACTGGGTGCCCTGCATATCAGCCTAAAAATTGATGATAATCAGGCACAAATTCATCTGGCATCAGCAAGCAGCCAGGTTCGCTCAGCGCTGGAAGCTGCACTGCCCCACCTGCGTAACGCGATGGCAGAAAGCGGAATTAACCTTGGCCAGAGCAGTGTAGGTAGTGATTCCTCTGCCTGGCAACAGCAAATGGCCAGCAATAATAACGACGGCAATAACCGTGGCCCGTCTTATCAGCAGCAATTTGGTCATTCAGCAGAAGGCACGGGTGAATTACTAAATGTACCAGAACAGTTAAGATCAATGGCATCATCCGTCAACGGCGTTGATATCTTTGCCTGAAAGTGAAGTAAACGAATAAGTTAGCACGGTTTTCCCTGCCTATTCTCTGTATTGAACATTGCAATAGGCAGGATAATCATCGACATTACGCATTTATTTATTGCTGGTTTCATACAGCAGTAAATATCGATAAGTAACGGGAACTATCTTTGGCTATGTCTGATATGCAAGTTCGACCAGGACGTAAACGGTCTATTTGGCTAATACTACTGATTATCGCTGCTCTCGCTGCAACTGGTGCCGCGGGTGCCGCCTGGTGGTTATTAAATCAGAAAAACTCAGCAACGGCTGAGCATGAAGTACCGCCACCGCCAGAGCCTGTTTTCATGCCACTGGATACCTTTACCGTTAATCTCGTCAATGCAGATAATGACCCTGATCGCGTGTTATATGTTGGATTCACGCTGCGTTTACCAGATGAAGCTACGCGTACACGGTTTACTAATTATCTGCCAGAGGTTCGCAGCAGACTGTTATTATTGCTTTCTCGTCAGGACGCGATTGCCCTTGCCAATGAGCAAGGTAAACAGAAGCTGATCGAGCAAATTAAGCAAGTGCTAAGCCCACCATTAGTTCCTGGTCAACCTAACCAGGTCGTTACTGATGTTCTGTTCACGGCCTTTATACTGCGGTAACCATTATGGGCGATAGCATTCTTTCACAAGCAGAAATTGATGCATTATTAAATGGCGACAGCGGCGATAGCGATGCTGATGCGAATGCGTCGTCAAAAGCGGATGGGGACGTTAAGCCCTACGACCCGAATACTCAGCGACGCGTTATCCGCGAGCGTTTACAGGCATTAGAAATCATTAATGAGCGCTTTGCGCGTCAATTCCGTATGGGATTGTTTAACCTGTTGCGCCGCAGCCCTGATATCACCGTAGGTGCGATCAAGATCCAACCTTATCATGAGTTTGCCAGGAACCTTCCTGTACCGACAAATCTGAATTTGATCCACTTAAAACCACTCCGTGGTACAGCACTGTTTGTATTTTCACCAAGTCTGGTATTTATTGCCGTAGATAACCTTTTCGGTGGCGATGGACGTTTCCCAACGAAAGTAGAAGGACGTGAATTTACCCATACAGAACAAAGGGTGATCAAACGAATGTTACGCTTGGCGTTGGAAGCCTATGGCGAAGCTTGGAATGCGATTTATAAACTTGATATCGAATACGTGCGCTCAGAAATGCAGGTTAAGTTTACCAACATCACAACGTCACCTAATGATATTGTCGTGACGACACCATTTCATGTTGAAATCGGTTCACTCACTGGCGAATTCAACATCTGTATTCCTTTTTCAATGATTGAGCCGCTGCGTGAGTTATTGGCTAATCCACCGTTGGAGAACTCACGTCAAGAAGATCAGAACTGGCGAGACACCTTAGCCAAACAGGTACAGCATTCAGAATTGGAATTGGTAGCAAACTTTGTTGATGTTCCGCTACGACTCTCCAAAGTCCTGAAGTTGCAGCCTGGCGATGTGTTACCGATCGACAAACCGGAAAAAATTATTGCCCATGTTGATGGCGTGCCGGTGATGACCAGCCAATATGGCACATTAAACGGGCAATATGCCCTACGTGTTGAACATTTGATTAACCCTATATTGAATTCTCTGGATAACGAGGAACAGCCCCATGAGTGACACCAAGAAACCGTCCGACGACAAGGAATCAGTGGACGATCTGTGGGCTGATGCATTTAACGAGCAGCAGGCTGCAGAAAAACCGGCAGCGACAACAGAAGGCATTTTTAAGTCTCTAGACGGTCATGATCCTCTGGGTGCTTTGCAGGATATCGACCTGATATTAGATATTCCTGTCAAACTCACCGTTGAGCTTGGCCGGACCAAAATGACGATAAAAGAGTTACTACGCCTGACTCAGGGCTCCGTTGTTGCACTTGATGGCTTAGCAGGTGAACCGTTGGATATCCTCATCAATGGCTATCTGATCGCTCAGGGTGAAGT
This sequence comes from Pectobacterium sp. 1950-15, assembly GCF_037136835.1. Lineage (NCBI taxonomy): Bacteria > Pseudomonadati > Pseudomonadota > Gammaproteobacteria > Enterobacterales > Pectobacteriaceae > Pectobacterium > Pectobacterium sp. 1950-15. Next base: position 351,363 of record NZ_JBBBQR010000003.1, on the reverse strand, counting down.
TGTCGTCGTGTCTGACAAGTATGGTGTTCGTATTACCGACATCATCACACCATCTGAACGTATGCGCCGCCTGAGTCGTTAATGGCAATAGCCTCGATATCATCTCCGGCCCCCGTAGCAAGTCAGCAGTCAACACTTGTTACTGAGCCACCACTTACCGGCAGCATGTTACTGACACAGGTTGGTAGCGTGCTAGCTGGTATTTTATTATTTATTCTGCTGATTGCCTGGCTAGCTCGCAAACTCGGTTTTGCTCCCCAAGCCAAGCAAAACAAGTTGTTAAAAGTCGTATCCAGTTGCCCTGTCGGGCAGCGTGAACGTGTCGTTATTGTAGAAGTTGATAATACCTGGCTGGTGTTAGGTGTTACGGCTCAGCAAATCACGCCGCTGCATACACTTCCAGCACAACCAACCAACGACAGTTCCTCAACTGGTGACACCAAGCCGGTAGATTTCAATCAACTGTTAAAGAAAGTTTTAAAGCGTCCGGAAAAATCGGAATGAGTGCCTTGCCTAATTATTTTCGTATCACCGCCCTGCTTCGCACACTGCGCTACGGTTTAGCCATCGGTTTATTGTTCATGGCACCATCAGTGTGGGCACAACTTCCCGGTATTGTGACGCAACCTCTACCTAACGGTGGACAGAGCTGGACGCTATCCGTACAGACACTGGTTTTACTCACGTCATTAACGTTTATTCCTGCTGCATTATTAATGATGACCAGCTTTACCCGAATCATCATTGTACTGAGCTTGTTACGTAACGCGCTGGGTACCCCAACCGCACCACCGAACCAGGTATTACTCGGGTTGACGCTTTTCCTGACATTTTTTGTCATGTCGCCAGTATTAAACCGCGTTTATGACGAAGCTTATCTTCCCTTCAGCCAGGATCAAATCAGCATGGAAGTCGCCATCGAACGTGGCGCAGAACCCGTGCGTGAATTCATGTTGCGGCAGACCCGGGAAACCGATCTGGCGTTATTTACCCGGCTGGCAGAAATCCCAGAGATCCAGGGACCTGAAGCAGTGCCCATGCGTGTACTTCTTCCCGCATTTGTGACAAGTGAGCTAAAAACTGCTTTCCAAATTGGTTTCACCGTGTTTATCCCTTTCCTCATCATTGACCTCGTTGTTGCCAGCGTATTGATGGCGTTAGGGATGATGATGGTTCCTCCGGCAACCATTTCATTGCCTTTTAAACTCATGCTTTTCGTATTAGTCGATGGCTGGCAACTGCTACTCGGTTCATTAGCCCAGAGTTTTTATAGTTAGACGAATAGAGGAATGCGACTATGACACCAGAATCGGTGATGGCGCTTGGCTATGAGGCAATGAAGGTAGCATTGGCGTTAGCGGCCCCTCCGTTGATGGCAGCACTACTCAGCGGGCTGCTTATTAGTCTCCTGCAGGCAGCCACTCAGATAAACGAAATGACGCTGTCGTTTATCCCTAAAATCCTAACGGTCTTCTTCACCTTAGTGATTGCTGGCCCCTGGATGTTAAACCTCATGCTGGACTATATGCGTACGCTATTCGGCCAGTTACCTAATATTATTGGGTAAGCATGCTGACGTTTAACAGTTGGGACATGGTGAATTGGGTCAGTCAGTTTTTCTGGCCTTTTGTCAGAATTCTCGCACTGATCAGCACCGCACCTGTCTTTAACGAAAGAGCGATTGGCAATCGGGTAAAGATCGGTCTGGGCGCGCTGATTACCCTACTCGTCGCTCCCTATTTGCCATTAAACACCACGCCTATTTTTTCCGTCGCGGGCGTATGGCTGTTAATACAGCAAATTCTCATCGGTGTTACGCTTGGCCTATCAATGCAGTTAGCATTTGCCGCTATTCGCCATGCTGGCGAACTCATTGGCTTACAAATGGGGCTCGCTTTTGCGACCTTCTTTGATCCCACTGGCGGCCCGAATATGCAGGTAGTCGCCCGTTTCCTGAATATTCTCGCAATCCTACTGTTCTTGACCTTTGATGGGCACCTCTGGATGATTTCGCTATTAGCAGATAGTTTCTATACACTGCCCATCAGCGCCAATCCTATTAACAGCAACGCTTTTCTCGCTCTTGCTCGTGCCGGTGGACTGATTTTTATTAACGGATTGATGCTAGCGCTGCCAATCATAACCCTATTGCTGACCATCAATCTGGCATTAGGCATGCTTAACCGTATGGCACCTCAGCTCTCGATATTTGTCGTTGGCTTCCCGATTACCCTCCTGGTGGGAATGATGACGTTAGGTTTATTACTTCCCCTTATCCCTCCCTTTGCAGAGCATTTATTCAGCGAAGTATTCGATTTACTCGCTGACATTCTCATTCAGCTATCGAGTTCTTAGCTTACTATATAACGTAGTAGCCGAAGTGAGACCAATATAGATCGTGTGCAGATATTTATTCCCCATTTAAACATCCTTACAGTTTGCTATCGCAGCCATCATATGGATATAAATCGCGCATGGAGATTGCACCAGACACGATGCCCTGAAACAGTCTATGCACTAAAAGTGTAAGCATTATATAAAAGGGAATATCAGAGATAATTTAGGATAATGGGGAATAAAAAATGGCATGTCATCCATTCAATATAATGAAGGGAGTGACACGCCTAAAAAATACGCCCGGTTTAAGCGTATTCAAACCGTAAAGTAGTATAGAAAAATATCGTCTATGACTACTATCTCATCTGGAATAACGACATTCCTTGCATATTCTGGAAAGCCGTATAAGAGGCCTTCAGAGAAGACTGCTGCATGATGTAGGATGAAATCGCCTCATACCAGTCTGTATCCTGCAACTGTGATAATGTCGCTTTATTTGTCACCTCACGATCTTTACCAATTGCATCAAGATTATCAATCTCATTGAGCTGAATCCCTAACTCTGCACGAACGGCGGAAACATTATTTAGCGTATTGTTTAAACCGCGATTGGCCGTATCCATTGCAGCAGCAACACCAGCTTTTGTTGCATCATCAGCACCATCAAGCGGAGTTTCAAGCGCCTTAATTGCAATGTCCAGCGTTTCAAACAAATCCGATTGAACAGTGCCATCAGGTTCTTTCTTCGCGTCTCCCGTTACCTTACGGAAAACTGCAGAACCGACATGGCTGATATTCATATCTCTAGCAGCATCGACACGCTGTGAAATCGCTTTATCTCCGCCGACATAGTTAACGCCTGTAGCTCCCTCAACAAAAGGAATTTTATCTGTTTCATAACCGGCAAAAATATAATTGCCATTGCCATCGGTGCTATTCGCCAGATTCAATAATTCAGCCTTCATACCGCGCAACGCTGTGGCATGTGATTTCCGGTCGTCATCACTCTTGATACCACCACCGCTAATCACCTCAGTTAGGGCAGAGGTAATAGTGATAACGCTTTTATCTAAGATAGAATCTTCCAATGACATGCTTTGCTTAGCAAACGTACGTGCTAGCGTATATTGGCTGTTTTCCGACTGAGCCTGGCCAAGCATAATAACATTCGCTGCTGCAATCGGATCATCTGATGGATTTACGACACGCTTGCCCGTTGCCAACTGCTCGCCTGTTTTTTGCCACGTCGCCTGACCATTAATAATGCCTTGCATATTTTGCTGATATATCATGCTAGTACTTAAACGCATGGTATTAATTCCTCTCAATCAAATGGTCAAACTAGTTACGAGCTGCTAAAAGTGCATCAAATATAGATTGTGCTGTTTTGATGACCTGAGCATTTGCCATATAGTATTGCTGATAACGCATCAGATCGCCGTACTCTTCATCCAAGTTTACACCGGACACGGACTGTTGTTCTGCCGTCAGTTGCTTAACAACGTTTTGCTGCGATGTATTATTTATCTTCAGCGTGTTGGTCTGGTTGCCAATCGCACCAACTAAACTAGCATACGCACCAGAAACGCTCGCTTTGCGACCTACGATTTTTTCATTCTGCAGAGCAAGCAACGCTTTAGCATTGGTGTTATCACTCACACCACCGAAAGGAATAGAATTACCAGTTGCATCAAAAGCAGATGCTGCTGCAATTTTATTCGGATCGGAAATAGCTACTGACATATCAATAATAGCGTCATTGACCGGCTTAAGCAGAAAGCTATCATTCGTTGCAGGTGCCCCTGTAATACTCATTTTGATGCCATCAAAATTCAGACTGCTCTCGGGCGGAGCCCCTGCGGTTGTTACTGCTGCGGTAAATTTTGAATTATCAGACAAACGCGTTACTTGCCAATCGGTGCCATCATATTTAATCGAATAATTGGTTGCCTGTACGTCTTTGGTATCGGTATAAGATGGTGTTAGTACCGCATTACCACTGTTTTTACTGTCATTCAGGGCAACCGCCTTACCAAAAGAGAAGAAATCACCGCCTTTAATGCCATCACGGTCATAACCTTTTTGATGTTGAGCATTAAATGCATCAGCAAATGACAGTGCTAACTGCCCAAGCTGATTGCGTGCCCCATCCAGCGTCTCTGAACGGAAGGAGAGCAATCCCCCTAATGAACCGCCCGTTAACGTACTCTCATTCAAGGTGATAACATCGTTTGTCTGATCTTTATATCCGATGGTAAGGCGAGTCGGATCGATGCTGGAACCTATTGCGGCTAACTGATTGCTTGTGCCTGCCTGAACGAGGTTGGTACCATTCTTTAACGCAACGTTATAAACAGTTCCATCTTGAATAACGACATCAACCCCCACTAACTTATTAAGCTGATCGACTAATACATCGCGCTGATCGAGCAAATCATTAGGCATCGTGCCGCTATTTGCGCCCATTAGTTTCGTGATTTCGTTGTTTAACGATGCGATCTGGTCAGTATACGTATTAATTTGGCCAACAGTACTTTGAATCTGCGTATTCAGTCCACTGTCCATGTCACGCAGATATTTATCCGTGACCTTGAATTGGTTTACCAGCCCTTCAGCTTTGCCCAGTACAGTTTGACGAGTCGACGAATCACCTGCGTTACTGGTGAGATTTTGCAGGTTAGAAAAGAAGCCCTGTATGGTTGATGACAAGCTAGTCGTACTACTGGCCAGCAGATTATCAATCTTAGAAATCTGCTCGTAATAAGCGGTAACTGAACTGCTTGTCGTTTGCGCAGAACGTAGTTGGTTGGTAATAAATTCATTATATTGGCGGTCAATGCTAACAACATTAACACCGTTACCCATATATCCTGCGGATGTGCTGCTGCTAATTGCTTGTTCAATTATGGTATTTTGCCGGCTATATCCAGTAACAGCTTGATTACTAATGTTGTTACTGACTGTGCTAAGAGCGGCCTGTGCACCTTTTAAGCCACTCATCGCCGTATTAATTAAATTGGACATAGGGTGTTGTTCCTTTTACACAGGCTTTTCCGCCCTGCGCGATTAACCAAATGCTGAAAGAGCAAATACGCCACATAAGTTAAATACTTTATCGGTCAGGGCGCGTAAATCTTGAATAAAAAAATCAAAATAGCCGGCTCAAATCGTGCGTATATGCTTTCGCCACTTTCTCACCTGAGTTCTTCATTTGCTGGATCATGCTAACCAGCTTCTGAGCATATTGCGGATCCGTTGCATAACCCGCTTTTTGTAGCGCATGAGCTGCCTGTTCAGCCGTTCCGGCACTCATCACCGCTGAATAACGTGGGTTGTTGGTGAGCAATTTCACATAGTCACCAATCGCTTCAATATAGGAATCGTACACTCGGAAACTAGCCTTGACCTTCTTGGCCACGCCCTGTTCATATTCTGTCGTGGTGATCTCCGTTGTCGGCCCATTCCAGCTACCGCCGGCTTTGATACCGAACAGGTTGTGACTAGGGCGCCCATCTTCGGTAGGAATTTCACGCTGACCCCAACCGGACTCAAGTGCCGCCTGAGCAATAATAAGATGGTGAGGTATGCCGCTATGCTGACTGGCAATCTGAGCGGGCAAGGAAATCTGAGACACAAAGTTACTATTGGATAGCGGTAAGGCTGAACCCGTAGCGGGCAGTTTAGGCAACGCTTTACGCACCATCTGTTCCACTGCCGCAGTTGGCATGGTTTTTAGCACATCGCCATCGAATGCTAATGGAACAGAGGGAACCGGCGCTTTAGCTGCTGTGGCATCGGGAGATTGTCGGGTTAATTGCTCAACCATGACATCCGCAAGCCCCAATCCCTTGCCCTTCGTTGAGATCTCCTGGGCAATTTGCTGGTCATACATTGAGGTATACAGACGCGTCTGATCGCTGTTGAAGAGACCGTCCTGCGGAATCGCAGAACGCATACTTTTCATCATCAATTGGACAAACACGCCTTCCATTTGTTGCGCAACTGCCCTGATACCCTCTTTACTTTGAGGATTACCTGAAACTTCACGCTTCAACGTATTCAGGGACTGCGCATCATAGGCCGCATTATTCAGCGTCTGCATATCACTCATCAGATAATTTCCAGTTTGGCACGCAAGCAGCCAGCACTTTGCATCGCCTGCAGAATAGACATCAGCTCCATCGGCGTCGCCCCCAGAGAATTCAGTGCACGCACAACATTGTTGAGGTTGGCGCTGGAATTGACTTGTTGTAAAGAACCGCCCGCTTGCTGCACCGAGATCTGTGTTTGAGGCGTTACCACCGTCTGGCCGCCACCAAATGGTGTATTAGGCTGGCTAACATTGGCCTGCTGGTTGATCGTCACAGAAAGGTTGCCCTGAGCGATAGCACAGCTATCCAGCGTGACATCGCGGTTCATCACAACAGATCCAGTACGGGAATTGATGATAACCTTGGCGTCCTGAATACCAACATTAACGTCAATATTCTGGATATCGGCCAGAAAGCGAACCTGAGAGCTGTTACCATGCGGGGCAAGTACCTGAATAGTCCTAGAATCCAATGGAGTCGCGCTACCACCGTATCCAGAGCGATTTATCGCATCACTCACCTTCTGCGCCATCGAAAAGTCGTCGTTCTTCAACTGCAGCATGATGGTATTCGATGTACCAAACGTGCTTGGCAACTCTCTCTCGATAACCGCACCATTACTGATTCGACCACCTGCAAGCTGGTTAACCTGAACACTGCTTCCGCCAGCGGATGCGCCAGCACCGCCAACCAACACGTTACCTTGAGCAAGGGCATAGACCTGATTATCGACCCCTTTTAATGGGGTCATTAACAGTGTCCCGCCGCGCAGGCTCTTCGCGTTACCGAGTGAAGACACAACAATATCAATATTCTGGCCAGCTCTGCCGAAAGGCGGAAGTTCCGCCGTGACCATCACCGCAGCAACGTTTTTCAACTGCATGTTGGTTCCAGCCGGGACGGTAATCCCTAACTGGGAAAGCATGTTAGTTAAGCTTTGTGTGGTAAACGGCGTCTGCATGGTCTGGTCACCAGAACCATCCAAACCAACAACTAAACCGTAACCAATCAACGCATTACCACGTACGCCCTGGATGTTTACCAGATCGCGAATTCTCTCTGCCGACGCGGGAGCAATATTCAGCGTCAGTAACGTCAGCAGTACAGTGAAAAATGATGCAATCCGCATGGCAGGCCTCTTAAGCTTAGAACGGAGAAACATTGAGGAAGAACCGCTGTAACCAGCCCATGTTTTGCGCTTCGTTAATATAGCCATTGCCGACATATTCAATACGCGCGTCCGCAACCTGGGTTGATGGCACCGAGTTATTACCACTGATGGTTCTCGGATTAACTACCCCAGAGAATCGGATAAACTCTGTTCCCTGATTAATTGCAATTTGTTTTTCGCCAACGACCTGTAGGTTGCCATTGGCCAGCACTTGCCCCACCGTGACCGTGATGGTGCCACTGAATGTATTATTGGCGTTAGCGCCACCTTTCCCGGTGAAATCATTCGTCCCAGTAGCATTCAATGCTGCACGATTATTGCCTAACGGCCCATCAAGGTACCGTGGTGTTGTCGCCACACCAAACGTCGAGGCGCCATTGCGAGCAGCATTAGCAGATGAACTTTTACTGGCGCTGACATTCTCCTGCAACACGATCGTCAATGTGTCGCCAATATTACGTGGGCGACGATCCTCAAACATCGGCTGGTAGCCATAATTCATCGGCTGCACAGTCTGGAAAATAGAACCATTGGGGCCCGCCAACACTGGCGATGCAGGCTGGGCGGTCGTAGGCCCAGTGACAACTTTATCATGCGGAATATAGGCGCAGCCGTTAAGTGCTAACATCGCGATCAATGCCAACAGACGGGGTCGGCGGAGTGGTTTGATAACCGACTTTGCATTTATTATCACTGCGGATATCGCCTTAAATTAATCTATTTCACATATTCACGGGGTAAATCAAAACCATATTTGCCCACTCACCGGGTGCTTATGGCCATCATTACCCCGTTAAACACTGTCTATATTGCTAACATCAGGCCACCAGAGCGCCCGCCCTCGTTCCTGAAAGTAGCGGGTTATTCATTACAGCTGGGTCAATTTCTGCAACATTTGGTCAGAAGAAGAAATTGCTTTACTGTTGATTTCATAAGCACGCTGCGTCTGAATCATCGATACCAATTCCTCTGCCACGTTGACGTTGGAGGTTTCGACATATTTCTGATACAGCAAGCCTGCGCCATTCAAACCCGGGTTTGTTTCATTTGGCGCACCAGAGCTCGCGGTTTCCAGATACAGGTTCTCACCGATGCTTTCAAGGCCGCTATCATTAATAAAGGTCGTCAGCGTCAGCTGGCCGATCTGGTTTGTTGCCGCCTGCCCCTGTACTTTAACGCTGACAATACCGTCACGGCCGATATTTAGCTCTGTCGCATTCGCCGGAACGGTAATAGCGGGCTGCACCTGATAACCGCTGGACGTCACTAACTGACCGTTACCGTCAAGCTGGAACGCACCATCACGCGTATAAGCCGTTGTACCGTCAGGCAGTTGAACCTGAAAGAAACCCTGCCCTTTGATGGCAACGTCTTTAGAGTTACCGGTTTCGGAAAACGTCCCTTGAGTATGAATACGCTCCGTTGATACCGGACGAACACCGGTACCTAACTGCAAGCCGGACGGTAACATCGTTTGTTCTGAAGACTGAGCGCCGGGCTGACGAATTGTTTGATACATCAAGTCTTCAAATACCGCACGCTGACGCTTGAAACCATTGGTGCTGACGTTTGCCAAGTTATTGGAAATAACGTCCATATTGGTTTGCTGAGCATTCAAGCCGGTTTTTGCAATCCACAAAGAACGGATCATTTATTCACTCCTGTGCGCACTCGGCGCTTAACCCATTGCTAATATCTGATTAGCGCGTTGTGCATTATCGTCGACGCTGCTAATGACTTTCATCTGCATTTCAAAGCGGCGAGCATTGGCAATCATATCGACCATAGTATCGACCGTGTTCACATTACTGCCCTCAATCACTCCCGGCATAATACGCACGGTGGGATCGTTTTGCAGAACATTACCACGTTGTTGCTGAGCCTGTTGCGTTAAGCGGAATAACCCGTCATCAGACCGCTCAACCTCTTGTCCTGTAGCCTTGACGAGCTTCAAACGCCCCAACTGAGCAATCGTATTCGGTGGATCCCCAGGGTTAAGAGCAGAAATCGTACCGTCAGGAGAAATACTGATCTGGGCCTGCGGTGGCACGTCAATCGGCCCACCGTCGCCCATCACTACACGCCCCTGGATAGTTAACTGCCCATCAGCGTTGATCTCCATATTACCATTACGGGTGTACGCCTCACCGCCGTTAGCCGTTTGTACTGCCAGCCAACTCTCTTTCGGTAAAGCGACATCCATTGCACGGCCGGTATAATTCATCACGCCTTCGGTCATATCAGCACCAGGCGTAGAGGCAACAACCAGCGTACGGGTAGGCAATGTCTGCCCATTGACTGGTACAGCTCGCAGTGCTGAGAGCTGTGCCCGGAACCCCGGCGTTGAGGCGTTCGCCAAGTTGTTCGCAGTAATCGCCTGCTTTTCCAATGACTGGCTCGCGCCACCCATTGCCGTATAAATCGCGTGATCCATGCAATGTCCCCGTCAGGATAATTAACGCAGGCTAACCAGCGTTTGCAGAATGGAATCCTGCGTTTTGATAGTTTGCGCATTCGACTGGTAGTTACGCTGCGCAACGATCATGTTGACCAACTCTTTACTTAGATCAACGTTCGACATTTCGGTGGATTTACCCACTAACTTACCCAGACTTCCAGTACCTGCCAGACCAACCACCGCTTGACCAGAGCTCGCGGTTTCAGACCAGGCGTTATCGCCTTCAGGTGACAAACCTTCTGGGTTGGCAAAGCTAGCCAGCAGAATTTGGCCCAGCGCTTGTTTCTGACCATTACTGTAACTGCCTTCGATCGTGCCATCATCATTGATAGCAAAACCAGTCAGCGAGCCAGGAGCGAAACCATTCTGAGTTGGGCTCTTATAGCTATATTCGGTATTTTGTTGGATACTGCCGGTTAGGTCGAGAACAAAACGATTCGTAGCAGCACCATTCGTACCCGCGATTTGAATAGAAAATCCAGGAACCGTTGTCGGCGTTGTGGAAGTCTGAGAGACTAAGGCACCATTCGCTCCAAAACTCAATGTTCCTGCATTTTGATACGAGGCTGATGTTACTGGTGTTATAGCACCATCCAGAGCGTAAGTTTGCCACGTATTGGGTGCTGTTTTAACAAAATACAGCGTGAAATCGTGCTTGTTACCTTGGCTGTCATAGGTTGTCAGCCCAGTTTTGCTGTTATAAGTGCCTTCTGCGCCAGGATTGGTAGCCCAGGCCGTTGTTGGAACAGAATCGGAGGATTTAAGGTTTGCTTTCAAAGCAGCCGTCGTTGTCGCACTCGACAGCATGTCCCCATCAGGAACAGTCAACGGAACCGGATCGGCACCCGTTTGTACGACTGGAGGTGTCCCCGCAACTGGGTAACCCGTCAGTTGCATACCTTGTGCGTTAACAATATTACGGCCGTTCAGCATAAACTGACCATTACGGCTGTAATAGATGGAACCGTTGGTATCTTGCAGACGATAAAAACCACCGCCGCTAATCGCGATATCCAGGTCTCGTGAAGAGGAGGTTACGGTACCATTACCGAAATCCTGCAATACCGATGCAACCTTCACACCCATACCCACTTTAGAGCCTGCAAACATATCGGCAAATGTGACAGTACCGGATTTAAACCCCACTGTTGCTGAGTTAGCGATGTTATTACCGATAACATCCAGGTTATTAGATGCCGCGTTTAAGCCACTGACCGCCTGAGAAAAACCCATGTCGTTCTCCAGATGAATTGATTAAGTCATATTCCAGGTAGTGCGTTTCACTGGAATAATGTGAAATTTCTAGCGTTACAGAATCTGCCTGACATCGTCCATGGTGGCTCTGCCACGCAGTCCTAAATCCAGCAATGCACCGCTATCGCCGCGAACGACACTATTTACCACCGCATAGCTCAATGGCTGAACAACTTGCTGTGCGCCGCCCGTGCTGGCAGCGACAGTGAAGGTATAGGCCCCATCTGGCGCAACTGTGCCATCAGAAAGTTTACTATCCCAGTTAAATGAGTGAACGCCAGCTGAAAGCGTCCCCAGCTCGATCGTACGAACGGCTTTACCTGTCGCATCATTAATGGTGACGGTAACCACTTCTGCGGCTTTCTCCAGTTCCACACCAAAGGGCGTACTGGTTTCTTTACCCACGAGAATGTCTTTCCCTGGGATCATGACACTGTGGCCAATCAGCGTTGTTGCCTGCATGGATTGGTTGTTATTGATCTGTCCGGAAATAGAACCCAGTGTGGTATTCAATTTTTCAATACCGCTCACCGTATTAAGCTGAGCAAGCTGGCTGACAAGCTGATCGTTGCTCATCGGGTTCGTCGGGTCCTGATTCTTCAACTGCGCAACCAGAAGGGTCAGAAACTGATTCTGTAGGTCAGCGCTGCTATTTTTCTCTACCGCTGTTGTCGGCGAAGTACTCGACGTACTCTGTGTTCTCGTTGCCGAGGACGTATCATTAATGGTTACAGACACTATTTCGTCTCCCGATTATTGCCCGATCGTTAACGTCTTCAGCATCATCGATTTTGTCGTATTCAAGACTTCGACGTTTGCCTGATAGCTGCGTGATGCAGAAATGGTATTTACCATCTCTGCCACTGGGTCAACATTCGGCATGCGAACGTACCCCTGCCCATCAGCCAGCGGATTACCCGGTTCGTAAACCAGACGTGCAGGTGATGGATCTTCAATAACATTAGCAACACGCACACCGCCAGTTGACTGGCCTGGAGCCGCATTCACTTCGAATACAACCTGTTTGGCGCGATAAGGTTCGCCATCAGGGCCCGTGACGCTGTCTGCGTTAGCCAGGTTACTAGCGCTCACGTTCAGACGCTGAGATTGCGCAGAAAGCGCTGAGCCTGAAATTTCGAATATATTTAATAACGACATGAATCTTTACCTTCTCATCGCGCTACGATCATGAACCTGACTGCAAGACCGACATCATGCCTTTAATCTGCCCGCCCAGAATGGTCAGACTGGTTTGATATTTCAGGCTATTATCGGCAAAATTAGTGCGTTCCCGGTCCATATCGACCGTATTACCATCCAATGCAGGCTGATCGGGTACGCGATAGAGCAAATCAAGTTCCGGCGGCTGAAAATTCTGTGCCGGTATATGCCGTACAGATGTGGTTTTCAGCGCGATACCCGTACCGTTTACCCGCCCTTGCTCCATCGTTTTACTGAGCTGGCTGGCAAAATCGATATCCCTGGCCTGATAGCCTGGTGTATCCGCATTAGCAATATTCGCGGCCAGAATTTCCTGCCGCTGGGCACGCAAGTTCAACGCTTCCTGCTGAAACCGCAACGAGGCGTCTAATTTATCAAGCATGCTCCCTCCGCAAGTTAGAATTTGGAGTGAGTAGGATAATTCTCATGATGACTATGCCATCGAACGAATAGACACCAAATGCAGCGCTATTTATTGCCTTAACCTCACGCTGACATCGTTACACTTAATGCCCGATATAATCAGAACCAGGAGAGCCGAACAGGAATGAAAACAATACATTATTACCTCTACCTGGCGGCGTCCTGTTTTTTCATCCTGTGTGCCCCTGTCAATGCGAACGATCTTCCTGCACAGATCAATCAATTTTTTGCTTCACGCTTTCAGGGAAGCGCGAATACCGTAAACGTTGTGATAAAATCGCCGGAATCACAGTGGCCACAGTGCGAAGTCCCCCAAATCACGTTGCCCGGGAATACGAAAATGTGGGGTAATGTCAGCCTGTCCATACGTTGTGGACAACAGCGTCGCTTCATTCAAACCGAAGTGCAGGTGACAGGGAACTATGTTACCAGCTCACGGCCGATAAACCGTGGAACAACGCTGACAGAAAAGGACATTCGTTTGACAAAAGGCAGGCTCGATTTATTGCCGTTGCGCCCTATACTGACGTTACAAGGCGCACAGGGTGCAGTCCTTTTGCGCGATCTCACTCCGGGCCAGGTGATTACCGCTTCCATGATCAGACGCGCCTGGGTCGTCAAGGCCGGTCAGTCGGTGCAGATTATCGCCCAGGGAGAAGGTTTCACGATTAATGGCGAAGGAAAAGCCATGAACAACGCGACCGCCGGACAGGCAGTCAGAGTCAGAACGGCAAATGGACAAATAATCAGCGGAATCACGAACGAAGATGGGATTATTCTGATCTCACAGTAATTAATTAAAGATTTGCTCACATTTGCCGATGATAGTTACAGAGTCATTACTGACGACGTTTTAAAATTGAACACCAATGTGATGGAAAATCCTGTAACACATTGATGATTAACTATTTATCCTCAAACCAGAGGGATGTATTATGAGTATTGATCGCACCCAGTCGCTGAAGCCGGTCAGTCAAGTGCAACAACGCGAATCTGGCGATATCGCTAAAACCAAACGCAAACAGGCTGAAGCTCAGTCTGAAGTCAGCGCCACGCAGGTAAAACTGAGCGATGCACAGGCAAAATTGATGCAGCCAGGTACGCAGGATATCGACATGAACCGCGTTGAAACCTTGAAGCAAGCAATTCGTGATGGTTCACTAAAAATTGATGCCGGAAAAATCGCGGATGCCTTGCTGAAAGAAACACAGGATTTTTTAGCAGGTAATTAATATCTATGGAAAATCTGCAATCGATTCTGGAACAGCTGCTGCATAATCTGCGTGAGCTTGATGCCGTGATGTCTGACGAGCAAGCGTTACTTTGCGCGGGGCATATTAATAGCATTGCTCTGCAGCAAGTGACAGAGAAGAAAACCTCCTTGCTGGCAACGATGCAGCATTTGGAAGCTCGACGTCATGAAGCCGAATCTGCACTTAGGCTACAAGCACCTTATGATGGTATTGAAAAGCTGTCTACTTGCTGGCAGCAGGTTCAAGAATTAACCAGACGTTTGAACGATCAGAATAAGCACAATGGTCTTCTACTGAGTCGGCATATTGCCTATACCAATGAAGCCATCAATATACTGAAGCCTCGTCATGGTCAGGGACTGTATGGTCCTGATGGTCAGTCGAAGGGGGTAACAGTGGGCGGTAGAAAAATCACGTTCTAAAAGTCTCTGCATTTCAGCGGAGACTTTCATCATCTAAAACTATTACTTTTTACATCAACTACTTATAGTTTACCGCAATATCGATCGTACGAACGCTGAACGTATGATTAATACGCCCATTCCCTGCAATGTAGTAGACAAAGCGAAACTCATTGTTAGCCGCCAGTCCCTCAAATGCCTGAGTCTGTCCGTCACCACTTCCGCCTAAATCAACACAACGCTGCGGTGTTTGTGAACAGAGCTTAACCGCAAGCCCTGTCGGTATCTCCGAATCAATAAGATGCCGCCAATATATTGTTGTGATAGTTTCCTCTGGCTTAACGGCAATGTTAGGCGTGAAAGCCGACGTGGTAACCATTTCACCACGGTAATCCAGTTTTATTCCGGCCATACTTCCGTTCCAACTACCAGGCGTCGCCATAGCACAGAGCGGAAGTACCAGCACAGCTACAGACAGAAAGCGTATCACCGTTCTCACCTCTGAGCTTCCCCTATAATCGATGTCATACGGATCTGGCGATGATCGCTGATTTCCAAATTAGACAGCACGGCCATGTTTGGCAGGCTACGATGCAGGAAGCGAGCGAGCAAAGCACGTAAAGCATGGTTCACAAGCAGAACTGGCGGTGCACCCAGCATTTCCTGCCGCTGTAGCGCCTGTTTCGCCTGTTCAAGCAGGCGATCGGCAAGACCAGGTTCAAGGCCACCGCCTCCCTGAAGCGCCTGTAACAGAAGACGCTCCAACGACCCTTCCAGACCGATCACCTGAAGCTCGCTGTCTCCTGGGAACCACTGCTGAGTGATGGCGCGTCCCAGAGCAACCCTGACTACAGTAGTAAGTTCATAAGGATCTGGCTGCACTGGAGCATGTTCAGCCAATGTCTCCATGATGGTGCGCATATCCCTAATAGAAACTCTCTCGCTAAGCAGATTTTGCAACACTTTGTGCAACGTTGTCAGTGTCACCACGCCAGGAATGAAATCTTCTGTCAGTTTTGGCATTTCCTGCGCAACGCGATCCATCAGTTGCTGAGCCTCCTGCCGTCCAAACAGTTCACTGGCATGCAATGCGATTAAGTGGTTCAGGTGCGTTGCTACTACGGTACTTGCCTCTACGACCGTGAACCCTTGAGCTTGGGCTTGATCTTTGAGAGCATTATCAATCCAGACCGCCGGCAGCCCAAACGCCGGATCCTGCGTGATATCGCCAGACAAAGAGCCAACCGCATTGCCAGGGTTGATCGCCATCCAACGACCTGGATGAGCCTCACCGCTACCCACCTCAACACCTTTCATCAATATACGATAGCTGGCAGGCTGAAGCTCTAAGTTATCCCGGATATGAACCACTGGCGGTAAATACCCCATCTCCTGAGCAAATTTCTTCCTGATGCTACGAATCCTGCCCAACAACTCGCCATCTTGCTGTGCATCAACCATTGGAATCAAGCGATAACCCACTTCCATACCTAGCGGGTCCTCAAGCTGTACGTCAGACCAGCTGGCTTCAATAACCTGATGCTTCTCCATCGCTGCGGGTATAGGCTGCATCTCAGGTTCTTTTTGCTGTTCCCCACGCATCCACCAGGCAAGCCCTAACAGAGATGCAGTGAATAACAGAAAGACAAAATTAGGCATTCCGGGAACCAACCCAATAAGCCCGATAACCGCCGCACTCAACACCATGACCCGTGGATTGTTGAATAGCTGGGTGACCATCTGCTGGCCAACATCCTGATCGGTACTCACACGAGTAACAATAACACCCGCTGCAGTAGAAATAATCAGAGCAGGAATCTGGGCAACCAGGCCGTCACCGATGGTGAGCAACGTATAACTTTCCGCTGCCTGCCCTACCGGCATGTTGTGCTGTACAACACCGACGATCAATCCACCCACAATATTGATGACCATGATAATCAGTCCGGCGATAGCATCGCCGCGCACGAACTTACTGGCACCATCCATTGAACCGTAAAAGTCTGATTCCTGCGTCACCTCAGCACGGCGTTTTTTCGCCTCTTCTTCACCGATGATCCCAGCATTAAGATCGGCATCGATCGCCATCTGTTTACCTGGCATACCATCCAGCACAAAACGCGCGCCTACTTCAGCAATACGTCCGGCACCTTTGGTGATAACCATGAAGTTGATTAAGACAAGAATGATAAAGACCACAATACCGATGGCGAAATTCCCCCCCACCAGAAAGTGACCAAATGCTTCAACGACTTTACCGGCAGCAGCGGTGCCCGTATGGCCTTCCAGTAAAATAATACGGGTAGATGCAACGTTGAGTGACAAACGCAGCAACGTAGAAAACAGCAGGATAGTAGGGAATGCAGCAAACTCTAGCGTCCGTTGCGTGAACATCGCAACCAGCAATACCATGATTGACAGTGCGATGTTAAAGGTAAATAGCAGATCCAGAATGAATGGCGGCAGCGGCAATACCATCATGGAAAGTATCAGCAGGATCAGTATAGGTCCGGCTAATATTTGCCATTGGGTACCTTTCATATTACTCGGTAAACGAAGCAAAGAGGCCAAATTAGCCATCAGTAGTATTCTCTTTAGCAAAATCCAGCGCATCAGGCACTGGTAAATGTTTCGGTTTTCTAGGAATTAATCCACCTTCCCGCTTCCAGCGTTTCAGTTGATAAACCCAAGCTAAGACTTCTGCAACAGCAGCATACAACGCAGCCGGAATGTGCTCTCCGACCTCTGAATGACGAAATAGCGCTCGCGCCAACGGTGGCGCTTCTAAAATAGGGACGCGATGCTCGGCCCCCAACTCACGGATACGTAACGCGATCTCACCCGCCCCTTTAGCCAACACTTTCGGCGCATTCATTTTTTTCTCATCATAACGTAATGCTACCGCATAATGCGTCGGGTTGGTGACTATCACATCAGCCTTAGGCACATCAGCCATCATTCTGCGTTGGGCTATCGCCCTTTGTTGCTGGCGGATACGGCCTTTAACATGGGGATCACCTTCACTCTGTTTATGCTCGTCCCGAATTTCCTGCTTGCTCATCCGTAACTTTTTGATGTGGCTCCAGACTTGCCAAAACACATCAAAAGCGACCATAGGAATAAGGCCCATAATGATGAGAAAGCCACACATTACGGCCAATTCTAACGCATCACCTAACGCCGCAATCGGCGATTCGGATATTAAATGCAATATTTTTGGCCAGTTATGAATCAAGAACAACGTACTAATGATCCCGACCATGACTGATTTTAATATTGCTTTAAAAAGCTCAGCCAGTGATTGGGCAGAAAATAACCGTTTCAGCCCAGAAATAGGATCTAATTTTTTGAAGTCAACTTTTAATGATTTGGTACTAAACAGTACCCCACCGAGCAGCAAAGGCGCAGACAGTGCAACCAAAACAGCCCCGAGCATAATGGGTATTAACGCCGATGCCGCCTGACGCAATAATGAGCCAACATGCCGTAGCATTTGGGTGTCATCACCAATCGTTGCGTAATCAAAATTTAACGACTGTGAGACAATTCTGGCCAATCGGCCAGCCATCGCATCGCCACCTATCCACAAAATAGCCAATCCTGCGACCATCATCAGAACAGAAGTCAGCTCTCGCGATCGTGGGATCTGGCCTTCTTCACGCGCCTTTTCCTCCTTTTGGGGAGTGGGGGCTTCTGTTTTTTCTAGATCGCTATCATCGGCCACTATGGCGTTCCTGTTACGACTTTCGGGATAGGAATTTGCTGCCTAGCATGACAAATACGGAAAAGTTTTATGGCTGGAACAACGAGAAAAACCAACGCTTCTTTAACGAATAGTACGGGTGAAAGGCGGGAAAAAATCGGATTTAGCTATTTATGGCCATAGATGCTGGCCATAAATAACTGGTCGATGGTGTTCAAAATTTTTTCAAAAAAGGGAATCATTCCCTTTCCTGAGGCAAAATGCATTAGAACCCAAGGCTATCCAGAAGGTCATCAACCTGATCCTGATTGGCGACGATGCCTGCTGCGCCTTTGTCCAACTGTGGTCCGTTCAGCAGACCATCATTTGCACGCTTAGGCGCATCTGGTTTTTCTGGAATATTTTCCAGCAACACCATCAGCAGTTGTTTTTCAATCTCCTGGACAACATCCATCATACGCTTGATAACCTGACCGGTAAGGTCCTGGAAATCCTGCGCCATCATAATTTCCAACAGTTGAGCGTTGGTAAATGAGGTATGCTGTGGTACATCTTCAAGATAGCTACGCGTATCCGTCACCAATTCACGCGCATCAGCCAGCTCAATTGGATTCTCAAACCATTCATCCCAACGATTTTTCAGAGACTTAGCATCAGCTTCTAGTTGGTTTTGACGTGGCTGTGCAGCCTCTACGCAACTCAGCGCGCGCTCTGCCGCTTGCGCAGTCATCTGGACAACATAGTCAAGACGATCGCGGGCATCAGGAATAGCTTCTGCTGCTTCTGCTATCGCATTATCCAGACCCAGCTCTTTCAAGCTGTCGCGCAACATACGAGTCAATTGGCCAATACGCGAAATGATCTCGGTTGCTGAAGCTGTGTCGTTCACAGACGGCATATGTGGCGTCATAAGATCCCCTTACATACCCAGTTTTTCGAAAATCTTATTCAGTTTTTCTTCAAGGGTAGCTGCAGTAAATGGTTTAACTACATAGCCGCTAGCACCCGCTTGTGCTGCAGCGATAATGTTCTCTTTCTTCGCTTCCGCAGTTACCATCAGCACGGGAAGGCTGGAAAGCGCACCGTCAGCACGAATAGTCTGGAGCAGCTCCAGTCCGTCCATGTTGGGCATATTCCAGTCAGAAATGACGAAATCAAAAGCACTAGCGCGAAGCTTGTTTAGCGCATCAGCACCATCTTCTGCCTCTTCTACGTTATTAAAGCCCAGTTCCTTCAGCAGGTTACGGACAATTCGGCGCATCGTCGAAAAATCATCCACTACCAGAAATCTGAGTTCTTTATCGGCCATACCTACTCCTAAAATATTTATTGCTCACCGAGAGCTGCTTATATACGTAATGCCTGTCCGGCAGAGATTTGTGCCAACATGCGCTGGCTCACCTGGTGCAAATCCACCACTTCATCAACGCCACCCATAGCAATCGCTTCACGTGGCATCCCGAAAACCACACAACTTGCTTCATTTTGGGCCAAAGTATAAGCACCAGCCTGGTGGAGTTCCAACATGCCGGCCGCCCCATCATTGCCCATTCCAGTAAGGATTACCCCTACGGCATTTCGCCCGGCGTATTGTGCAACCGAACGGAATAACACATCGACTGATGGACGATGCCGATTAACGGGAGGTCCATCATTTAAACGTACCTGATAGTTTGCTCCGCTACGCGCCAATTCAAGATGGCGAGCGCCCGGCGCAATGTAGGCATGGCCAGGAAGAACACGCTCCCCGTCTTCTGCTTCTTTCACCGTAATCTGGCACAACTTGTTCAATCGCTCGGCGAAAGATTTCGTAAAGCCTGGCGGCATATGCTGTGTAATCAGTAGTGCAGGGCTTGTCGGCGGCAGAGGCTGTAATACATGCCGTATCGCTTCCGTTCCTCCCGTCGATGCACCAATCGCGATCAATTTCTCACTACTGAGCAGTGGCATATGCTGAATAATTTTTGTCGGCTCTGCTGCGGTACTACGCTGCGGCAGGCGCGCCTTCGCTGCCATGCGAATTTTTTCCGCAATCAGCTCGCTATACGCCAACATCCCCTCACGAATACCTAACTGAGGTTTAGTGACAAAATCAATCGCACCAAGCTCCAGAGCACGAAGCGTAATTTCCGACCCTTTTCCCGTCAGGGACGACACCATGACAACCGGCATCGGGCGCAAACGCATAAGCTTCTCAAGAAAATCCAACCCATCCATACGTGGCATTTCAACATCCAGCGTTAATACCTGAGGATTGAATTTTTTAATCAAGTCACGAGCAACTAATGGATCTGGCGCAGTCGCGACAACTTCCATATCGGAATGGCTATTAATTATTTCAGTCATGATCTGACGCATGAGGGCAGAATCATCAACGCATAATACTCTTATCTTGCTCATTATCTTTCCTTAGCCAGCCCGTATACAGTTTGCCCACGCAAATAGAATTCGCGACTGATCTGGCTGAAATTCTCTGAATGCCCGGCAAATAACAATCCCCCCGGCTTAAGCATCGGGACGAATCGACGGAGAATACGCTCTTGAGTTTCTTTATCGAAATAAATCATTACATTACGACAAAAAATAGCATCGAATGGCGCGGGAACAGACCAATCAGGCGCGAGTAGATTGAGTTGTTGGAAATGTACCATTGACGCAAGCTCAGGACGAACACGCACCAAACCACTATGTGGCCCAGTACCGCGTAAAAAGAATCGCTGTAGCTGCTGTGGAGAAAGAGAGCGCAACTCTTCCTGAC
Organism: Pectobacterium sp. 1950-15; assembly: GCF_037136835.1. Taxonomy (NCBI): domain Bacteria; kingdom Pseudomonadati; phylum Pseudomonadota; class Gammaproteobacteria; order Enterobacterales; family Pectobacteriaceae; genus Pectobacterium; species Pectobacterium sp. 1950-15. The sequence continues at coordinate 330,293 of NZ_JBBBQR010000003.1, read as the reverse complement.
GATAGATGCCAGCCGTTGCCTTTTCTAATACCTGGGTATCGATATCACTGGCCCATACCTGGCATCCACTCGCTTTATTACCTAAGACTTCTGCAAGTGTCATCGCCAGCGAATAAGGCTCTTCACCTGTAGAAGCCGCCGTACTCCAGATAGTGTAGCCATTTGGACGTTTTCTGGCATGCTCAGCCAATATAGGAAAATGATGCGCTTCACGGAAAAACGCCGTTAGGTTTGTGGTTAACGCATTAACAAAGGCTTGCCATTCTGCGCTGTTAGGATCTGATTCCAGTAGCGCTAAATACTGACCGAAATCATTGATTCCAAGTAAACGAAGACGCCTAACCAAGCGGTTATAAACCATTTCACGTTTGTGATCGGCCAGGACAATGCCAGCACGCTGATATATTAATTGGCTGATTCGTCGGAAATGAGTGTCCGACAACGGCAACCGATCAACCATCTGCGTCAGAATAGAGGCAGACTCAGGGCGATTTTGCGACGGTGTACTTTTCATATCAAACCGCTCGAATAGTGTTTTTTGCTATGGTTTTTTTCAATCTGAACTTTCCTCTACAGCTAACGCAGGGTTTTTATTGTCATTCGTCAATTGCTCATCGCATTGCGATTAAAACTGACACTGTATTGGTAATACACTTTACAAGTTCTGCAAGCAGAGCCGGTTAGCGTGTTCGTTCTACCAAAGCCACATGCTGTTGGGTGGCATTTCCCTCTCATCACAGCTGTGCTACCTGCTTTATTCTTTGGCCTTAATGCCAAAGCCAGCCTCACCCCATCCTATCCATAACATAAGTTACAGATTGAACAATACCATGAATTACTCTGCTTCAAAGCACCAAGTGCTATATCGCTTATAAACCCCCAGGCACGCAGTGACAAATTACTCGCATGTTCATTTTTTAAATTATGACGAGTAAACAATCACCCAGCCACCTTATACATAAGCGGCTGGGGATTGGCTCAGTAACGCGCCCTACAGCTTGGTTATTTATAGCCTATACGACGGTTTTTATCAGAACGTTTCCCAATTATCATTGGGTGAACCTTCTTTCGCTTTCTTACCGCCATTTGCTGATGGCGCCAGCAATACAGGTTTTTGGCCTGTCGTTACTGCTGCCGTTCTTCTAAAAGAACCCGCATCTTCAGACAGACGGAATACAGCAACAGCCTGATTCAGCACTTTCACCTGTTCTTCCAGAGCAACCGCTGCGGCCGCAGACTCTTCGACCAAGGAGGCGTTTTGTTGCGTTACGCGATCCATTTCAGTCACAGCCTGACCAACCTGATCGATACCTTTACTTTGCTCATCTGAAGCTGAGGCAATTTCGCCCATAATATCTGTTACACGAGTGACCGCACTGACGATTTCTCCCATCGTCTCGCCAGCACTCTCAACCAGTACAGAACCTTCATCGACCCGGCTGACAGAATCTTCAATCAGACTTTTAATTTCTTTCGCAGCCTGAGCACTACGCTGTGCCAAGCTACGTACTTCGCCTGCAACAACCGCAAACCCACGCCCTTGCTCCCCTGCTCTGGCTGCCTCAACCGCCGCATTCAGCGCAAGAATGTTGGTTTGGAAAGCAATACCATCAATCACACTAGTAATATCGGCAATTTTTTGCGAACTTCCAGCGATATTGTGCATGGTTTTGACAACATTATCGACGACCTTGCCGCCCTTCTGTGCCGTCTCTGACGCGCTCAGCGCCAACTGGCTAGCCTGACGAGCATTTTCCGCATTCTGTTTAACGGTTGCGGTCAACTGTTCCATACTAGCTGCCGTTTCTTCTAGCGAAGCAGCCTGCTGCTCAGTACGTGAAGAAAGATCGTTATTTCCGGCACTAATCTCCGTTGCGCCGGTATAAATCGCATCGGCACCTTGTCGAACTGCGCTAACCGTTGAAACAAACTCACTTTGCATATGGCGAATACTGTCAGCCAGAATCCCCATTTCATTACTGCTGTGAAAATTAGTCGTTTTTGTCAAATCACCTTTCGCAATATGACGAATGTGTTCAACAATATTATTTAGCGGCTTGATTAATAGTTGTTGAATACCAATCCAGGAAATCAGCGCTAGCGCAAAAACCAGTATGACAATGAAACCAAGGATCCAAAGCGCTGAGTCGTAAGCGGCGTCATTTTTCGCTATACCAGCCTGATAAAGTTTATCGCTTTCAGCTTTATAGGCGTAATACGCTTTTTCAAAGTTGTCCTGAAAACTTTGTGTCGGTTGCTCAACAAACTTCTTGAATTCGCCTGCATTCAAAAACTGAATTAACTCCGTTAATGCGCCATTCAGAGCCACGTAATTGTCTTTTACGCCCCGAGTAACGTTTTCATCCTGACGCGCGTCCTGCGGCACTTTCTCATAGCGAGAGAAAAAATCATTTGCCACAGACAGCTGTTTTTGGGCAGAAACCAGAAGTTCTTTACCACCAGCACCAGCACCGGTCCCACTCGAATCAAGGGCAAAACGTGTACCTGCCCGGTTAAGTGTATTGCGAGTCTGTAATAAATATGACCATGCTGAATCCAGTTCAGAACGCTTTTGGTTAATAACCTGCGTTGAGCTGAAGATATCCTTATCATTTTTTAATGCACTAAAGAATAAACCACCAGAAATAAGCTGAAGTGCCCCAAACAACACCAGTACAAGCATCAAACCTGTAACAACTTTTATACGGTTAAACATATAACGCCTTTTGAGTAGACCAACCACCGATGATATCGGCACTATTCTGGATATCTTTACGAATTTCTGAACTGACAAGGATACGACTAAGGAAGGTTTTCGGGGCTACTTTCATAGCCCCAGAAGGCCGATGGATTAGGCTCTCAATACGCTATCAACCAGCGCCATTTCTTCGCTGCTCAACAGTTTTTCGATATCAACCAAAATCAGCATTCTCTCGCCCAGAGAACCCAAACCAGTCAGGTACTCCGTTGACAGGGTTACGGCAAACTCTGGTGCAGGGCGAATTTGGTCTGCGGTCAATGACAACACATCCGACACACCATCAACGACAATACCAACAACACGCTGACCAAGATTCAGAACAATAACAACCGTGTTGTCATCGTATTCAACATCCTGCTTGGCGAATTTAATACGCAGGTCAACAATCGGTACAATGACGCCGCGCAGGTTGGTAACACCCTTGATAAAGGAAGGTGTGTTGGCAATACGTGTTACCTGATCATAACCGCGAATTTCTTGTACTTTTAAAATATCAACGCCGTACTCTTCGTCACCCAGCGTAAAAATCAGGAATTCCTGTCCTACTGTTTCGCCAGTTAATTTCGTGACGCTTGCAAGTCCAGTCATGTTTTCCACCCTTTATTAACGATCTGTTTTATTAAGCAGCAGTTTCAACCACACGCTTTTCACGATTAAGCGCTTGTAACGCTGAAACATCCACAATCAGCGCAACGCTGCCATCACCAAGAATGGTAGCGGCTGAAACGCCTGGTACCTTGCGATAATTACTTTCCAGATTTTTAACGACGACCTGATGTTGCCCAATCAACTGATCGACCAACAAGGCATAACGTCGGCCCGCACTCTGCAGAATCACAACTATACCCTGAGTCGCATCCGTTTTAGCGCCATCCACATCAAAAATATGGAATAGCTCAACGAGAGGTAAATATTCACCACGAACTTGCAGTACACGCTCGCCACCGGCTAATGGGTACAGGTCTTCCGACTGAGGCTGCAGGGATTCCATCACAGCATTAAGCGGGAGAATAAAGACCTCGTTGTTAACTTTAACGGACATACCATCGAGGATGGCTAACGTTAATGGTAACAAGATTCTGATAGTCGTGCCTTTTCCAGCCTGGAAGTGGATTTCGACATGCCCACCCATTTCCTGGATATTCCGCTTCACCACGTCCATGCCGACACCGCGGCCAGACACGTCTGTAACCTTCTCTGCGGTGGAGAAGCCTGGGGCAAAAATCAACATGCCCACTTCTTCATCAGACATCGTGTCGCTCACGGCCATCCCTTGAGACAGAGCCTTAGCCAGAATTCTTTCACGGTTGAGCCCTGCGCCATCATCGATAACTTCAATACAGATGTTACCGCCCTGATGTTCCGCAGACAGCGTCAGGTTACCCACCGCAGATTTACCTGCAGCAACGCGTTTATCTGGAGATTCGATACCGTGATCAAGGCTGTTACGCACCAAGTGTGTCAGAGGATCGATAATACGTTCGATCAAGCTCTTATCCAATTCAGTCGAACTCCCCATCAGCGTTAGCTCGACCTGCTTATCCAATTTCGCAGCCAAGTCACGAACCAAACGAGGGAAACGGCTAAATACATATTCCATCGGCATCATACGAATGGACATGACCGATTCTTGCAGATCGCGGGCGTTGCGTTCCAACTGCCCCATACTGTTGAGCAGGTCGCCATGTGCCACAGGGTCGAGTTCGCTTGAGCGCTGTGCCAACATAGATTGCGTAATCACTAACTCACCGACGAGGTTGATAAGTTGGTCAACCTTCTCAACCGCTACACGAATACTGGTATCACCGGTTTTTGCTTTATTTTTTCCATTTTCCGGTGCAGCTTGCGGTTTTGCAGCAGCTGGCGCAGACGGTGCAACTGGCGCTACCGGTGCCGGTGCTTCGACTACCGCCAGTGTCTCCACAACTTCAGCAACGACAGGTTGGCTGGCTACGGTAGATTTAAAGCTAATTTGCTCAGGTTCAAGAACAAAACACAGTACAGCACTAATATCGTCTTCACTTTCAGACGTGACCAGTGTCACTTCTACGCTAGTATCAGTCTGGTGAGGATCTTTAACGGTCCCCAGATTACCAAGCTCTTCCAGCATCTGAGGTATTTCCTGAGATTTCAGGCCGGTTAATGCAATACGCATTTCACCTTTACCTGCAGCGCTAGAAGCCGAGCTGGCGGCGTTCTGTGTTGCAGCTGGTGCCTCAACCTGGGCAACATCACCATCAGCTTTAGACTCCAGAGCGAGCTGGCGCAGGGCCTGACAGATATACTCAAAGCTTTCAGCATTGGGTTCCTGCGCGGTTTTATAAGCGTCCAACTGATCCTGCATAATGTCTTTTGTTTCCAGAAACAGGTTGATGATATCAGTGCTAAGACGCATTTCTCCGCGTCTTGCCCCATCGAGTAGGTTTTCTAAAATGTGTGTAGTTTCCTGCAATACTTTAAAACCGAACGTGCCCGCGCCCCCTTTGATGGAGTGAGCTGCTCGGAAAATCGCATTCAATTGCTCGGTATCAGGCTCTGACGGATCCAACAATAATAAATGTTGTTCCATATCTGCCAGTAATTCATCTGCTTCATCAAAGAACGTTTGATAGAAAGCACTCATGTCCATGCTCACGTGGTCACCTCTGCTGTGAATCGCGGCTTATTGAGAAGGCGTCGCCTGACTATCGGGCGCAGCAGGCAACGCGGTGGTTGGCTGTTGACGCTCTGGAGCAGGAACTCCATTAGTTGGTTGTGGCGATGCTCCACCACTTCCACTCGTATTATTATCACTATTTTCGGCAGCCGGAGTGGTAGGTTTAGGCTTATCCAACCCCATATTTTGTAAATTTTCCGCCTTGTCTATATTTACAGCAGAGCTTTCTGCATTTTCTTCTTCAATATCCTTTTGAGCTTGTCTGCTCAATACCAACAAACTGATGCGTCGGTTAATCGCATCATTTCCACTTGCCGCCTGTTTAAGGTTCATTGTCGCAGCCATACCCACAACGCGCAAAACTTTTCCATCAGACAAACCACCAAAAATAAGCTCTCGGCGTGATGCGTTGGCACGATCTGCAGACAGTTCCCAGTTACTATAGCCACGTTCCCCTGTCGTATACTGAACATCATCAGTATGGCCTGAGATACTCAGTTTATTGGGGAAATCGTTCAGGATAGGCGCTATCGCACGCAGGATATCTCGCATGTAAGGCTCAACCTGTGCGCTCCCGGTTTTAAACATGGGGCGGTTTTGACTATCGATGATCTGGATACGTAACCCTTCATCGATCATCTCAATTAACAGATGTGGACGCAGTGCGCGTAGTCGAGGATCGGCCTCAATTAACTGATCCAGACGTTCACGCAATCTATTAAGTCTAACCTCATCCAGCTTTTTTTCCACGTTGTCTGTTTTGATGGCCTTTTTCACTTCACCATCTTGCTGGGTTGGATCGTTTCCTCCACCGGGAATCGGGCTGGAACTGTCGCTTGATTTAGAACCTGAAGTTAACGCGACCTTTAACGGGGTACGGAAATACTCTGCGATTTGGGCTAACTGCATTGGCGTAGAAATTGCGATAAGCCACATTACAAGAAACAATGCCATCATTGCTGTCATGAAGTCAGCGTAGGCAATCTTCCAGGAGCCACCATGGTGACCCCCATGTCCAGACTTACGCTTTTTGCGAATAATGGGATGTTGATGCTTCATGCGTTACTGTCCGACGCTTGCTGAGTCGGCGATTTCACACGACGAATGTGTTCTTCCAATTCGGTAAAGGAAGGACGCTCCGTTGAGTACAGCGTTTTACGACCAAACTCAACGGCAATTTGCGGAGCATAGCCATTAAGGCTCGACAGTAAAGTGACTTTAATGCACTGCAATACTTTGATTTTTTCTGAATTTTTCTGGCGCAGTAAAGCTGCCAATGGCGAGACAAAACCGTAAGCAAGAAGGATCCCCAGGAAAGTTCCCACCATAGCGTGAGCGATCATCATCCCCAGTTCAGCAGCAGGTCGGTCAACATAAGCCAGCGAGTGAACAACCCCCATAACGGCGGCTACAATACCAAATGCCGGGAGACCATCCCCCATTAGCGTCAAGCTCGTCGCTGGCACTTCGCTTTCATGTTCAATCGTTTCGATCTCTTCATCCATCAGCGTTTCAATCTCAAACGCATTCATGTTGCCGCTGACCATCAAACGCAAATAATCGGTAATAAATTCAACGATCGTGTTATCAGCAAGGATATTCGGATAGCTTGAGAAAATTTCACTCTCGCGAGGGTTATCAATATCAAATTCTAGGGAAAGCATGCCTTGCTGACGGGATTTGGCCATCACACGAAAGAGTAAGGCCATCAGATCCATATACAGGGCTTTATTATACTTGGAACTTTTGACCAAAAGCGGTAACGCTCGTAGTGTTGCTTTTATCGCCTTTCCATTGTTACCAACGATGAAAGCACCTACCGCCGCACCGCCGATAATCAACAGCTCCGAAGGTTGATAAAGCGCACCCAAGGCCCCACCGACCATGAGATAACCGCCGAGTATCGAGGCCACAATTACGATATAACCCAATATAACCAGCACAAGGAATCCTTATAATAAAAAAGGTGGGCGGAAAAAGTGAGATAAAACTGTGGAGCCGTAGCCAGGACGTTCTTGAAGGAGAAATCTATCACCGTCTTCACAACCAACAGTGATAGATTCACAAATCGCTACAGACTCAGACTGCGTGTTTTACCTGTTCATCCAGCAGTTGAGGTATTATATCGGCAAGATTTTGCGAAAGTTTACGCTTTTTTACCGCTCTGGAAGGGGGTTGGCACAAACTACAAACAAAACTGTTTTTAGGTTGATGAGCATGAGTAATGAACATCCCTTTGCAGCAATTGCATGACGACAGTTGCAGCATACCGCTGTCAACAAACCGGACTAATGTCCAGGCTCGCGTCAATGCCAACAGTGGAGAATCGCTCTGTGGCGCACACTGTTCGAGATAGAGCCGGTAAGATTTAATAACCGCTTCAACACCACTGCACTGTCCATTCTTGATTAAAAAGCTGTATGCGTTGTAGAACATTGATGAATGAATATTCTGTTCCCAGGTCATAAACCAATCCGTTGAAAAAGGTAACATTCCCTTAGGCGGCGGACTTCCTCTCAGTTCTTTATACAGTTTAATCAAACGTCCGCGACTTAACTGAGTTTCACTTTCTAACATCTGTAAACGAGCGCCAAGCGAAATGAGTTCCATTGCTAATTGGATATCTTTCGCTTCCTGAACAATACTTTTCTCCGCCATTACTTATGCCCTTTTCTTAGGCAGGTTTTCTTCTTTCGAAGTTAACTGTTGTAATAAGTGGCTCGACAACAGAATCCCTGTATGAATTTGCTGTAAATCATCCACACGCGATTCCTGAGTCAACACTTTGATTGTATTGTGATCGTTAAAACGGAAATGGCATATCAACTGGTTAGTTTCTGCCAATTTGACCATCTGCGGTAAAGTCAGTTGCATCAAGGTATCTGCCATCTCGTCATTGATTCCAAGACGAAACATCGCAGAAGCTTTTTCATCATTAATTAAGCGTTGCGCCAGTAACAAATAAGACAGATTAATGTCATAAATGTGTTTGAGTAATTCAGAGGTACCCATATTTCCCATCCCGACAGGCTATGTTTAAAACATAAGTTAGGTGATAGACCATATCGCCCAGTTCGAAAATCACTCTCCATTGATGGCATAAAAAACTATCGGTGCCAGATACTGCGAGTTACTACTTTATCATTTCTTATTCGGGCAATCGTTACTTGCCAACTTTACGCATCACGCTGCGAATCCGTTCATCCGTGGCTTTTTAGTCCCATCCAGGAGACCCACTCCAACCAAAGCATAGGATTAATCCTAAAACAGCGCAACTGTACCGCCTAATCCGTAGCACATACAACGCGACTGAAGAAGGATTTTGGTCATTATGTGATGCGGATCACATAAATGAAAGCGTTATGAGCCAAACCGTGTCTGGTCAGATCACTTTTATGCCTATTTTTACGCCAAAAACGCGCACGAAACGTTACAAAAAGATCCTTGAAAAGGATAAAAAAGAAACAATTTGCTTGCTATGTAAGTGATAGATATACAAAAAATCCATTGCATCTAAAACGCATACCTTTATGTAAGTTTATACCTTTCACGAAAAACTTACACTTTTTACCCAAAAAACTCTTAACCGCATGTTCTGAAGCAGAATTTATCCCTCTTCTGCCAGAGCACTGCCGTAACGATAACAAAACATATAGATATGACAGGAAAATGTAAGGAAAAAGATATTGCATTGATATTAAAGAAATTAGTGAGTTATCAGGATTGATTGCAGGTGCTATAGCATGAAATTATTCCGCTCTCAAACTTCACGCTACAGGCCGTGTCTTCAGGGCGCTACGTGAGTTGGGTGACCGAAGCAGTTACCGATCGCTTTTCACAACCCGGTTAACCAGCCAAATACCTGAACACACCAGGACGAGTGCAAAGAAATATTTCCACTCCAGGATGCTTTCATTAAGGAACAGCGCTGACAGTAGCGTACCAGATACCGGAATGAGGAAATTAAATGGCGCAACCATACCGACCCGATTGTATTTCAGCAGTTGGCTCCATAACGAAAAAGCAACTGACGAGAGCAAAATAAGATAGCCCAGCATCAGTACCGCTTTCCAATCCGGTATGATGAGTGTCCCGCCTGTACAGTATCCCGATATCGTTAAAATGATCCCGCCAATAGCCAGCTGATAACCGGTCATCACCATTGGATCCATCGTTTGTGATATTCGCTTACCATATATAGTAGATGCTGACAAAATAAAGGCCGCAATCACAACGAATCCATCACCTAACAGCGTAAAACCGATGCTCATTCCGTTACTATTGATATTAACGACCATCACACCGGCAAAGCCTAATATACAGCCAGTTAGCTTGTTGATATTTAATTTATCATTCTGGTATAAATAATGAGCAAGCAGCACACTGAAAAAAGTACTGGTTGCATTCATGATCGAACCTTTAACACCCGTGGTATAAGCCAGACCGATATAGAAAAAAACGTACTGCAGTGATGTCTGGAATATTCCCAGGATGCTTAGCTGGACTAACTGCCCACGCTGGAAGCGCCCGATAGACCGACCACTTAGCACGGCAAGCGCTAGCAGCAACAGCCCGGCGAACGCGAATCGGTAGCCTGCGAAAACGAGTTTTCCAGGAATATCATTATCTGGAATGTGAAACAGTTCATAACCATTTTTAATTGCCGGATAAGCACTTCCCCAGAGCAAACAGCATAATGTGGCGATAAAAAAAACAACTTTTTTATCAGAAAAAAAATGCGTGCGCTTTTCCAAGAAAAATTCCCCCGAAGATAGATTCGACATAATAGCGTTGAACCCCAGACAAATAAAGTTAGGAAACCAGACTCTTTATTTTTTATTATCATTCTGTATGATTTCGCATCACGTATTTCTCTTTTCTTTTTAAAGAGTTAAAAACGTGATCGGGATCGCACCGAATTTGATTAAGGTTTCTCAATATATGCCGATTATCTTTTACATTGGTTGTTTAGCTAATGGATTGTCATTAATGTAGACACTAAAATCTAAACGCCAATGCCACCACTAGTGGCATGGTAAATCATAAATTCCTGAGAATGAGTGAATGGATATGAAAATAACTTCAAGGTCTGAGCAGCACGCCGAGGCTGGCATGCTGAGCAATTTACGGCTAGTTCCCTTATTCGTCATTATTCTGGGTGGTATCATGCTGTTATTTGCAGCATCTATCGGCACATCCAGCTATTTTCTACAAAGCAGCAATCAGTCATTAGACGACGTTACACAAGAAATCGATACCCGCATGGGGATCTCAAACAGTTCCAACCATCTTCGTACTGCGCGTCTGTTGCTCATTCAGGCCGCTGCGGCTGCGCGTATTGGTGATTCTCAGGTCTTCAATGACAACCTGAAGCAAGCTGAACAGCGGCTGGAACAGTCAAAAAAAGCCTTCATGGTCTATGAAGAGCGTCCGGTTAAAACACCGCAGGATATGGCGTTGGACGGCGATCTGCGCAAATCTTATGATGCTTATGTCAATCAAGGCCTTATGTTGATGCTTACTGCTGCAAAACAGGGGCTGTTTGAAGAGGTCATTACTCTCGAATCTGAAGAAACTCGGGTTTTGGATTTGGCCTATAACAAATATTTGTTAGAGGCTGTCGCTTACCGCACGCAAAGAGCGAAAGAATTAAACGAAACTGCGCATAAAAACGCGCTACTCGGGTATTCGTTAATGGGGGGCAGCTTTGCTCTGGCGACCGTTTTAACGCTTCTGACGTTCTTCATTCTGAGAGGCATTCTCATCAAACCAATGAATCAGTTGGTTATGAGAATCCAGCGAATTGCGCAAGGCGATTTGACTCAAATGTCAGAACGTTATGGCAGGAATGAAATCGGTACGCTAGCCAGTAATGTTCAGCAAATGCAGTCTTCTCTGGTCACCACCGTCACTACCGTCCGGGAAAGTGCAGATTCGATTTATCAAGGTTCGACGGAGATTTCATCCGGTAACACAGACCTTTCCTCGCGAACCGAGCAGCAAGCCGCAGCACTTGAACAGACCGCGGCAAGCATGGAGCAATTGACTGCAACCGTGAAGCAAAACTCAGAAAACGCGCATCACGCAAGCCAGCTCGCAGCAAATGCTTCTGGAAAAGCCAAACAGGGTGGCGATATCGTTGCAAACGTCGTCAACACGATGAACAGTATTTCGGGTAGTTCAAAGAAAATCTCTGAAATTACCAATGTCATTAACAGCATTGCATTCCAGACGAATATCCTTGCGCTAAATGCGGCGGTTGAAGCAGCCAGAGCGGGAGAACAGGGGCGCGGTTTTGCCGTCGTCGCCAGTGAAGTTCGTAGCCTCGCACAGCGTAGTGCGCAAGCCGCAAAAGAGATAGAAACGCTGATTTCCGAGTCCGTCAACTTGGTCAACAGTGGTTCTGTTCTGGTTGATAACGCGGGCCAAACCATGAAAGAAATCGTCGATGCCGTGACTAACGTCACTGACATCATGGGTGAGATTGCCTCTGCCTCTGACGAACAAAGTCGGGGAATCACTCAGGTTGGCCAGGCGATATCTGAAATGGATAGCGTGACACAGCAGAATGCCGCGCTTGTTCAGGAAGCCAGTGCTGCAGCCGCATCGCTGGAAGAGCAAGCCGCGCTGCTGACCCGTGCCGTTGCGACATTTAAGCTATCCGGACATTTATCAGACGCACCTTCATCCCCTACCCGGCCGAACGCTCTGGTCGCGAAGGACCGTTCCTCACTAGCCCTCCCCCGCCAAGCCAATACGGAAAACGGTAACTGGGAAACGTTCTAATAGTACGACGGATATCATTGCGAGCATTGTTCACACGGACAATGCTCGTCTACCGATATCTTCCTTTTACTCTTTTTCCGGCAACGTCTTTGGCTCAACAAACGTACCATCTTTACTGTCAGCTTCATTGAAAAACCAGATACCGGCTGGGTAATCTTTTAATGCAACTAAATACATTATCCCTTCCTGGAACGTTTCCACAGCCAGAATCGTCCCTTCCCGGCGCGTTTTCCCATCGGTTTTAACTGTAACCAGATCATTAACTTTCATAAATTTATCTCAAAATAGCTTCTAACATCAAAAAAACAGCATTATCATTTGCAACTACGGTAGTAATAGTACCTGTATGAAATGATTAATTTTATTTGTTTTTAACAACGCCATATTGACCCTCTCTGTCATTAAATATCGATTATTCAGGCAAAAAATTGATTGTTTCTATCCTAGTACATCCGACATATTCGCAAAAGAGATTAAAAGTTGAACGAACTATTGAACGTTAATGAACAGAGAGATAACGGTGAGTTGGACTACAATCAAGTCATAACATCAGAATGGATGCAATTGATAGCCACAACCTCACAGAAATCTTTTAATCTACTGCGAACCCTCTCCGATCAGAAAGCGTCCGACTTTGCTGACGAGTTCTACTCTTACATGCTCAAAGATCAGGAAGCCTCCCTTTTTCTTTCCAGCCAGCAAGTCCACGATCGTCTCCATGGATCGATGAGCAAATGGATAGTAGATATTCTAACGAATACCGGGGAACATCTGTCTGACCTGATTAATCATCAAAAGAAAATTGGTCAGATTCATGCGCGTATTGGTATTCCCGTCGATCTGGTTGAGCGCGGAGCACGGCGTCTAAAATGGCACCTTTATGAAGACATCGCACAGGTCGCCGAGGATAAAGCACTGTGTTTTGACGCCATGCGTTTTGCCTCTATCTCTATGGATATTGCCATAGAAATCATGAGTAAAACCTATTCACAATCGCACGATCTCGCGGCCAAAAATGAAGAATCCTATCGGCTATTTTCCATTCTGGAAAATGCCAGTATGGAGAGAGAACGTCAGAACGCATCGCTACTAAACTGGGAAAATGCCTTTATTTTCAGCGTTGCCACGGGTACGCCTCTTTCCAGTATCCAAGACCTGAGTGATTCAGAGTTCGGGCTGTGGTTTAACCACAAGGGGAAATCCAGTTTCAGTAACATTCAGGGGATACGCACTATCGCCTCGATCATGACGGAAACGGATGAGTATATTCGCGGCTATAGCACGACGACACTACTGACCCAGCAGGATTACGCTCCGCTACTTAAATCTGTCAGAAGCAAGATTTATAAAATAAATATGCTGCTGGGGTCGCTATTTGACGAAGTCCAAAAACTGGAAAGCGGTAAGGATACATTGACCCTTCTGCTAAACCGTCGCTTCCTGCCAACCATTCTTCGGCATGAAATATCGCTGACAATGCACTCAAGTACCCCGCTCAGCATTGCCATGATTGATATTGACCATTTTAAAACCGTCAATGACACATATGGCCATGCGGCTGGCGATAACATCCTGAAAAGGATTGCAGAAGTTCTCTATGAAAGCACGCGGAACAGCGACTATGTTTTCCGTTACGGCGGGGAAGAATTCATGATCGTGCTTATTGAAACGCCCAAAGTTGCCGCCTACACCATCATCGAGCGACTGAGAAAGAAAATTCAGGATCACCCGATTTATCTCCAAAATGGTGAAAGCGTTACAATGACCATCAGCGCAGGCATCGCCGTGTATAGTGGCCATCCAGATTATGAATGTCTGATAAAAGCAGCGGATGATGCGCTCTATCAGGCCAAGGCCAACGGCAGAAATAGGATAGAATACGCGCCGGAAGAATAACGATTTACCTTGTTGCAAACCTGCGCGTATGGTCACAGTCGCAAAAGAATAGCCCGCTATTCTTCATCGCAGGTTTGCATCCTCTCGCTAATCAAACAGATGGATTCCCCCGCCATTGAACAAATTCACAGCATAAAAACAATAAACTATCGATTTTACTAACCAACCCGCCAGAAATTTGATACATATTCAATAAATAAGCATGATCGTCGACAATGCATCATGCAGTGAATCGTTGATAGTTTGATCTTATTTTACGCTGGGGAGGAACGAGCATTGCAGCGACAGCAGGTTTCATCGTCACGAATTTATTCGATTGGGTACGATCCAAAGACGCATAACCTTGAGATAGAATTTCATAATAAAGAGATCTATCAATATGTTGGCGTACCTGAATCTATCTATAAAAAATTTATTTCTGACGCTGTCGTCTCTAAAGGTCGTTTCTTTGATGGCGTGATAAAAGATAAATTTTTATGCCGAAAAATCAGATAAAAATTTAGCCATCACAGCGTCAATATTTGCCGTTGTTTCTTAACGACGACGTAAAGCGTCGCCTTGCGCCACATCTATTTGCCCTTTACTCTCTCAACCGTCTTCCAGCACCACAACTGATCATGTGAATTAACCATATATTCGGGAGGTATCTTCCCGATAACATCCCTTCAGACTGTGTGAGTATCTATCCTGTCTAACTAAGGAGAGTACCTATGATCGCATCGGATATTCAGGGGGCTAATCTTTTATTTGCCCAATCCAGTAAGCACGCAATTGCGCCAGATGAAGATACTTTCAAGATGGCACTTGAGAAGGCACAAGATAGCGGACAGATCTCCAGACACGAACCCAGCGCTAAAGTTGAGCCCCAGCGTTCAAAAGCAGCACAGGAATTTATGGACTGGGTCTCCATGTCTCATGAAGAAAGATTATTTTTCTCCGTACTTGCATCCATGGGAATATCCAAGGAGCAATATGAGGCAATGTCATTAGAAGAACGCATGGCATTAGAGCTCAAAGTACAAGAGCGTATCAAAGAAATGGCGGAACAAGGTCAACAACTCGCGTAATGACAATAAACACGCCTGTTATAGAGGTATGGGCGACACCTTAACGTCATTAACCTTATCGCCCGCCAAGTCAGCAAGTAAAAAATCCAGTAACGTACGCGTACTGGAGGGTAAGTATTTGCGTGAACTGTATAACGCATAGACACCTAGTTCCGGCAGTGAGTAGTCCGCCAAAATGCGAACCAAAGCGCCGGTACGAAGGTAGGGAGCCGTCGTAAAAGCAGGCAAATGCACGATACCTCCTCCTGCAAGTGCGGTGTGCAGAAGTACCATGCTGTCATTCGCTGCAAAGTTGCCCGTGACGTCCACTTCATCCATCATCAGATCTGTACCGTTAGCTGACGGAGCTTGAAAGCGCCAAACATTGCCAAAGCGAGTATGGTACAAGCAGTTGTGTTGCCTGAGATCGTCTGGCCGCAGGGGCGTTCCGTTGCGCGCCAGATAATCGGGCGACGCACAAACGACAGAAGCACAACGGGTTAGCTGGCGCGAAATCGCACTCGGTTCGAGCTTGTCACCGACATGAATAGCCAGATCAATCCGTTGCTCCACCAAATTCACCGACGCATCCTTCAGCACCATTTCGATAGCCACTTTAGGATATTTGGCAGCGTAGCGCCTCAGTGCATCCGCCAGGTAGGATTGACCAAATGAAATGCTGCTAGCAACCCGGATTAGACCGTTAGGTTCCTGATTTCGACTCTCAAGGGCCGCTCCAATGTCATCATTCAACGCTAAAATTTGTCTACAGTAGGACAAAATCTCGCTACCGGCACTCGTCAGCCCCAAACTGCGACTGGAACGATGCAATAACCGAACGCCAAAGGCTTTTTCCAGCGACGCAATGTAGCGCGTAGCCATGGCCCGGGAGATATCCAGTTTGTTTGCGGCGGCTGTAAGGCTCCCGAGCTCAACCACATCGACAAATACCTGCATGGCAACAAAGCGATCCATACCCCACCCTATTGTTCGAAATATGCAACGTTAGTTTGCATTATCTCCCATTTATTCGTCCGGATACTGCAACTATAGTCTGGGTTTTACTATCCGGACAAGAGATAAAGAATGAAAAACCAACGTCTTACCCCTCTGGCCATTTTCTTGCTTTGCTGTAGTACGGCCGCGATGGCTCATACCTCCCCTATGCAAGATGCCAACACCAAAAGCACCACGACTCCCGCACCGACAGGATGCGGGCCATCCTCAACCATCAACCAGCTTTTTGAAGAATTTGGAAGCAGCGGAAAAATGCCGGCAGAACTTGGACGCTGGCTGAATAATGCAAAAGCCCAGACTGTCGAGCCCTACAAGGCCTTTGATAATGTTTACTATGTCGGCATTTGCTGGGTTTCGGCATGGCTCATTAAAACCAGCGAAGGGCCGGTGCTGATTGATACGCTGTACGGTGAATTTACGGACCAGCTTATCGAGAACATAAAGAAAGTTGGCGTCGACCCGGCAGAGATCAAAATGGTACTGCTGACGCACGGACATTTTGATCATGTTGGTGGTGTATCTAAACTCAAGCAGTTAACCAACGCGCATTTTGTCATGTCTACGGAAGGCTGGCAGGAAGCACAGGCAGATGCGGCAAAATCACAAGGGAGAGCCGATGCCTGGGTTATGCCTGCTCCAACAGCCACGGACATTCAGGTTAAAGAGGGAAGCGAGCTGAAGGTCGGTGATACCACCTTTTATGCCTATCACACTCCTGGCCACACTTGGGGAACCACATCTTATGCGCTGGATGTCAAAGAGGGAAAGAACACCTATCACGCGATTACTATTGGAGGATTGGGGCTAAATGCTATCGACGGCACGCAGCAGGTTGAGGCCTATATCCGTAGCATCGATCATATCAGAGCAATGGTGAAAGACACCAAACGCCCCATTACCGTACACCTCACCGCACATCCTTTCAGCAATGGGCAAATTGAGGTGCAAAATCAGTTAAAAGTGCGTCAACCTAATCAGCCTCACCCTATGGTGGATGCAAAAGGACTACTCCAGCAGCTCGCTACGCTCCGCGCTGGTGCCGTGGAACGACTAGCAATCGAACAGGCGGGGGGCAAAAGTAAACGTTTAGAGGAAAGAAACAGTCCTTCTAGATAAGGGAAATGAGCCGAAAAAATGAAACTCCTGACCATCAGCCAGGCTGAGTTGATACCTACCGTAAAACCCCGATGATTGGTGGTCAGAATAAAAAACAAAAATAGTGCATATCTAGCGCTGATACAGAAATCATATTCGGAAAGATATTAGGAAAGGGACTTTCAGGCACAAAAAAACCGCATCTCGGCGGTCTACGACATTGCACGCAATGTGCTTATTTTAATTCGTTTTAAATCAATGGTGCCGGGGCGGGACTTGAAAAACAAACCCATCTTATTGAAAATAAAGACACATCATAAGTGAACATAGACGATATATCCTCATTTGTATACTCAGTCTTTTTCCCTTCACACCAGTGACTACTCGCCACACAATTCAACAGTGATGTTAAAAACGTTGCGATGCAAAATCTGATGTATAAATAACATCGGTACAACTTCATTCAGTGGTTAGATGCTATCGTGGTTTACTCTAGATAGCAAAACCGTTATCAAGACAGCGAGTGCATTTCTGGCAATCGGTTCACCGCTATCATCAGGTCTGGGGGGCTTTAGGTTGCTCCCTGTCCTCCATAAAATCAGAAGTGGCATCCTCGGTAGCAAACCAACCATCCCAGCTCTCCCCCGATGACGTAGTGATACGTGAGTGATCGATCGCAGTCGTATCTGCGTCTTTCACATCATCGGTCAATGCGGCAGTTTTTGAGATACTGCTATTCCCTTTTCTCATCATCGCCCTTCTCCCGCCAAACGATACGTGGCACATAACATGTCGTATCCCCCTTTTACATTACCAGACTAACATTACCATCAACGTAGCAACGAGATAGGTAACCTCCATCCAGCCCCCTAGCCTGTCGATAATCACCTTGCCGCCAACATCCCTGGATAATGTTTGGCAATTATATCGTTCATCTGATCGATCAGGTCAGGGCGTTTAAACGTGAGATGCCCAGTGCCTTTCTGAAAGTAACGCACGCTAAAGAACTCATCCTCGTATTCCTGCTGATGCGGATTATCACGGATATGGTCCATCAGCCGGATGGTGACATCGCCACGATTGTCGGGGATCGGTTTGCCATCCAGCAGATACAGCATACGCTCTAGATCGGCCAGTTGATCGCGTCGCCAGCCCCAGTTCAGGCCAAAGCCCCAACGGTTGTAGGTCACCAGATTGTTGATAATGATTCTCTTGCCGAAGTAACAAGGGTGATTGGTCTTGTAATCCCACGATAGCCCTTTGAATACATTGATTACCCCGCGCTCGAATACCTCCAGCTTACTCTGGTGAAGTTGCTCAAACGTGCTGAGAATATTGGCTTCACTGATGGCCGGTAGTTCCCCTTCATCGAGATTTTTATGCCACTGGCTACGCGCTTCGGCATCCATCAGCGACAGCATGCCGGATTTCAGCATCAGATCGCGCCAGATATTGCGATCCAGCGTGCGGGTGATGGCTGGCATCGCCTTATCAGGCGTTTCTGTCAGCCAGCACTCGTAGCGATGCCCCTGCTTTAATGCCCAGTCTTCGGCAGTACCGCCACCAATAGTCGCTGTGAGTGTTGAGATCGCCCGTAGCTGGTTGAGGAGCTGTTCTATCTGTTGCAGAGCGGCATCACGTCCGGTAACGATACGTTCGATATTGGTCGAGCAAATCAGCTCGGTGTGTTCGGTCAAAACCTCGGGTTCAATTTGCATAGTTTGTGGTCCATACATAAAAGCAAATGCGCCAACCGCTAAGGACTGGCGCATTATGCATCGGAGAGAGGAATAAACAGGTTTGGTGCGATGCGACTGGAAAGCCGCTCGCAATCTTTATGCCTTGAGCAAGCCAGTAGCACGTCTGGCACGGAGTACATCAACGGCAGTGAGAAACGGTGATTACTCCTGCCAGTTAAAACCGTCGCGATCGATACGCACCAGTTCGTATTTTTCCACCAGAAAATTGACGGCATTGACCAGCGTGATGCCAGCATCGATATGCGCCTGAATCACGTTTTCCTCACAGAATGGTGTGTCGTTCAGCGTCAGGCCGTAGTGCTTTTCCAGCAGGTAGGTCAGGAGTTGCTGCCAGACGGCTATAGGCGACGCACAGGGATTATCCTCCCGTGACGGGATTGCAGGTGTTGTTTGCATGAGAATATTCTCTTCAGATTAAGTCGATAAAATCAGGGAAACGTTCAGAATAGGGAGAGAAGCAGCGGATTATTGTGTTGCCGCTGAAGAGGGATAGATAACAATATACACGTAGCCAAAACTGCCCAGCGTATCGGCTTCACAGGTCCATTCATTGCAATACAACGTGATGCAACCCTGCTGACGGGGATTCAGTTCCCCCATGCGTAGCTTCTGTTCCAACAGCTTAATTAGCCCAGGGAAGCAACGTTCCAGATTTTGGGCTTCTGTTTTGCTAAACGTACCGATAAAGCTGGCCCGGTCTGCCAGATAATGCAGGCGGTGTCCTTCCTGCACCAGTCTGGCTCCAAATCGCGGCGTGACGGCACATTTTAGTCCCCATTCCGGGGTATCCGATGATGGCATGATGTTTTCCTTATAAGAATTCAGCGGTAAGCGTGTTCATCACAGCCAGCCACGTTCAGCAAACGACACTACCTCAGCACCGCCGACAACCAGATGATCGAGGACTCTGACGTCGAGTTGTGACAGCGCATCCTTCAACTTGTCGGTGATATGGCGGTCAGCCTGACTGGGCTCGGCACAGCCGGAAGGATGATTGTGTGCCAGTATCACGGCGGCGGCGTTATGACACAGTGCCGCTTTGAGGATTTCACGCGGATGCACTTCGGTACTGTTGATGCCGCCCAGCGCGATAATTTCCTTTTCTATCAGACGGTGTTGGTTATCCAGGTACAGCACCATAAAGACTTCGCGCTCCAGACTGCTGAGCTCCAGCATTAACCAGCTTTTGGTGTCCTCCGAGGTTTTGAACTGTCGCGCATTTTTACGCACGCGTTTTTCCAGCAGGCACAACGCCATCTGGATGATGCGCTGCTCTCTGGACGCAACGCTGCCTGCCAATGAATTACATGACATGATGGTTCCTTGTAATTGAACAGAAAGAGAGGAATGAATAGAAAAAGAGCAGGTCAGAGTAGCAATCCTATTCTTTTCAGTAACTGATATCCCTTGGCGTACTCATAGCAGCCAGTGACTGCTATGGCGCAAGGGAAAGCACGTGAGTTGGCCCATCAGATAACCTGTGGACCAGTAATTTTCAGAGCAAATAAACAACACAACGTTAGGGGGCGGCAAGCGCAGAAAGCGAGCTGTATCCACGTTTGATATCACAGTGCTTTGCATTGGCATCAATCAGGGACTGTCCCAACTTTTTGGCAAGCAACGTTGCTGGATACTGATAGCTCCACCCCATTGGGTTATGATCAAAGGTGCCATCGTTATAATAGAAATGAAAAACAAATGAGCCTGTTCGATAATCCAGCATATTGGAAATCGCTTTTGCCAGATTAGCCGAATGCAGACTATCCATGAGCGTTTTAGCGTGGTCAGCATTGTTATTCATTTGATGACTACCATCAGGATAATACTGCACGGTCATTCCTGTTGCGCCTTCGACGTTGTCACCGTAAATACCTTTCAGGTAGTACCGTATATTTAGGTGATTGTCTTTGGCATAACACGTCAGAACGAATTTCTCCGTGTTACGTCCCTTTTTACCGATAATGATAAAATCATCAACACCTGCCGCTATTTCGTTGTGTCTAACATCAACGGTGTC
This sequence comes from Pectobacterium sp. 1950-15, assembly GCF_037136835.1. Taxonomy (NCBI): domain Bacteria; kingdom Pseudomonadati; phylum Pseudomonadota; class Gammaproteobacteria; order Enterobacterales; family Pectobacteriaceae; genus Pectobacterium; species Pectobacterium sp. 1950-15. The sequence goes on along the minus strand of NZ_JBBBQR010000003.1, from coordinate 309,259 downwards.
AACAACCGCATTCTTATAGCTAATTGGCTTGGGATCATAAGCAGCGGCATACAACTGAGAACTCCATAGCGATATAGCCAATAGCGTGGTTATCATTATATTTTTCATATAAATAGTCCTTTATGATGCCCTGTTGTTATTTTTCATCTGCGAGCGTGACATAGATGGCGTTGTCTGCTCGTACCTCAATCGTTAACGGTTGTTTAAAACCAGAATTCATCAATGCATAGGCCTGATAAAAGCGCCCTTTAACTTCTTCTTTTACATCAGTAACACGAATGCAATGCTCTTCAATTCCCTGACGTTTCATAATTTTTGTAACAACAGGGCAGGCACTTTGCGCCAGAAGATCTGTCCCTGACTGACTTTTAAAATGGTTACCAACCAACACGGAGAGGACAGTACAAAGCAGCCATACCTGCAATAAACGCCACGGTTTTCCTTGCCTTTCATCACGCTGACGTAGATAGACCATTGGCAATAAAAACCACCAGACTGCCGGTGCCTCTTTTTCCTGTTTCATCAGTTGCAGACGATCCAGTAATACCCAAATTAGAGAGAAGACGGTATAGAGCGTTAGGGCTACTTGTTGTGGCAGAAAAATTGCGGAAATGGCCCAGATGGCGGGAAGCCCGATAGCCATAGACCAGGCGTGACTATCATATTTGGAAAGCGGATACGGTTTAAACATAGTGAAGTTACCCTTTGAAAGTGAAGAAATGAATGAAATAGGAAAATAATCCTTATTAACCAGTTAATTGGATTGAGTGGCAGAAGGAGTGGCTTTAGCTGGCTGATGAAAGATCGTATAGGGATAGCGCAAGGAGAGATAATCGTTAATTCAGATCGATATGTATAAATCGATCGTCATTATCTATCATAAAAACGATCGATAATTATTTATTAATCGACATAAACTATCATAAATCAATGTTCGATCGTTAAAACAGATCATAACGAAAGTGATAACGCCACCACAGAAAAGGAATTAAAAGAAGATATGCCAAAGTGATTTAGCCAGTGAAATCAGACGTTCTCTTACTGTTAATAGAACTGTTGAAAATGCCTTGGAAGTGAGTATGTTGCCGATTGTCTCATCAAATATGTCGCCAACCGCATCGGCAAAACGCTCACGTGCACTGCCAATCACTTTTTCTGTTCTATACACGGTTCCCAGTCGGCCGACAACGACACCACTGGCTCTGGCTGGTAATGCCATGATGAATGTTTCCACCCACTGGTGCAGGTTGTACCCTTCCGAAGCAGAAACAGCCAAAACAGGGTGTAAAGGTTTAAAGGTTGATTCCACTCGCTCTGTCTTGAGCGTCAGATTTTTATACTAACTCTCAGAAGGGCGATTATTCTTCCACTCGCGGCAAGGTTCAATTTTGTCCGCCTGGCTGAGCACAAAAAGAAATCTGGTCGGGTCAGCACCAGCCTGAAGGAGTTTTCGGTAACATTGGATATCCTCATTCCAGGCGCGTTCATCTGCTTTCAGCACCCAGATAATCAAATCCAACTTCTCAGCCCATTCTTGATAAAGACGAGAATAGACTTTGTCGAGCCCTGGCGTTTCACCCACACCAGGAAAATCAATAAGGCTAAGGGTATGTGACTTGTAACTTACCTGATAACGTTGAATGCGCCGGGTACAGCCATTGACAGCATCCACTTTGGCAGGAGGAGGACTGAAAAGCGTATTACACAGGCTAGACTTGCCAGCGCCACTTTTTCCCATCAAACCAATAACAGGAGCATAATAAATAACCTTATCAAGCTGATAGCAAATACGGCCAGCGATATCATCGGGTAATGATGAAAATACAGGTGTAAGTAATACGAATGGTTGAGATATCTGTTTCATTTTATATCCTGCAATAATTAAATTATCGAATATCACAGGAATAATGTATTTCTAAAAAACAATTCAACTGCAATTAGGATAATTTATAAGGCTTTTTGAATAACTCACGGCCTTTTAAATTAAACCTTTCCTTATTAGATGAAACCGTAACACCCAGAATAGCATCTTTATTCTGAGATAGATTCTTTTGAATTGTTTTATCGTTAATTATTTCTTGCCAGGCTTGAGGCTCTCGCAATACGGGAATAAAAAAGCAGCCCTTATCATTACCCAGTTGTTTCCTATCAAAAATTGGTGCAACGCCTACATACCTATTAGGGATGGTCCGCTCCCACTGTTTATTGATAAGATCCGTTTGTCTCAGATAGCGAATATTGAAAAAATCATAACGACCATCATGCTTATCCCACAAATCTTGAGTAATAATAAACGGTTGATATACTAAATGGTATGCTATATTTAATGCATTCTTATCGATTAAAGATATCCTTCCCTCAAACTCTGTTTTTAGCAAAATAATATAATATTCATTTTTTGGTAATGGAATGTACTTTTTTATTACTTCCCCATAAAAATCATCATATATAGCAGCATTGATACTTTCATGAATCATGCCATTGTAATATTCGTTACGTTTGGTTTCAAGAGTTAAAGGAGAAATAGCAAGGCCGAATTGCTCCGATAATAGAAAAGATTGCGGTTTTGGTCTGTAGACTTCATAAATCATTATCCCTGATTTTATTATCGCTTTTTCCCGATTGCGTTCCATTTCCTGCCTGATTAACCCTTCGAGATATCCTGACTTTGTCACCCCCTGTTCTGCTGCAGCCTTTGTCACCCAGTCATAGGTTGTCGTATTGGAAAAGTAGGTTGTAATTTTATGCTTGCTTGCCATGTTCGATTGACCTTTAACTGCTAGATACTTCGTTATAGTAAGTCACTTTATTACATCAATCAAACAAAAAGTAGGTCACTAAAAAGTGACCTACTTTTAAACAAAAATATTTTATACAATGAGTTGTAATTAATCACACTGTTAAAAGCTGATGATAAAGCATACCCAAGAAAAGTCACCTTTTCCCCCGTAGATCCTTGCTCAGTAAGCGGTTCTGTAAAAAATTACGCCACAGACCATCAGTTGTAATCACAGAAATGTGGCTCCTCCCCACTAATGCGTCAGACGAAAAATCGGCGCTATGGCTAGGCAAAAAAACGATCATTCACAACATCAGAAGCCCGATGTGCAAAACCATTACTGGCAAAGAGATGCGCCTGCACGTAACTTCCTTAAAGTTTTTATGGGAGAGCAAGAATAGATAACTCCAGAGTAAAAATTCGTCGTCAAAAGGCAAAAATCGGGTACAGAGGCCAGGTAATACCTCGCTTCTTCGATTTTGAGGGTAAGGAACATCTATCGGATTGGATAATATCTATTAAAGAAGGGATTAATACACATAACGATATGATGATAAGCATTAGCTCCTATTTTAATCATCATCAATGACAAGTAAGACATCGTACATGCATACCTTATGTTGGGAGGCGTAGATACTTGAGTCATATGGGGTGGGACAACCTTGGTATCAGGTGTACAGCAGTCATTTATAGTAACAGAACGATGAGTACTGACCATTACCACTAACCTCGATATTTTATTTTTCAAAGGAATGTGCATTGTCTGAAACCAACATTCATTGAGACAATGCCATGAATAAAATTCCCCCTGAAAAATATAATAATTATTACCTTTATAAAATTAAAAAGACGCTGGAGTTAGCGGTACTAGCTCACCATAGAACGCTTGTTGTTCGCGTTGATTTGCATTTCCCTGATAATGTTCATGTTGAAAATAATAAGGCCATTAGCGCCTTTACACCGGCCCTAGAATCTCGACTCATAGCCAAATACAAACGACAGGTAAAGAAAAACCCCGGTAAACAGATTCACCAGTCAGACCTGCACTACGTCTGGGTCAGGGAGCAAAATCAATGTGGTACGAAAATCCATTACCACGCACTGCTCATGTTCAATAAAGATGCGTTCTATACGCTCGGTGATTACACACAAAGAGGCAATTTGGCAGATATGATCATTCAGGCATGGTGCAGTGCATTGAATCTGGATGCAGAGAAACACCGCACACTTGTCACATTCCCCACAAATCCTTGTTATTACCTGTATTGGGCAGACGCAAGCAAGGGTACCAACTTTGACGCCATAAATAGCCGCATTGAGTATATGGCGAAACACCGAGACAAGCAGTACAGCAGGAAAGTACGCACAATGGGATGCTCAGCCTAATGCTAAGCAATTCATAGAAACAATCCGCACCTTATTGATCACACTGGCTATTAGCGAAAACGAGCCAATGGGTTAGCACTCCTGCTATTTAGTTTTTTACGCGGTCTTCCATCCACTGAGGAGGGCTGTATTTTACATCAATCATCAGTCATTCCTCCTTTAACTTACTGACTTAAAGGAGATTTATCATGAGCAATACTACATCCCTGTTGAACGACCAGCTTGTCGACATGGTGTTTATCACGAAATTTACACAGCTTACTGATAAGTGGTTTTACAAACTGATTCAGGAAGGTGCATTCCCAAAACCGATCAAGCTCGGACGTAGCTCCCGCTGGCTGAAAAGTGAAGTAGAAACCTGGGTGCAGCAGCGTATTGAACAATCTCGCCAGTAGTCACGTCTTCATTCTCCCCTTTTTACCAAAACGCGAATAGCAGGACACCATCCGATGTTATTCGGCGAAGATTGGCTGTCTGTTATTCAGCATATTGGAGACATTTTTCAAGTGATACCTAACACGACGCTATCCACGTTGCTTGATAAGTACCAGAGGCATTCTGCCAGTAAAGGTCAGTCACCAGCCAACCCTTTGGGCAATGATTGACGAATAGGTTTTCTTCGCCTGCTTTGGTTACTGGAGAGATTATTACCCTGCTTGATATTGATAAATTTATAAGGACACCCTGCCCATCCATCGTCAATACCTTACAAATAGACGGCCATCTCACAGCCCTAACTCAAACTTTCAGCATAACTGCGCATTCTGCGCAACTTCTTGCTCACTTTCTGGTGGAAATCACTTTTTGCGCAATGGATGCCGTTTATTCTCGAGGTCTGCGCAATTTCTTGCTCAAATTTGACTTAGGGGAAATTTGACTTAAGTAAATTGACAGCAAAAACAATAATATAAAATCTGGCATGTGAATTGCTATGCAGAGCGTGAAGTTACTCATCACGTTCAACAACAAGGAGCAAGACTATGCCAACTCCATGCTATATCAGCATCGAAGGTAAGACACAGGGCAACATCACCGCAGGTGCCTTCACTTCTGACTCTGTCGGCAACATCTATGTGGAAGGCCACGAAGATGAAATGCTGGTACAGGAATTCAAGCACATCGTCACCGTACCGACCGACCCACAGTCTGGTCAGCCATCCGGCCAGCGCGTACACAAACCGTTCAAATTCACCGTGGCACTGAACAAAGCCGTTCCGCTGATGTACAACGCCCTGGCGTCTGGCGAAATGCTGCCGACCGTGACCCTGAAATGGTATCGCACCTCGGTTGAAGGGAAACAAGAGCACTTCTTCTCTACCGTGCTGACCGATGCCACCATCGTCGACATCGACTGCAAAATGCCGCACTGCCAGGACCCGTCAAAACTGGACTACACCCAGTTAATCGAAGTGTCGCTGGCCTACCGCAAGGTTGACTGGGAACACACGGTTGCCGGTACCTCCGGCTCTGACGACTGGCGTACACCGGTCGAAGCGTAATTTTTCTGTTTCTTTACCCGGGCTTGTCCCGGGTTTTCTGCGTGCACTGTCCTGAGGTCTGCTTCTCCCAGACCTGAGTGCAGACAACAGGGTGTTCATCACGGGAAGCGAGGGAATAAACGTGGCAAACAGTACAGGATTACAGTTCACGGTAAAGGTCGGTGCATTGCCCGCCTCGACCTTTGCCGTGGTGGATTTTCAGCTCAGCGAGGCCCTTAACCAGCCGTTTGCCCTGTCGCTGAATCTGGCGAGTGCCTTGTCGGATGTCGATTTTGGCGCCGTGCTCGACCAGCCGTGTGAGCTGCTGGTGTGGTACGAAGGCGAACTGAAACGGCGCGTTAGCGGGATTATCAGCGCATTCGCACAGGGCGATACCGGCTTTCGCCGTACACGCTATCAGGCAGAGGTTCGCCCGGCACTGTGGCGGCTGGGGCTGCGTACCAATGCCCGCATCTTTCAGGCGCAAAAGCCGGAGGCCATTATCGGTACGTTGCTGGAAGAGTCTGGCATTACCGATTATGCCTTTGCACTGCGTCACGACCACGCCCCGCGCGAATACTGTGTACAGTATCGTGAGAGTGATTTGGCGTTTGTCACCCGTCTGGCAGCGGAAGAAGGGCTGTACTTCTTCCATGAGTTTGAAGAAGGCAAGCATCGCGTCGTCTTTGCGGATGATGCCGGGGCGCTCAGCAAAGGCCCCGAACTGTTCTTCAACCTCGCCAATCAGGGACTGAGCGAAGGCGACTATGTTCGCCGTTTCCGCTACGCCGAAGCCGTGAGTACCGCCGAGGTCGCCCTCAAGGATTACAGCTTCAAAACCCCCGCCTACGGCCTGCTGCACAGCAAGATGAGCGGCGAACTGGCGCACCAGCGCGAAAGCTATCAGCACTTCGACTACCCCGGTCGCTTCAAGCAAGATCCGAGCGGCAAGTCCTTTACCGGCTATCGGCTGGATGCGTTACGCGCGAATGCGATGACCGGCTCGGGTGAATCCAATGCCGCGATGCTGATGCCCGGCAGCAGTTTCACCTTAACCGAACATCCTAACCCGACGCTGAATAGTGGCTGGCAACTGATTGCCATCACCCACAGCGGGCAACAGCCGCAGGCGCTGGAAGAAGAAAGCGGCGGTGAACCGACCACCTACAGTAACAGCTTCGAGGTGATGAGTGCCAAAAGCACCTGGCGTGCCGACCTGCCGTACAAACCGATGGTGGATGGTCCGCAGATTGCCACCGTGGTGGGGCCCGCTGGTGAGGAAATCTACTGTGACGAATATGGCCGCATCAAATTGCAATTCCCGTGGGACCGCTATGGCTCCAGCGACGACCAGAGCTCCTGCTGGGTACGCGTTAGCCAGGGCTGGGCGGGCGGCCAATATGGCCTGATAGCCATCCCGCGCATCGGCCATGAGGTCATTGTCAGCTTCCTCGAAGGTGACCCGGACCAGCCTATTGTGACGGGCAGAACCTTTCATGCCACCAATCCGTCGCCGTATACGTTGCCGGAGCATAAGACCAAAATGGTGATTCGCTCCGACACGCATCAGGGAGAAGGCTACAACGAACTGTCTTTTGAAGACGAGTCAGGGCGGGAGAACATCCATCTTCACGCCCAGAAAGACATGTCGGTCAAGATATTGCACGACATGACGACACGGGTCGATGCCAGCAAGGTGGAAAGTATCGGCGATAACCGCAGTACCGAAATCGGTCAACATCACCAGCACCGGGTCGGTGGCAATATGAACCTGACGATAGGCGGCCAGGGGCTCGGGTTGCTGGGCGGGTTGTTCAGCCTGATAGCCAACAGCGGTAAATTCATGAAAAAGGAATCGGCCAAAGTGGGTGAGCCCGGTGTGGAGCAGTTCGCCGATGATATCAATAAGGTGGGTGCAGCGGCAGAAACGTTATCATTGACGGCGGGAAAATCGTTTACCGACGCCGGCGGATTCAAAAGTAAAGCCGGGCTGGATTTGGCCTCAAAAGGCACCTCACTGGCCGGACTGCTTTCCAGTCTGATGCCCGGTTCCGGTATTTTTAACACCGTCGTCGAAAAGTTTCGCTCGGATACCACCGGGATTGCCAGTACCGAACAGGTTGGCCTGTATAAAAACACGCTGGTAGGTCACACCCAGACGCTGTCGGTCGGGCAGGTGCTTAAACTGCTGGTCGGCGATAAGTACGATATCGAGAGCAAAAGCTCCATCTTCTCCCGTACCAAAAAACATACGCTATACGCCAAAGAGAAAATGGTGATTGGCGGGCCGGGCGGCACAATTACTATTGATGACAGCGGTATCACTATTCAGGCGAAAAGCATCAAGCTGAAAGCACCGTCTATCGACATGTCTGGGGGAGCCGCAGAGCAGGCGGCGGCGCTAAGCAGTGACAAGCCGTTCACGGAAGAGTGTCCGTACAAGAAAAAATAAGGAGTCAGGATGCTGGAAAATCCCTATGACGCGGTGAGTGACGGCCTGAAACAGGTGGTATTTACCCCGGCGACCACAATGGTGGATGAACAAGAACACGCTCTCTATACCTATCTGTTGCTCAATGCAGCAGCCAGCCCGGACATCGCCATCTGTCTGGAGGGGTTCGCGCCACCTTACCGTTCGCTGTTTGATGTATCGGTACTGGATAGTCTGGGTCACGTTGCGCCGTATCTGGTTCAGATTGACGCCCACAGTGATGTGCTTGACTGGTGGCTGGCCGAAGGCTATATGCAGCAATGGGGCATAATGGTGCGTAGCACGCTACCGCTGATACCGCTGGTCAGGCATTTCAAAAAGTTCACCAAAGTCATCAATAACGGCAAAACCTACTTTTTCCGCTTTTATCAGCCTAAAACCTTTAATCAGTTTATTCCGCAACTGACGCCCGCGCAGCAGACGGACTTCTTCGCCACGCTGTATGCCGTCTATGCCGAAACGCTCAATGAGCCAGAACAACTCATGCGTTACACCCATGATGTCGGCGGATTACAGACGGCGCAACTGATAGTACCGGTTACGCTATCACCTGAGGAGAGCATGACGCATGTGGCAGTTTAATGACCTGCAAATGGAATCACACCTGATGAGTGACGAGGATTTCTCCCGCTGGTTTGTTGATGAGGTGATGGAGGAAACGCTGCCGGAGCACAAAGAGGGGCATACGCCAGAAACGCTGTACACCATGACGCGGAATGGTCGGGAGATAGCGAAAAAACTCGATATTCATAAACCGACCAATCAGGCGAAGTTTTTGTATTTCATGTGGGGCGTCGGGTCGAATTTCTTCGAGTTTGACGGCTTTAAGCAAATCCTGGCGGATACGACGCGGAAGGAAGATGAACGTCTGGACGCGCTGTTTACCGAAGTCAGCGAAGACCAGGGTGTAGATGCCCTCATGAACAGCCACCCTAATTACTGGTTTCCGAGTCTGAAAACATTTATCCGTCTGGATTAAGGGACAATCATGGCGAATATCAGAAAGCAAAGCGACAGCCCAGCACTGGAAGCCGATCGCAAGAAACTGGCTGAGCTTGAATCACAGTATGGTGAATTGCTGGTTGATGGTGGTCTCGCCGTTGCTGGCGCAATCCCCCCGCCAGCTGGAACGGTAGCCGATGCTGCTGCATTGGGACGTTCGTTATACAAATTGGACTGGAGTGGTGCCGCACTAGATGCTCTGGGGTTTATCCCAGTTATTGGTGACGGTATTAAAGGCGGCAAAATAGCAGCCAAGGTAGAGAAGCTTGCAGAGGCTGTCTCCGCAGCGAAAACAGCATTAACAAAAAAAATATTTACAACAACAAGAAAAAATGCAGAGAAGTACTGGAAGGAGTTGATAGCAAAGAGAAAAAAAGAAAAACTAGATAAAGAATTGAGTAATTGTAAAGATGAGAAATGCAAAAAACTGGCTCGTGAAAAATTTGAAAATGATAAATCCATGGACCCTGGTCGATTACCTTCTTCCGATAAAGGGAAGTGGGTAGACAAAGATGGCAACCCTAGTCCTCCAGGGACTGGGAAATATATGCCAGACCCAGAGAAAAATCCAAGTCTGTATGCTGCCGTACAGCGGCATGGAAAAGATGGGATCACGTTTAAAGACGGGCATCCAGACTTCTCAGATTTTCCTCCACTAAAGGACGGAAAAGTGATGGGTAAGGACGGTAAACCTTACCAAGTAGAAGTTGATATGCAGGGGAAAAAATCGGATTTTACCAAAGCTAAAAACGCATTAAAGGAAAAAGAAGATGTAACCCTTACTAAAGCAGATTCGGAATATGGTGTCTGGCATCATGAACCTGATGGTGTAACAATGAGTTATGTTGATAAAAGAGTGCATCATTCCTTTAAGGATGCCGAAACTGGGACTGTTAACTCGGGAACTCCTCATAAAGGTGGAGATTCGATGTGGCGTAGCGAGGATTATTAAATGACTATTGAAAAATCTGATCTTGATAACTGGGATATGGATGAACCCGATTTTACTCCAGATGTGAATAGAGTAAATGCATCTATCGCGTTTATTCAAAACGAGTTGGGGGTAGTGCTTTCTAACGAAATGCAAGAGCTGATGTTTTTAACAAATGACAAGCCCATTGGTCCGGTAGATGATATTGACAGTGTTTTGGCAAAATACAACGATGGAAGCAGAATTATCGGAATAGATATTATTTACAGTAGTAATTCCATTGTAGAATATACCAGGCTATCTCAGGAGTCTATTTACGAATCCCGTTCATTATTGCCCAATGGATTAATAGTTATTGGTTCTAGTTATGATGGAGCATCAGACTCCAGTATTGTTTATGACATTAGGAATAGTTCACCAACCTATCAACACATTTTTAATTGGCGATATTATGTCGATAATCTGGTTGTAGGTGAAGGGTTAGGGCTTATTGCTCGTTCATTGAAAGAGTTCTTAAGTATGCCAACATCGGAAGATGAGTTGTAATTTATACTCATGGCTCATCAATACAGGATGTTAAGGTTGGTCGAATATGTATTCTGAACATAAGGCGATATTTATTGAGAACTGGCCGAAAGAGTTGTTGGATTTATCGTTTTTGAGTGAGGGGTTTGAACTTCATGAGCGAGACGTTATTGCCATCGGAGCCAATACTCATGATTTTATGAATGCCAGAGGGCTACTGGAAAAACCACTATATTCTGCACAATTACGTGAAGATATCGAATATGCCTTGTCGGTGTTGAATAAACCGGCCTTTTTGCGATTCGGAGGTGTTAGCTACCACGATTATGCGCGTCCTCGGTTAGAGACGGTTGATGGCGTGATTGAACAACTCGCGGTCTCAAATCGTCGTGTCGCCTCCTATCTTTGGGATTGCCTGCAATCGTCAACACCCGTTTGGCTGTATCTGAGAGAGTGGCGTGAAATTCTCCGCTGGGGAGAATTCAGGTGCTTTATCAAAGAGGGCAAAGTGATTGGCGTTTCTCAATATCACTGTCTGGAATACTTTCCGTTTATCAAAGAAAAGGAAAACGAAATACGCCTTCAACTCATCGCTTTTTTACAAAAGCTCTTACCTGTATTACACGTTGATTCCGTGGTCGCAGATGTGGCGATAACTTATCAGGACAGCGAGTTTGCTACCACGCTGATTGAGCTCAACCCGTTTATTCAGCGGACGGATGCCTGCCTTTTTTCCTGGGTAAATGGTGGTGATTTTAATGGCCGTATTCGCATCAATCTAAGTGATGCAGATGCGCAAGCGGAAAAACAAAGAAGACCCTATTTATTATAGGAGGGAGTATGGGAAAGCCAGTGGCAATACTGGGACACATGCACGTTTGCCCGAAAGTCGAGCCCGGCCCAGTGCCACACGTGGGCGGACCGATTATTGATGCCGGACAGTCGATTGTTACTATCAACGGGATCCCTGTTGCTGTGGTAGGTGGTAAAACATTGTGTACAGGAGTCGGGATACCAGATGGATTGGTCGCGGGCTCATCTATCTTCACTATAGAAGGTAAGCCCGTCGTGAGAATGGGAGATAGTTGTGCCCACGGTGGTAAAATCGTGCAAGGATGGCCTACAGTGACATCAGATTAATTTCTTAAGTCTGTGAGTGAATAGTCCTGTGCCGTTTCTTTTCGCATAACATATGTGGCACAGGCCATTTCTGTTATCGGCCCGAATGATAAGCCACACATTCCCCTTCAAAATCTCCGTTGAGAATATATCTTCTTCGCCTACTTTGCTTACTGCACAGACCACCAACCCGTTTAATTTTCATGCCATTACGTGAATGCCTACTTAAAGCGCTTTTGATCGGTAACGCCGATCGATACGATCGCATCGATCTATCAAAACGATTATCTTTTGATCACCACCGTCGATAAGCTATTGCCGAGAATAACCATAACGTAATGTTTTATCTGTTTTTATTTCCATTATCGGGAAGGACTGACTATTGCCTGTTATCTGGTAAATCAATAATCAGCAGATAAAAATCATTCCATTGTTTTTGCCAAATCAGGACTGGTGCGCAATGACTCCGATTACCTCTCTTCATTTAACGATACGGAATCAACAGGATAAATCGGCCACCCGATTGAGCCAGGCGATTGAACGGCTTTCTTCGGGTCTGCGCATCAATGGTGCGAAGGATGATGCCGCCGGTCAGGCGATTGCCAACCGGATGACCGCTAATCTGAATGCCAACAGCGTCATCACTAACGGAATGAAAGATGGCCTCAGCCTAATGCAAACGGCTGAGAGCGGGCTTAATGCCATCAATAATCTGCTACAACGTGGCAGGCAACTCGCGGTGCAGGCGGCAAACGGTACGCTGTCCGATACAGACCAGACCAGCCTGAACGGTGAATATCAGCAGATTAGGGAAGAAATCGACCGTATCGCTTCATCGACTCAAATCTTTGGTCGTTACCCGCTGGCCCCTGCTGAACCGGGTCCTCAGCCAGCCAAACTGGGCGACACGTTGCCACTGGCTGAAAAGTTTCCTGTCCCCAATATCAATCATCAATTTCCTTCTGGGGTGATTTCGCTGGCTTACATTCCTGCTGGCGCAAAAAATATTACCATCACCATCGACTCATTAAGCGCCGATGACGATATCCAGCTATTTGCGCGAGATGGCAGGCATCTGGCCGGTACGCCTGCTGAAGGCGCAGACGCCGATATCGTCTGGTCAGCAAACGGCGTAGCGGATGAAACCACCATGAACACCGCCGTGATTACGCAAGATAACGGCTTTTTACCCAATGCCACCTACTCGGCAGATTCGCTGCTGCAAGCCGGGGAATACAATATCAACACAGGGGCGCAGACCACTTATCAGGGCATGACCATCACCTACAGTGGCGATGGTGACCGTTTTGAAGATGCCAACACCGGGGGATTTTACGATGGAAATGTGGGCGCAGCAAACCGACTGGAAAAAATTCATATTGATGAGGTAACGGAAGATCTGATTGTCATTGTGGTTGGCAGCGGCGTATTCAATAGCAACGCAAGCTGGGATGAACTTCCCACACCGACAGAGCCTGCACCGCCACTGCCGCCCTCCGTACCAATCAGCAAAGAAACGACGTTTGTTGTCGGAGCAAGTTTTGGCGATGCATTGCAAACGGTCACCATTAATCCAACGCCAGCAGATAGCCAATCGCTGGGGCTTTCCTCTGTGACGCTGGGTACACCTGAACAGGCCAGTGCGATATTAGCCACGTTCGATAATGCGCTGAAAAAACTGGACGGTTACCGCAGTGAATACGGCAGCCAGATGAACCGCTTCGAATCCGTCACTACCATGCTGTCACAGGAGAAAATTGCCACCGCTGCCGCCCGCTCCCGCATATTGGATGCGGATTATGCCCTTGAGGTTTCCGCGATGACAAAAGCCCAGATCCTACAGCAGGCATCGATGGCCGTCTTGTCGCAAGCCAATCAGCAGTCGGGAAACGTATTAAAGCTGTTACAGGGATGATGCGTCGTCAGATATCACTTTGCTATTTTTCTACTGAATCACTATCGCCATGAGCATTGAAATATTTAGCCGCTGCCCTTTCACCACGGCGGCGTTTACCTGTCTGGGAAATAAGGATGGCGGTAATGTACCCATCACTGTTGTTGATATTGAACACGGTATCGACATGACGCTATTGACGCACATCATTACCGCCAACCACCGAATGTTCATCATTATTCTCAACAACCGCAAACATGCACCGGTGATGGTGGCTAAAAAGGTATTGCTGTTATCAAAACACGCACCGATGAGTACGATTAAAAAAGTGATTTCTGCCCTGTCATCGTTCAGAGAAATAAAAGGCAAGACGATATCGTTATCACCGAATGAGAAAATATTCTTCGGCTATTGGCTGGACGGAATAGCAATAAAAACCATCGCAAATAAAATGGCGATAACCCATAAAACCGCCAACAACATGAAAAACAATATCTACAGAAAATATGGCATAAAGGATCTGCTCACCTTTTTACTCATCGCCAGAATCTCACATATGCAAAGTATCGCTGACGCCGAACATCACAGGGTCATCTACGTCGATAAGGTGGCATGAGGTAACATTCTGAGAGCAATAGGACGCTTGAATATCTCTGATTTCTAGAGTGTTGCTACCAGAACAATACTGCCGGATGAGGACAAGCTACCCGAACAGATAAAGTATGTTTTACTTTAACTGTAGATTTGTCTCATCCGGAGCCGCTCTCAATGGAGACTACTTAGCTAATCTAGTCCCAGACGTTCTCGCAATTCCTTAGCCAGCGAAGAATCATCAAGTTCTGCACTTATTTCATGGCGAATGGCATTATTAAATTTTTCACTACGCTGACAGCTATTATGGTAGCCGTGTGAAAGCCAATTCCAGCTACCAAGAATAATATAGCGACCATCGATCATTAATACTTTTTCATGGGTGCCTTCCACTAAACGAACAACATTTTCTTTTCCAAGTTTCTCACGATATTCCGCAACTAAAAGCTCATCGTTATCATCAGCTCGTTCAACACTTTGATGATAATAGCCATAATAGACTTTTACCTTAACACCACGTTGCTGAGTGGTAACTAGTTGTGCCAGCTCAGGTCTTTGATACTCTTTACTCCCCCGTCTTATCCATGGTGTGATGACAATCAGTTCCTTTTCACTCTGGGAGGCCAGCGCACTGAACGCCGCAATATGTTCACAGTCACGATAATAACGCTGCAAGCGTGGTGTTTCGCTCAGACCTGAAAATTGTGGATGTTGACTACCCTGTTCAAGAATAAAGTCATCCGCAACACTATCAGCAAGAACCTTAAGATATCCTCCTGCCTGTCGCAAACGGTGATAATTACCGACAACAATAAATTGCTGCCTGGCACGAGAAACCACCACGTTGAGCATATTAGGTGCGCCATTTTGGAAATTAGCTGTGTCCAGGGGATGAAAAATCACCGGACTATAAATGATGACATCAAATCCAACTCCTTGAAACTGATGCACAGTACCAATGCAGGTTTTCTGACCATGGTTCATACGCTGAGCAAGACGATTAATCAGCAATATCTTCTGATTAGAATAAGGTGTGACGATGCCAACATCCGAGGTCAAATCATATCCTGCTTCTTCAAGCTTATCCAACAGTTGCTCAATCGCATCGACTTCATCAGTATTGGTATTAACGACGTTCCCTTTTTGGCCTTCTACGCTGTAAAACATCAAATGGTGACCACCGGACTTCTCAAAGGCTCGGGCAATACGTTCAGCAGGTTTTGCCGTTTCTACCGTGACACCACGATAACCCGCCAACCGAATAAAGAGATCGGCAATCGGTTTCTGACACCGTCGATGCTCATCAAGAACAATACCGTTACCGATATCATCCGCTCGGCCAGAAAGAGAGCCCGCAGCTCGGTGCCAGCCCGTAACCGTTGCTGGAGAAACACGTTCATACAAGGTATTGTTATCTTTAAAGTGCCGCTCACGCAGTTGTGTTTGTAAATTTTCAGATAGGTTCCGAATCGGTTCGATTTGCAGCGGATCACCAACAATCATCGCTTTCTCACTCCGGCTCAGTAATGGAACCAGAGACTCAACAGAAACCATTCCAGCTTCATCACAAAGAGCCAGATTCCAAGGTTTATGGCCCTTGAGTTCATCAAGCTTACGATAACCTGCCATTTTCCAGGCAGATACCAGCGTCGTCGCCATCACCGGATAAACCAACGACAGCAAGGAATAGAATTCATCCAGCTTATCCAGCCAACGGTAATAGCCCGCGCTCTTGCTTCCACTGATCAGTGCCTGCCAGTGGGTTAGCACCTCTTCAAGTTCATTTTTTCGCTTCAACTGTTCCTGCCAAAGATAAGCAATAGCAGCTTCAAACATTTCGCGATGCTGGCTGATAAAACGTTTACGTAAAATATCGCACCAGCTTCCTTCTGGATAATACCGTTGATGCAGAGCCATTGTTTCTTGAGCATGCACGACTTTATTCCATAGCTCTTGTAATTCAGTCGTTTGGTTCTCCAAGTCCTGCAAGACCTTTTCTTGCTTCTCGTCAGGCTCACTCTGTAAAAGCAATTTCATCAGCTCAAGATTTTCTGGCTGTAGTGACAGTGCTTCTCCCGAATCAGCCAAAGCGGCTAACTGTTGATGAGAGTGTGCAGTAAGGTTGAAATACTGAAAATCCGCAGGTGACGCAGCGTGCATTTTCTGTAATCGTGCGCGGTACTTTCCTTCAAACAGGCGGGCCAGATATAACCTAATACCACTACGTGGGTAGTCTCGGTAATGAAGTTCAAGCGCAGGCCGTAATGGCGAATCAATCCAGCGAAGCATTTGTTCTGCATTATGCGGTAGTGCCCAGATTGCTTGCTGCGTTTGATAGGCTTTTTTTGCTTGCTGATAGCGTGCTTTTTTCTCGCGTAATAGCACAAGGCTTTGCGCTAACTGATCGGCTAAATCGGTAAGATCGCCAGGATGGTAAATGGATGCGCTCACTCCCTGCTGCTGCGCATAGCTAGCAAACACTGCTAGCTTCTCAGCAAAGCGCTCGGGGAGTTTTTCGACTTTCGTTGTATTCAATTCACAATCGACAACGGATTGGAGAGCAATAGCTTTGTGGTTCAGGTACTGTTTGTAACACAGAGTCAGCTCATCACGGTGTTTGAGCAAAATAGCCAAACTATGTCGTTGAGTTTCGTCATTGTAGCGCTCCTGCCGCCAGCGGCTTATGAGGTTTTCCAATCGAGGAAGCTCGTTCTGCACTTGCTTCTTGGAACCACCCTGGAACCACAGCCAGTCAAGGTTTTGGGTTAGTGGGTCCGCTCGCAGGTCATCAATAATATTTTCCACTGCTTTAATGGCAGTAGAGGTCACCAACATACCGAAATTACCGTCTTCCCTATCCGCAATGGCAAGCGCACGCGTGACGAGTTGCTGAGCAATCAGTGATTTAAATAACGTTGTTTTTCCCGTACCAGGGGCACCTTGTACTGCAATCAGACGCTCATCTTGATTAATTGCCTGAATGGCCTCCATCTGACCATGTCCAAGCGGATAATGCGTTTCAAACAATCCACTCGTTACCCGTTCATATATCTCAGGGGGATGATCATCACTATGGATACGATTGAGGTACTGCTCCAATAACGGGAATTCAGCCTTATTATTGTTACACAACCAACTAAAGTCTTCCTCATCACGCTTCAGGTTGTAATCTTCGTTATGTAGCGGTGTAACAAGAGCGTTAAATGCGTTTTCTAGTTTATGTTTACCGTTAGATTGCTGTATAACCCAGGCTTGGAGTGCTTCAAACGCGCTAATGAAGGAATCATATTTACGGCCAGTTAGCGCACTAACAATACTCATCATATGGCGATTTTCGCCTAACTCAGCCAACTGAATGCCAAACATCTCACGGAAGGCGAAAGGCAACGCGCTTACTAGTTGTCCATCTTTAACAGGTATGAGTAGAGAGCGATTTCCCTGCTCAAAAAACGATTTTGGTAGTGGGAAAGAGAACAGTGGCAAATATTTAACATTCGATTTTTCACGTTCAGATTCAATACAGCGTAGTAGTGGAAATAGCAGATTAACTGGCTCTACAGAGATGACTTCACCCTTTTTACCATATTTGACAAAATGCCTTTTCCAGTTTTCATACGTCTCAGTGGGTATATGAAGGCAGATACCATTTGGAACATCGTTACAATTGCTTTTGCTCAGTACGAGTTGGTGATCTTCATGCACCTGATTGGCTGAGATCTTACTTTTTTCTGCACCGCTACATTTCAGATAATCTTGCCATGCTGTGAGGATAATTTTTGAAGAATTTTTCATTATTATTGGTACGCCTTGTCAGTCCATGTCCTGTAAAATCGACCTCCCAATAATATCATAGACATTAAGATATTGGTTCAACTGACAAAAGCCTTAATCATCCATTAATACAAACAAGTAGCACTTTAACGTAGAGTCCAATTTGGCGATAAAATCCCGCATTTAAGAATTTTTTGAAAACGTCTTAAATGTCTCAAGAGGAATAAGCAGTAAGAGGGCTCCAAAGCCTTTTCTCCCCTTTCTTACCAGCTCAAAAATCACACAATTACGAAGGTACTTCCTAATTTTACGTGAAAAATTCTATAAAATTACGTAAAATATAACATAAAGACACTCTGCTTTTTGCTTAATAAATGGACGAAACTGATGGCTAACATTGACGCAGATTACTGCTACTCATTTCCAGCAATACGTGGCATACAGGCTGGACGTCCCTTTTATATCGCTACTTGTCCAATGCGCATCATCCCTAAAATTTTTAGTTTTGATGAGAGCGAAGTTCCACCAGAGCTACGAGCTCAGCGTATATTGAACAAGTCTCGTATTCCAGAAATGGTTCGTTATCTACTTGAAAATCCTAAAGACTATGTTTTCTCAGCGTTGACTGCATCAATTGCAGTTGATGTACAGTTCGATGAATTTTCTGGTTCGAATAATCTGGGAATATTACGGGTTCCCATGGAAGCTCAAATTCTCATCAATGACGGCCAACATCGTCGAAAAGCAATAGAGGATGCTCTTGAGGAGCGCCCTGAATTGGGGCAAGACAACATCCCAGTACTATTTTTTGTTGATGAAGGGTTAAAGCGTAGTCAGCAAATGTTTGCCGATCTGAACAAGTATGCCATACGTCCAAGTCCCTCTTTATCGGCACTGTATGATCACCGTGATATCAGCTCAAATTTAGCTCGATATCTGGCTATGTCCGTTGAACCGTTTGTTGGATTAACGGAACTGGAGAAATCCAGCATTAGCACACTATCCAATAAACTATTTACTTTAAGTAGCATTAAACAGGCAACCAAAGCTCTGTTGGGTAAAGATCCTAAAGAGGGTGATATTGAGGCAAACACACACATTGCTACGATTTACTGGCAAGCTGTTTTTCAGGTTATGCCAGACTGGCAACTAGCAGCAAGAAAAGAAGTTTCTCCCGCACAGCTACGTCAAGATTATGTACATGCTCATGGTATCGGACTTCAGGCGTTAGGATTGTTAGGTCGTTGTTTGCTTGCAGAATATCCAGAATACTGGCAACAACAACTATCGACACTCAAAACCTTTGATTGGCGTAAAAGTAACCCCGAGCTGATTAAACGGGCAATGCAGCACGGTAAGCTAAGTAAAACCAGTGCAGCTATCCAACTAACCTGTAATGCGCTAAAAGCCGCACTATCTATTCAACTCACTCCTGAAGAACAGGAGCTTGAAGCTCAAATGGTTGTCTCATGAGTAAATTAGTTCAGGCCTATGATTTGGCCGAATATGAAGATTTTATAAACCAGGAGCAGTTCGCCGGACGTCCTCTGGCCGAATATGTTGCCGAAGTACAAAGAATTTATTGTGCAGATAAGCGCCCGTGGGTAATTGGTTATAGTGGAGGAAAAGATTCTTCCGCCGTGATCACGCTAGTGTATCTGGCTTTACTCGGCCTCCCCCCGGAAATGCGCAGCAAAGATGTTTTTTTGGTGTCATCCGATACACTCGTTGAAACGCCAGTCGTTGTGGACCTGATTAAGAAAACGATGTCGCAGATTGAGGCGGGCGCAAAACGCAATGGCCTGCCGATTACTCAACATGCCGTGATGCCAAAAACTAATGAAACCTTCTGGGTTAATCTGCTGGGGAAAGGTTATCCGGCTCCAACCCGAAGTTTTCGCTGGTGTACCGAACGGATGAAGATCAACCCTGTCAGCGACTTTATTAAAGATAAGGTCAGCCAGTTTGATGAGGTAATTGTTGTACTGGGTTCGCGCAGTAGTGAAAGTGCTTCTCGTGCGCAGGTAATCGCAAAGCATAAGATCGATGGCTCACGACTGGCACGGCATACCACACTAGCAAATGCGTTCATCTATACACCTATTGATACCTGGGATGTAGAAGATGTCTGGAAGTTGCTGCGCGGAGCTTTTCGCTATGCGGTAGATGATGAAATTGAGGAGTGGGAAAGTCCGTGGGGAGGGAATAATCGCCCCCTGTGGACGTTGTATATGGACTCTTCCGCTCAGGGTGAATGCCCACTGGTAATAGATGAGAGCACTCCCTCTTGCGGAAATTCTCGCTTTGGTTGCTGGACCTGTACCGTAGTCACCAAAGATAAAGCGATGGAAAGTCTGATCAAGAATGGCGAAGAATGGATGTCGCCTTTGCTGAAATATCGCGATCTATTGGCGTTTACCACCGAGCCGGTGAATAAAGACACCTATCGCAACTACAAACGCCGCACCGGTAAGGTGAGCTATCAGTACGCTAAAGACGGTGAAGACCGCAGCGCAGAACGTAAACATGTTCCAGGCCCTTACTGGCTCAAATACCGTCAGCAGTGGTTAAAAGACTTACTGGAAATTGAGC
This sequence comes from Pectobacterium sp. 1950-15, assembly GCF_037136835.1. Classification (NCBI taxonomy): domain Bacteria; kingdom Pseudomonadati; phylum Pseudomonadota; class Gammaproteobacteria; order Enterobacterales; family Pectobacteriaceae; genus Pectobacterium; species Pectobacterium sp. 1950-15. Next base: position 288,700 of record NZ_JBBBQR010000003.1, on the reverse strand, counting down.
GTGATTTAAACGCCCAGGGCCACACGATTACGTTAATTACCCAGCCGGAGCTGCACGCTATCCGCCAGGAGTGGTTGAAAGATCCTAACGAGCCAGACTGGCACGACACATTGCCGGGGATTTACCGCGAGGTATATCAGCAAGATCTGAATTGGGTGGTTGACGATCAGTCGCGCTTTGATGCCAGCGATGCTGATTTGCTGGCTCAGATAACGCAAGGGTTCGACGTAGTACCTGAAATGGTGATGAAATTGATTGAGCTGGAAACCTCGATGGAAGGGTTAAGTCGTCGTCAGGGGATTTTTGACAAGCTCGGCACAATTTTGAAGCAGGACTGGGGCAGCCTGGAAGAGATTCAGCAGCAACAGGCAACGCTGCAAAAACGCAACGATCGGGATATTCATCAGGACGAGGTGGATAAGCTAGAAGCTGAACTCCAGACTTTACAGCGCAGGATTATCGATGCGGGCGAATCGTCTGTGCTTATCGATGAGGAAAATGAACGTGCTCATTAAGCAACTAGTATTACATAATTTTCGCGTTTTTTGCGGCACACACACCATCGATCTGGCTCCCAGAAAGCGTCCGCATGAAGTAAACCCTCGCCCGATTGTTCTATTTGGTGGTTTAAATGGTGCAGGGAAAACATCTATTTTGTCGGCAATTCGACTGGCACTGTATGGGCGTTTAGCGTTTGGCTCGGCAATGCAGCAGCAGGAGTATGTTGAACAACTCGGAGCGCTGGTGCACAACGGGACGTATACAGCAGAGCGTCCGGATGAGGCCGCAGTAGAACTGACCTTTACCTACAACCAAAACGGCCATGAGACTGAATTCACCGTCACGCGTAGCTGGAAGAAAGGAAAGAAAGATCGTCTCTCTTTGCAGCAGGATGGACAACCGCGTAGTGAACTCAGTTATGACCAGTGCCAGGGGTTTTTGAATGAATTAATTCCTCACGGTGTTGCCGATCTTTTCTTTTTTGATGGAGAGAAGATTGCAGAGTTGGCGGAAGATGAATCCGGCAATATTCTGCGTACAGCGGTGCGTCGTTTGTTGGGACTGGATCTGATTGCCAGACTGCAAAATGACCTGATGATTTTTGTCAAACGCCAGCAAACCGCCCAGTTGGGTGGCTCCCAGCAACAGCAGGTTGAAGCGCTTGAGACAAAGATTAAAACATTTGCCGGTCAGGCGGAGAAATTGTTGGAAGAAGCCGATTTTGTCAACTCGCGGATTGAATTTTTATCCCAGGACATTATTCGCCATGAGGGATTATTAAATGCCCAGGGCGGCGCATTTGCTCAGACCAAAGCACAGGAAAAACTGAAAGTTGAAACGCTGTTAAAAGAAAAAGAGCATCTGGAAAAAACGTTACGACAAGAATGCGATGGGGCTTTACCCTATGCTCTGGCTCCAAATACATTGTCGCGTTTACTTGGGAAACTGGCTGATGAAACGCAGATCAAGCAAGCAAAAAGTTTTGAGAAAGAGCTAGCGCAGTTTTTAACTCAACTCCAGAAAGATATTACATTCCGCGCCAGTAGCGAGAGTAGTACAAAAAAAATAGCCACCGAGGTTATTTCTGAGAATTTGACAGCATATATAGCGACTAGGCCCAAAGGCGATTTGTTGTTTGATATATCGGAACGCGAAACGGGTATGCTCCAGCAGTCCATTGAGCAGGACAGCAAAAAAGCATGGCAGCGTTTTGATATGTACCGCCATCAATTAGCGGATATTGAACAACAACTGGAGCAAGCCGCAGCTAATATTGCTCGCGCCCCGGAAGACGAGCAGTTAATGGATCTCTTTGCAGCATTACGCGATCTCGATCATAAGCGTGAAAAACAGCGGCAAAAATATCGCTCGTTGCTGGAAGAGGCTAAACAGACGAAACAGCAGCAACTGGACTGTGTTCGTCAGGTACAGAAAGCACATGACATCACCCGTAGCCAACATGGTTTGAGCAGCGCATTTAAAAATGCGCAGGAGACCATTAACCTGCTCGATTACTACAGCGATGTGTTGACGCAGGCGCGAGTGAAAAAGTTATCTGCTAACTTTGAAATTGCCTATCACAAACTTGCTCGTAAAGAGGATTTACAGCTTAATGCGCACATAAATCCACAGACATTTGATGTTGAACTGGTGGATGAAAAGGGTTCGGTAATTAATCGTAAGCTGCTTTCTGCGGGTGAAAAACAGATTTATGCGATTGCCATTCTTGAGGCGCTAGCAAAAACTTCTGGGCGTGATTTCCCGGTGATTATTGATACACCGCTGGGGCGTCTGGATTCTCAGCATCGGGATAAGTTGATTAATCATTATTTCCCTGAGGCCAGCCATCAGGTAGTGCTGCTATCCACCGATACTGAAGTGGACGAGCGTTATTTCGTCGATCGACTGCGTGATGATATTTCTCATGCTTATGAGATTGTGTTTAATGCGCATACCAAATCATCTGCGCTGAAACCCGGTTATTTCTGGGAACTAACTAAGGAGGCTGTCTGATGCTCCCGAATCGAATGGTGCTTAGTCGTCAGACTGAAGACCAGCTCAAGAAGTTAAAAGGATATACTGGGATTACGCCAAATGTCGCGGCTCGACTGGCATTTTTCCGCTCGGTGGAGAGTGAGTTTCGCTATTCGCCTGAACGGGATAGTAAGAAGCTGGATGGCTCGCTAGTGCTGGATAAAATTACGTGGCTTGGGGAAACACTGCAAGCTACAGAACTGGTGTTAAAGATGCTTTATCCGCAATTGGATCAGAAGGCGATGATTAAGGCGTGGGCGGCGCATGTTGAGGATGGGATTGCTGCATTGAGAAATTATCGAAACTTAATTCAACTGGCCAATAATATTTAAGAAATAAACACTGGTTGTCTTTATAGACAACCAGTGTTTGAAATGATTTTATCTTATAAATTTATTCATCTTCATCATCATAAAGTGCTAAATTATCAAAGATCATATCATATATTATCTTAGCACTTTTTGATACAGCATCTAACTGCATGAATTTTGATTCATCAAGATCTCCTCCATCTAAAATCTGGTAGTAATCATCTGCAGATAATACCCTAGTTGAATCAATTTCATATCGTTCGTTCATATAGGAAAGGATATCCCTTAGAATTCGAAACAACGCTATCAATCCAATTGTCTTATTTAAGGATGACTGCTTATTTGATTTATCCCATGCATTAGGCCAGAGAGATCTTACCGAATTAAAGAAGTTAGAAACGTTTGTCGCTATTATAAAATCCTTATCAGAAAGAAAACTCTGCCGTAATGGATATTTAATAAGACTTTTATCATCTGTTTTTTCAAGACTATATTCCTTAGCTATTTTCCCACCTTTTTGTTTAGCCAAAAAATAGTTCCTATCTGACTTTGCATCGAAAGTTATCAATTTCATTAGGTTTTCAACAAATGCTGCCTGAGTCAGCGTTTCATTTGATATATTTGGTGTTGCCACTCCTAATCTTTTTATTCTTTTCTCAAATGGACCATCTTTTTCTTTATTCAAGAGCACAGCAATATCATGACATGTCTTTTCTGGACTCCTAGAGTATGCCAAAGACTCCAAATCATAAACTAAACTTTTGTTAACTTTTGTTTGAGCTAAGTTTACGGTTGAGAAGACATTAGCTTGTGTTGATATATCAGCATCAACGAATATTGTTATTAGCAACTCAAAGTCGGATACATCTCCAATGTCATTAATGAATGTTGTATTGCTATCGTCAAACCCTGCAATTCTATGCTGCCCATCGAGTATCTTAGCTAATTTACTGAGGTCATCGCCTTCATTTGGGGAAATAATGAAATCCCCATTATTCTCATTCCAGCTTAAATTATCCGAATTCATTGCAATTATTATTGAATTTGGAAAAGAAGAATCAACACCTGAGATATAGCTATTTATTTGTCTAACTCTAGACTCAATTAATGGTCTTTGGATGCCTATATAGTCATCAAGTTGTCGACTTTCGGAATCAGCCATTCGTCTCACATCAGAATACGTGATATTAACTAAATCCTTTGCCTTTATTTTTCCGAAATAAAACTCCCCAATAGGTTGAGATACTTTTAGTGCCTTTATAGTAATATTAGACATGTTCTTATCCCTTCGCCCCATTGAATTGCTCTTTCAAGCCATTGAATTGTGAGTCTCTAATACTCTTATAACTGGCTGCTGTTTTATGATTCATAAAAGCTGAATAATACCAGACAGTCAAAGAAAAACCGTATATGACCCATGCCCAAACACCTAGACCATTAGCAAAAACATCATTCAATACAGAAATATTTTTCTCTATTAAAATAACACCTGTCCGATAAAAAACAAAAGCCAATAGACCGGATATAAAAGATGTCAATGTTATTATAACAATAACTCCAAAATATGGCAGTGTATCTTTCTCACTTTTTCTGCTCTTGTTTTCCATAATTAAAAAAAAGAAAAAAGGAGTAATCAATGCAGATGTTAATAGAAAGACCTCACCCGATTTTACATTGGCATAAATTGCCTCCCAAAAAGTGATCTTCATTAGTTTCCATCTAAAAAAAGAATCAACAACAATGGGTAGAAATGAGCCTACCAACATCCAAAAACATTCATGCAAAGTAGATTTATGAGCATCTTTATTTATTTCTTTTATTTTATCAATACAATAGCTAAGAAATTTATCCTTATAATACTTTAACCCTTTCTCGATAGTTTCATCGATTTCGTTTTCAACAACCTCCTCTTCAATTACATCAACATCTAAGTTTGTATAAAGAGAATCCTTACCCTCTCCAGATATAACTTTGAAATATTTTTTAGGGCTTGAACTCGGAAAATTCAGTCCAAAAGTATGGATTCGTAGCTTTACGCGGATAACAGATTTAGGATCTTTCGCACCAAAATCATATAATTTTTGATCCATAATCTCCTGATAGACTTCTTCATAGGTGGCAGGCCTATCAAGCGTAATTAATGCTATCTTTATTGCTTCAATAATAGTCATCTATAACTCCCAAAATGCCCGATCGCGCATTTTCTTAACCCTTTTATCTCCATCAACATACAGGCTAAAATGCTTCTCAAGCTGCCGAATCTGTCCCATCAAAGACTCCTGCTCACCTTTATCATCAACATTAAACACCGCCTTGATATCCGCATTCTTAATCTCCGAGACTCGGTGGATAACCCACGTCAGAATATAAGAAGCATAATTATTTTCCCCAGTTTTGAAGTGGGTTATCTCCTGCGTTGACAGGATCGCACCAACGCCATACTCACGACCTTCTTTAAGGATCTTACGCAGACTGGAAAAATCCTGACGCATAAAGTTATCGGCTTCGTCCACCAGAATCATTTTAGTAAGCTGACGATAATCCCCTCGCACCGCTGGTTTACCGCGCTTTTGCATCTGCGCGTAAAAAAGATCCAGCGTGAGTGCGACCACTAGGTTTTGAACTTCTGGGGGATAGCCTGCCAGTTCAATCACGGTGACGCCATCAACCAATTCGTACAGACTGGTCATCCTTTCCGGGATAGTTTCGAATATCTTGTAACGCGCCAACTTAGAGAGTGCTGCGTAGAGCGAATCTTCTTCAACCTTCTCCTGATCGAGGAAGCGCTGCCATACATCTTCAATTGTCGGCGCAGTCCTTGACCATGTTGTCGGATCTTCAGGTGAAATCCCCGCAGCTTCGTAGCATTCTAAAATCAGATTTTCTAATTTGAGCTGCTGCTTATGGCCCAGACCATAGGCTTTCGCCATCGTTTCTGATAGTCCACCAGCGGTGTGGATTGGTAACATTGGCGTGTCGCCAAACAGAGATAAGGGGTTGTAAGGCAGCTTAAATAACTTGTACTTTTTAGCACCCGTGGCATCAAGAAAGGCCTCGTCCACATAGTCTGATTTGTAGTCGAAGATCAGCAAACCAATAGGTTTACCATCAACGTTACAGGACTGATTACGCATCAACTGTGTGACCAGCGATTTAGTAAACTGGGTTTTACCGGTGCCCATCGTTCCAATAATGCCGGTATTGGTATTCATGAACTTCGCGGTGTTGGTTGGCTCCCAATATAATGGGCTCTGACGCGCAGCATCATGACCAAACAGGATCTTTAATGGAGTATCGCTAATATCAGCTGTCAGTACCGGAACAGCAGGCTGTAACGACTCCGGTTCTGAAATGGACTGTGCAGCAGTCGGCGTTGTGACTTCTACCACGACTTTGTGTTGTGACGAACTGCCATCATACTCTGGCTTAAACAGGTATTTTTCCGGCACCCGGTAACGTTCTGCCAACGGTGGTTCATCTCCCTGCGCAGCAATCAACGAAGGCAGCAATGAATAAGGGATTTCGATCTGTAAGATATTCTCCGCTGTCTCTTTATAAGAGAGATCGAAGCAGGTTGCGCTGTCCACATGCGCCACGACGAAGCCGTCCACATAATCGGCCAACTCACCTAACTGATAGTCGCCCGTTAACCACCATTCGCGTCGATCCAGCAAGGGAGCCACTTTGTTGCTGTCCAGCACACCGTACAGACGCAGTTTCTCCACCTGCATCAGCACCTGACGAATAAAGAGCGCCCGGTACAATTGTGATGCCAGCGTTCGTGGTTCCAGAATGTCCTGCTGTAAATAACGTTTGAGCTCACGAGCCTGTTGGCCTGCATAGCTGTAGTCAGGCCGCGCCCCGGTTTTAACTTCCAGCGGTAACAGATAGAGGCGGTTTTCTTTGAAACCCACAAAGAGAACATCATCAGAGATCGCGCCGTTACGATAACCCTGTAAATTTCTCGATAAATCGCTCTCTTTCATTTTCAGCCCGACATTGCCGGACACACGGATCATTTCGGCCACCGATAACGGAATCCAGCAAATGTCGGACTGGTGCAACATAGATTGCACAAATTTGTACGCACCTATGATGCCGTGCTTCTCTTTACGCTCTCTTTCATTGGAGCGCAGCATTTTCAGCAGCCATTCGCCGTTAAAGGCATTAAATTCAGCCAGCAAATGCTGACTATCAACAGCAGGTTGCCCTGACTGGCTTCCGGTCTGGAGCAACCGCAGGAACAAATCAACCTGCTTCGTGACGGTGACGGCATCGTAGCCTGCGCAACTGGTGTACTGGTCAGAATAGTGGATAAGCACCACATCTTTCTGACTGGTGAAAAAGTCGAGAGTGACTTTTGGATCAATAATGGTGGTCCAGAGCGCGCTATTGTAGGAGTAATTGAGCAGCTGTTTAAAATTGCCGCTCACGGCCAGGCCGATCCCTTGTCCATGATACTGGCTGTTGCTTTGACGTGCAGGTTGCCACAGGCAGCCGATTAGTCGGGCAAGACGCAGGGCGCAGTAGGACTCAGTATCCACATCACGCAGTCCAAACGCGGTAAAGTAAGCATCCCCCTGCGTTTCGGCACCTTCCCCAGCGATCAATCCATGACACAATACCCCACTGGACGCATCTTCAATGCGGATCTGGCGGCAATCCACAGGTGCTGTATTGGTGAAAAATGCCAGATGTGCATAGGCCAGCTTGTCACTTTCTGACGGCAGGACAAACTTGCTGAACGTTAACCGGCTACGCAGCAGGTCAATCAGCATATCGGCTTCCGCTCGCCATACGCCGCTGTTCAGATCGAGATCGTTTTTAAGCTGCTCATAGCTACCACTTTCTGCAAAGTGATCGAACATATTGGGTAGCAAACGTTCATCGTAGCAGTTCACATGAACCGAAATAGCCTTCTCTTTTTCTTGCTTAAAATATTCTACTAATCCCAGAAACAGTTCTTTGGCGTTCCCTTGATTAATGGCATTGATAATCAACGCACTGTTTTCAGCGCTCTGGAACAACCGGGCGTAAGCGTCCGTGAACTCATTAAGTTTGTCTTTTACCAGACGTTTAACGTAGTCATGGCTGACCTGCCGCTGGGGAACCACATCAATCCAGAAGCGGTTTTCATCCACCGGCTGTAGTTGCGCGTATTCATGCTCACTGTGATAAACAAACGGCACTAACCCGGAAACTATCAAGCGATCAAGAGTGATCGGCGGTAGTGTGGCAAATGATGCCGAATCGTGCTGTTCCGACTCCGCAACGATAGTTTCTGCCAGTTGTAGATGGTAGGCCAGCACCAGAGGATGCAGCGGAGAGAGGCGCTCATGGCTATCATTGCGGCAGATCCCAAGGTGCAGAAGACGCTTCTCTTGTGCTGTCAGCGCTCTGCTCAGGCCTATTTGCTGGAGTGACTGTTCAAACGTAGTAACAATGTAGCTGACCAGTGTGCGATATTCTGCTGACCACGACACCAGACTCGGCAGGGTGTTACGACGATGATAGTAGGCAAATAACTGCTCATAAGCGTTATGGAGATCGGGGTAGCTGGCAAGAAGTTCATCCAGCGCAAACTCGCTATCGTCACTTCCCGTACCCAGCAGACGTTGCTCAATTAATGAGGCTTCCAGTATCAACAACTGCTGGCGTACACCGACGACCTTGTGTTCAGTATTATCGAGTATGATGCGCCCTTTTAGTCGGTTCCAGGTTGCATTGCCCTCTTCCTTAAACAATTTGTTGAAACGACTTTGGTCAAAAAGCAGTGGCAGCGTTAGCCCTTCTTCTGCTCCCGGTCCCTCTATGTTAAACGACAGACGGGAATCACCGGAAACGATCGCAAACTGAACTAGGTCACTTTGATTTGCCAGCGTCTCAAAATTCACCTGAGCATAATGCTGGCGGTCTATGTCTTCGCTCTCGTCATCCAACGTACAGGTCAGGTTGCCAGACTCGGCAATACGCAGCGTGTTATCTTCCAGTTGCAGGGTTATTTGTTCTTTACCTGGATCAATGCGGTAACAGTGCTGAATATCGTTTAGCCAGAATTGTCCCTGCTCGACCAACAACAGGCGAAATTTATACTCTTCGGCTGAATTATTGCGGTTGGTCAGTTCGAGACTAAAGAAGCAGGGATGCCCATCAAAAGGCACCGACGCCATAATGCGGGAAGTCTTGCCGCCCGCCCGGCTGGTGCGCCAGAAAGGTGCATTCTTTAACTGACGATTATGGGCAATCTTTATCTGGTTATCCTGAAGATCATTACCCTGAAAACTGAACTCCAGCTCAGCCTTTGATTGCCCTGGCTGCACCTGCACCAGCAGGCTGATGTCACGTTTGCCTGCCTTACTGGCGCTTTTCGCCCGTTGCCAAACCTCGCCGTTTTCGACGGAGACGTTCTCCAGCACCAGTTTTTGTTCACTATTCTGTTCTTTCTCTTTCCTGTAGTCGGAGAAATCGAGCTCACGCCAGTCATCTTTATCGTAAAAATGCTCCTGAATGAATTTTGAACTAAACTCAGGCAGCACATTCTCCAGCTGTCCACTGTAGCGTTCAACACTATCTTCTATCTGGCGATATAATTTCCGGTTTTCATTCAGTCGGGTGCCTAGCTGCTTCTGGCTATAGTTCAGTAGTTCATCATCTTTAAACAGATGAAGCTCGGAGAAATCCAGATTGCCATCATCCAGCAAGCGATACAGCGACGAGAAACCAAATACGGTCGCGCCTTCATCCAGTACCGTCGCCAGTTGATCCTCCAGCAAACAACGAGACAATTCCGAACGGTTACTATCAGTGGTAATAAGCTTTTCCAGTTGATGACTGAAAGTTTGTGGGTACCAGATAGCATCCGGTGCCGCCACGTCTTTCGTGCTGTTAATCAGGGTATCGAGCATACTGTTGTGAATAATCAACAGCGCTGTTTGGGCAAAAATGCCGCTGCGCCCTGCAACTTCATCGCGCAAATGAGAAATGTAGTTTTCTGTGAATGCTGGAGCCTCGGCTCCGTGCAGTACAGGAATAAGCTGAACACCATTGCAGGGGAGGCAATCAATATATTGCCCTGGCGCAATTTCCAACTGATTGCCGTCCGCCAGAGAGACGAATGCCTCCCAGAGTTTTAGGGCATTATCGGGATCGGGAGATTTGAACTGGTAGCGCTCGCCGGGCTGAATGATGCCACCTACCCATTCAATAAAGGTTTCTGCCAGATAGGTTTCATACTGTTTTACGGACATACACGGCGTCTCCACTATCACTCATTCGCTCTACATTTCCCATGCGTTCATAAAACGCCACCAGCGTTTGCGCCGACTGGTTGTCCAAATAAAAACCGCGCTGTTCAAAACCACGCAACAGTTCATGCAGGCGGAGTTTGTCATTTTTGCCCACAGTGAGATTAGTCAGTAACAGAAGACGATCCTGATTCAGCACCAGCACTTTCCCTGCCCGACCACGGACCTGAATGAAGTCAGTGCAAATCTGGCTTTCCAGCTCCTTAATGTAGTTCTTATTTATATCCGCGCGGTTAGTTTTTTTATCCTGGAATTGCTCTACGGCAACGGATAATAGCTGTTTGAAAGCACTTTCCAGGTTTGTTGCGCGGTCACGAGCAGGAAGATCTCGTTCTTCCTTACTAATAAATTTCTGTATGTAATCATTAATCTCATCTAACACCTGATTTGGGGGACCCGAATAATTCAAACAATCCTGATATACCTGCCAGAGAGGGCGTTTTTTCTCTCCTTTTACCTGCAACACCTCCAGCGCGGAAAGTATCGGGAACAGTTTTTCGTTCTGGCTGGCGAACAGCTTATAGCCATAACGTTTCACCTTTTCCCGTTCGGAGCTGGCTTTTTCGCTATCAAGAATAAAAAACAGTGATTTGCTTTGTGGTTCGCCGTCCTGCCAGTTGTCCAGATTGAGCGCCAGTTGAGCGCACCAGCTAAAGGCGTACAAACGTAGGGTGTTGGTCAATTCTTGTAAAAGGTATTGTGGGTGCTCTGCCAAAAACGCCAGATCGGACTGAAAACACGTTACCATATACGGAAGATACGGTTGCTCTTCGGCAAACGGTCCTTTCCCCAACAGCTTTATTTTTTCATTGAGCTTATTCAGCATTTGCTGCTCGATGAAGTTCAGTCTGTCCTGTATGGGATAACGAAGGCTGAAATCTCCCATCAAATTAGCAAACAGCGTGCCAAGTCGTTTATCTGCCGTTGAACCCGCACTTATTTTTTCACCATTAAACTGGGCGTGGAACAGTAAAAAAAGTGGGGAGACACGGAAAATATCCTGACTGGAAAAATACATCCGTTCCAGCACGGACCAGAATGCAGGCTCATCAAGCAGCTCCTGCAGATGTGTTTTACAATCTTCACGGAATTGTTCGGGATCGTAAGCTTCGATTTTGCGTTTCAGGGCGTAGCTAAGGACCAGACCGGTGACGAATTGCCAGCTAATATCGTTATTTTTATTGCGCACAGGCAGGTAACTATCCAGTTGATTGTTACCCACTTTTAACTCGTTTGCGATAGGGTACATTCTGCTAACCCTCCATACCGCTAATAGTGATCATATCGTCATCCGCCTTTGCACGATAAACCCGTTGTCTGCCATCATAAAATTTGATTTCGCTGCTGGATTTAGCCTGCTCCGCGATCAACTCAACAATTTCATCCAGTAACACGATGGCATTTTTATCGTATTTATTCGGACGATAGCCATTATTCAATTTGTCCAATAATTCGAACAAATTAAGCCCGATATGGATATGCGGTAGTGGATTTCGCCCCACCTTTAAATAGACATCGAAGCCAGTTGGATGAGCCGTATGTTTATTACGGATAGCATCCCAATCAGGCTTCACCTCTACCGGTGCGGTTATTTTTACCCCACCAAACTCACCCAAGAAGAACTCTTCTTTTTGCATACTTAATTCAGGTGCTTTGCGGTTAGCATAGCGCTGGATACCCGCGATAAGCTCAAAAGCATAGAAGCGATTCAGTGATCTTTTTTGCTCCGGATCTGCTGTGTAATTTCTATGCAAATGCCAGATTTCTGAGTAACGTTCAAACAACGATTCGTTAAAAAACGCGGAAAATCTCCGATGATAATCATTACCCAACGACTCGTGCTGCAACAGCCAGAAAAGCCGGATCAAGGAGGTTGCGTCACCGGGCTTAACGCTCTGGCGATCAAACTTAATGTGCAACGGCTCAAGTGCGGCTAAAAAATCATCGAGACCAGCGTCAACCAGTCCCAGTTCATAGCGCAAAACAAACTGATCAAGTTCATAGGTGTGCAATCTGGCGGGATCAAAATCAGAAATTTTTTTAATCAGATCATTTTCTGCACCGTTGAAGAGATTATCAAATAAGTAGCCAGGCCCCATCAACAGATGATGCAGAAAGTCCAGCAGCGCTCGGGTCGTGACAAACTGGTCTTTAATCAACCGCGCTTTAAAGAGCTGAGTAATTAATACATTCTGCACGCCAGGCATGCAAAGCAATTTAAAGTTTGCGACCTCTTTTAGATCTGGATTAATTGACTCATCGCGCCGAAAGATAAACTGAAATAAATTATTATCATCGTCACGAGTTAAGTTGTCTAATAAGGTTTTAATAAATGATGAATAGTTTTTATTTTCGTTAAACTGGAATTTAGGATAGTGTTCAAAATCAAAAAAAGAACAATTCTCGTTACGGTAAGGACGGCTCGCATCCTGCTGTGCTGATAAAAATGAGTCAATTGCAGATCGGAGCACCTGGTGGCATTCAGCACCTTCTCGGGCAAAGTTGGCAAGCATTCCGGTATTGATGCCAATGAGCAGCGGAGATGATTGCTGATGATGATTAGCAAATAAATCATTCAAAGCATCAATAGCTGATTGTCGAGGGGAAAAGCTATGCGTGGCATCCAAGTGGAAATTAAATCGCCGCTGATAGCGCGGATCTGACTGGAAACGGGTTAAAATTTCGGACTTTCCATCCCCACTACTGCCGCACAAAAAAATGATTTCACCGGGATTAGCAACATCCAAATAACGTTGTAGTTCGGTTTCAATCTCTTGTCTAACAAAGAGTTGATCCTTTAACTTGTCGAACTCATCCTTCTGCCGATGTGTCATGGTGGTTACAGAAAACGAAGATGACTTCGCAAGTACACTCAACGCTTTACGTAATGTGATCGCGCTCATAACCATCTGGTCTTAGAGAGAAAAATGTAACTATATTATACAAATAAGTATGTTCTCTACACCAGACTTAAAATTCGTTAAACTATCGCTCACTACTAAATATTCTGTGCCATATAATTAATTTCGATTATCATAATATGCAAGCTGTATACGATGCAGCCAGAATACAGCCTGCTTGTTTTATACATTACCCCGCCGTCAACTTCCCAAAATCAAACGGACTAACTCCCCTCTCCCGATTCGCATCGAGAAAATTAGCCCACCATTGCAGCATCAGCTTACGCTCATCCAGATGCTCTGCTTTATGGATATACGCCGCGCGAACGCCATTACGTTCCTGGTGGCTCATCTGTCGCTCTACCGCATCCCTAGACCACAAGCCCGACTCAATCAGTGAACTACAGGCCATAGTACGAAAGCCGTGACCACATACTTCCGTTTTAGTGTCATAGCCCATGGTTTGCAGCGCTTTGTTTACCGTCCCTTCACTAACGGGTTTTCGTGACGAATGATCGCCAATGAAAACCCATTCACAATGCCCACTCACTTCTCTAATTTTTTTAAGGATTTCCAGTGCCTGACGGCTTAGTGGGACAAGGTGTGGTGTGTGCATTTTTGAACCGCGTTCGGAGAATTTCACCCCAGGGATCGGTTCACGCTCTGGGGGAATCGTCCACAAAGCGCGTTCAAAGTCGATTTCCGGCCAGCGAGCAAAACGCAGTTCGCTGGAACGAATGAAAATCAGTAGGGAGAGGTTAATAACCCACTTGGTAAATTCACGACCTTTGTAACCGTCAATCCGGCCAAGAAGTTCAGGTAAACGTTCGAGCTCCAACGCTGGGCGATGTTCGACTTTGCCGGGCATAATCGCGCCAGCCATATCCTGCGCCGGGTTATAGTCAATCAGGCCGTTTTGTACGGCATAGGTCATGATGGCGGTCACACGTTGTTTTAAGCGTTTAGCCACTTCTAAGCGTCCTGAACGTTCAACGCTTTTGATCGGTGCCAGCAAGTCGCGTGTTTTCAAATCTGCGATATGTGTGCTGCCAATAGCGGGGAAAATATTGTCGCTCAGGCTTTTCAGGATACGTTCCCCATGTGATTCAGACCACTTCTTGTTGTCGGCGTGCCAGGCGCGAGCCACAACTTCGAAGGTCTTTTCATCCTCTTCCTGTTTCGCTTTTACCGCTTTCTTATGTTCGCGGGGATCGATGCCCGCAGCGACCTGTTTCCGAGCTTCATCCCGTTTCTGACGCGCTTCAGAAAGAGAGACTTCAGGATAAACGCCTAATGCCATGAGATGTTGCTTGCCACCAAAACGAAAGCGCAGCCGCCAGTATTTGGAACCATTGGGATGAACCAGCAGAAACATCCCATCACCGTCAGTCAGTGAATACTCTTTTTCTTCTGGTTTTGCCGAACGCACTTTGATATCGGTCAGAGCCATTATCAATATCCTCATAGGTGCTTACGGTGAGTATACAGAGCAAGATAGAACCAACATATATACTCAGATGTATACTCACAAGCAAGTTGATGTAGGTTGAATTGCGTTGACGTTGGGAGAGTATGGAATGAAGGGGAAGCCAGTAAAACCGTGGGTTTTAGGCAAAAAAATAGACGCCGGTTGACGTCTATTGATTTATCAATGGTGCCCGGGGCGGGACTTGAACCCGCACAGCGCGAACGCCGAGGGATTTTAAAAAGTTACACCACATCAAATAAAACAATAGGTTAAGTGATATCAAATGGTTGCGAATACGCAATAACACGAAATTTCACGCCACTCCTGTTTTTGCTGCCACCGAAAAACGCAGTTCCGCCACTACAATTATTAATCTGTAGTTAATGAATCGAACGGATTTAGGGTAACAGCCGCATCAAGATGATCCGGTGCAAAATGGGCGTAACGCATCGTCATGGTGATCGTGCTGTGACCTAAAATCTGTTGCAGTACCAGAATATTTCCGCCGTTCATCATGAAGTGTGATGCGAATGAGTGACGTAAAACGTGGGTAAGTTGCCCGCTCGGTAGTTCAATGCCTGCACGTTTAATCGCGTACTTAAAAGATTCATAAGCTGGAGTGAAAAGCGCCCCGCGTTTTTTAGGTAGCAGGCTGCGCATCTTCTCAGAAATTGGCACTGTTCTGTTCTTATTTCCTTTCGTTCTGGTGAACGTGACACGACTTGGCAGAATTTGAGATTGCCTTAAATCTTGTGCCTCGCCCCACCGTGCCCCAGTAGCCAGGCACAGTCGAACGATGATACCCAAGTCTTTATTGTCTGATTCGTCACACGCAGCCAGCAGGCGCTTTATTTCATCTGGATAGAGAAATGCCAGTTCCTGATCGCCCTCTTTGAACTGGCGTATACCATCCAGCGGATTTTCTTTATCCCACTCCCCCATCCTTTTCAGCTCGGAAAAGACCGCGCGCAGGTAAGAGTATTCACGGTTGACCGTAGCTTCTTTCAGAACGGCTTTACCCTTTGGATTCCACTCACCTTTCAGGCGTCGCTCGCGGTACACGGCAAACATATTTTTATCAACGTCGATAGCAAACGGATCACCTAAACGTTCACAGATAGCGAGTAATTTTGTGTAGCGGGAATCGCCGGATGATAGCGTTTTGCCGTGCATGTCATACCAGCGCTGAACCAGATCTTTCAGAGTGATATTACTGGTTGTGGTATCGATGCCTTTTTTATCGGCCATAAGGCGGCGCTCATAGGAAAGCGCCTCACCACGGGTGGCAAACTGTTTGCGAATGCGCTTACCATCGCGGCCATAAGGGAAGCACTGGCAAAGCCATTTGCCGGATGGAAGTTTGCTTACAGCCATATTCTAGACGAACAAAAAACGCGCCACAGCTAAAGCTATACCTGCTGTGCCAATGATAGTCGCGGCAATCCATTTTGTTTGTGCAGAAATTTCTTTATGGATAGACGACATTTCTTTCTGTAGATCGCTTTTGGTTGCAAACTCTTCCGAGCGTACGGATAGCTTAGCTAGATCAACTTTTATCTGAGCAATGCTGTCTTCCGCTTTAGCTACTCGTTTCAGTAACTCATCCATACCATCACCTCCACTACCGCCATTATCACTTTCTTTCATTCTATCAGCAAAAGGTAACGGTGCATCACGAAGCTGTACAACCTTATTATTGTCCTTATTCATCGTCAGCCTCCTTATCACTATTTTCGACCCATTTAAGAACAGGATAAACTCGGTAGAAACTTACGTGACCACAGTTTATGCAAGAAACTCGGTATTCGCAGTTAGATGGCCTGGGGTAGGCAGTTGGATCAACATATCGATAGGTAACATAACGCGTGACCAGAAAATTTATGGATTTTACTAGCTCTTCTGGTGATAGCTCACTTGCATTTTCTGGTAAATCGGCAGAACCAAGTGATCCACTTTCAGGAACAGATAATGCCGAAGAACCGCATGACAAACAATGTTGTGCAGCGCCCTTTGCAGAGAGGAACTCTGCAAACAACTTGGGCGTAACTTTCATTAATCTTTCTTTTAATTTTTCTTCTGCTCGCTCTCTATTGAGAGTTTGAGGTGCAAAAATTTCATCTAACCCTAGCTCTAGGGGGGATCTATTCTTATCTGTCATATATTGCTCTTAGGGATTTAAAATAATCACCACTTACATGCACCACGCAGAGGCTTAATCGCTTCTGACAACCCAGTCAAATCAAAACGAGCAGAAACCGGACTCTCGCTATACGGCACTATGGTTGTGTATAGCGACTTACTTTTCATAAGTTCCTGAATGAATGAAATAGTTTTACCAGTATAAAAAACGGCTTTATTATCCGTTGAGATATTCCACGTCTTTTTAACCGGCTTCTGAGAATCAACACGATGCGTCATATAAGTTTCATCTAAGCCAAGATAAGAGTCCCAATTCAAGAAAAGATTAGTTTTTCCTTCCTTACAGGTTAAAAATAATATTGGCATCACTGATTGACCAAAAGAACCTCGAATGGGTTCTTCAGCACTTATATAAACGTACACATTCCATGAGTCATCCAGCGGTGATTGCTCTTTGTTTATCACCCACTTTCCAACATCACCAGTAGGATTGCTGTCATCATTTGCGTCATTTTTCGAGTTGGCGGGTGCATCGAACTTTTTATCTACTTTATCGAAGCAGGCTAAGCGCTGCTTGTTATCACCAATTGATTTGCATGCTAATATTTCATCATTACTTAGGTTTAACTCTGCTGCAAAAGAACTACCGCATAATAAAAAAGTCATTGCTGTTAAAAGGTATTTTTTATTCATCAAAAACTCCATTTGATTAAAAATAAAATAAGAAATAATTTCTATATCAATGCGCCAGCCACATACCCAGCACGATCCCCACCGCAAGCACTGCGCCAAAAATCCGAGGTTCTGCTTTTAAGGTGTTTATCGCGTCTTGCCACGTTTGAATTTTTGGCGTTGATGAAGTCGGTGCAGGTGTAGTTCTACCCTGCCGCTCATCCAACCACCCCATAGCCTGCTGAAGCTGAGGACGGGTTAAATCAATTAACCGGCTAGTACCAAAATTGATGTGGCAGAACCGCGTAAGCTGTTCACGTAATTCATTCTGCTGCGTGCTTCTTAATAATTGGGACACTAATTTTTTATTGGCATCCTTTTCCCGACTACGATCATGTAACGCATTCAGGAAACTGAGCGCCGTGGAATACTGGCTGATGGTGATTTCTTCAATGCCATTCACACCAAGTTCAGCATGTAATCGACGCCAGACAAAACGCACATCTTCACGCCCTGCTTCCGCAATATCTTTCACCAACTGGTTTAATTGGGAACGCTGTGCGCTAACCAATGGGCGCAAATCTTCTTTAGTTTCTGGCGCGGCAATATTGATATTTTTTTCGTAATAATCACGTCCTGCGACCCGATTACTATCCCCTTGAGCCTCTACGGTCATCCATTACATCCTTGCTTACTGTTCTGAGTTATCCCGTGGTAAGGGCTGGCTCATAATCTTTATTAAATCTTTCTGAGATGCGGCATCATAATTAAGTGTATTCCCACTCTTATCCGTTATTGTGCATTCAGCTCTACGATCTTTATTGATGTACGCAATGATAATATTTGTTAGCATCTTCATGACCGCTACACCGCCACCAGTAGGAATAGCCACTTCAAGAAATTCCAACGCCCCACCGGAAAACATCATCGGGCTGCGTTCTGTTATCTGAAAGTTAGCCTCTTTGAGTTCCTTTTCTAAATTCCATATACTGCCACCACTAGCTGAAAAGCGGAGTGTCACTATGTTTATGTTGCTCATTGTTCCTGAATCCTTTTCTGGGAAATGTCGAACATTTTTTTTTGTAATTAAAAAAGCCTTTCGCGTGTTTTATCCTAATCGGCGGATCCAATTTTCATGGACAACCAGCCAAGAGAACCTTGAAGAGATAACTGGCGTTTGTGAATGCGTACCGCGTATTCTTCGCCTCCAAATTGAAGACCCAGAACGCCTCGCCCGTGGCATAGATGCAGTAAACCGAGAGAACGCCGAATCATCCCGCGATTAAAGCGCATCACTGCTACCCATCCTTAAGCCTCGTTCATCGGGGCTTTATTTTTTGCCTTCGTGATAGTCCCTGCCCGCTACGCGCTGGCCGCTACCCGTTACATTTATCGGTCCTGCCGTTGCAGAGCTACCCGCCGTCAAAGCGGCCAATGCAGCAGCTTTAACCGCTACAGGAGCTTTTCGGTAATGCCCGACTAGCTCTTGTTCATCATCACTAAGAACTTCGGCAGAGCGTTTACCTAAAACAACATATTGAATATCAACGCCAATCTTAGCTATTCCATTGAGATAATCAGCATCTGGCGATCTTTCGCCTTTCTCGTACTTAAGTTGGGCTAATTTCTTTACTCCGCCAATTTCACCAAGAGCCAATTGACTAAGGCTGAGGCGCTCTCTTTCTTCTCGAAGGCGCTCGCCGATATTCAAACGCATATTTTTTCCTTGACATGTATCCAAATGAATACCAGAATGCATTTCACAGGCTAACAGTGGATCACAACATACCATTATGACACAAGAAAATCATGATCTGAGCGCACAGTCCAACACCGGGGATCGTGCTGTAGGCGCAGAGAAGAAGTTGGGAATATTGGAAAATAACGAGCGGCTGAGTATCGCAGCCAGCCTTACGGAAAGTATTAATAAAAAGGCTGAAGAACTTGGAAAAAAGGTCTTCAGCCGAGATATAAAAATTATTCTGACACTAGCACTAGCAGCAGAAACAAAGCCTTGCGATGTGCTATCTAGATCAGATGTTAAGACTTGATAGCGTTGCCTACTGCATTGAATACGGTTGCGTACAGCTCTTCGAAAGTAATTGAGTTGTATGCGGGGAATGAACCATCACTTCTAACCGGAAGCTGATTTGCAACTAGCTGAGATAATTGCTGGAGAGAACCATTATTTAATGCAGCTTTTATCACTTCACCAGTTTCTTTAATTTGTAGTTCTTTGTTTGTCATTTCATAACATCCTTACTTTGTGTGAGAGCAGTGAGGATACCACGCGCCGGACGGAGGTGGCTAAAAACGCCGGCATATAAACCTTAATAGTGGGAGAAGTAACAATGGCAGCTATTAGTGAACAGAGATCGCGTTTACCGCGTGGTATTGCATCCAAGAACCCTACCCCAATGCGCTTATCGGACGATGAGCGCGACAAACTGGCAGCACTAGCAGCACAAGAAAGTCGCTCACTTTCAAGCATGGCCCGCCTGGTGTTTCTGCGGGGGCTGGAATCTTTTAACGCTCAAGGATAGCAGGTGGTGAAATGGCTAAGGCATTAAACATTAATATCACCGTTCCTACCCCATATGTTTCATTAAAAACATATTCAGAAATGACGGGGATACCATTCCGAACATGTGAAGGAATGGTTTCTGATGGACGGATTATCATTCGCCCCAAAAAAGGAAGAATGGAGAAAGTCGAGGTTAATTTAATCGCCATGCTTCGGGATGCGATAACCAATAGCGAAATTTAACGATTGCGGGGAAGAAAAATAATTATCAATACAGGGAGATTTATCAGACTCAAGGGGGAGTATTTAAATTCTGGTTGCTGTATTCCTTATGATGAAATAAAGACAATTGAAGATGCGGGTTATACTAAACGCTCTAGATATACCACTAGGGGAACGTTAATAAAATTTATTGATGGGAGCACGACCACATTAAACATACCGTATGAAAAAGTTATCAAGCAGTTAAAGAAAATCCCTGATTTTGAAATTTTAGGATAAGTAATGAAAAATGAAATGCTTGTCTTTTCAGGTATTGATCATGCGTTAATTAAGCTCAGTGAACATACCAGCATTTATCGCGGCTTTTCTATTATTCGCTGCCCCAGAACGGCAACGAATCCAATAACTCGTTATCGCATAAGTCAAGGCGATCAGTCATTCGGGCTATTTGATGCGTTAGGGCAAGCGACTTCTTATATCAACGACCTGCACAGCATGAGAGGTTCAGCATGATTAGCACAGCGCGTTTATTAAAAGAAAAATCACCATCCCCACAAGAAAATAAAGGCTGGCTGGAATTACCAAACGGCCAGCGTTTCCAGCCTACTCCCGCGCAGGCTTATTTTGCACCGTGGAGCAAAAAGCCATATATGCCAGCGCCTAAGCAAAAGCGCCGCTGGTTTGCCCTCCTGATGGGTATCGCGGCGTAACCGTCATGGCGAATACTGAAGCCGCCCGCGCCGTTCCGCTGAGTATCACGGACAGAACTGACGGGCTAAATCACATAGCAATGCTGAGAGGAAAATACTTCAACACGAATAGTGAAAAAGAAATGTGCCGGTTTATTGACGATCTGCGCGATGAAAGATTTTATGACGGAAACAGGAAAGATAGGAAATCAACGCATTCAGATAATATGCGCGTGCTATCAGCGATATTTGAATTAGCGGATATTGATAAAGGACGGCATGAACTGAAATTTAATGAACTGACAACTGAAGAAAAAACAAAGCTGATTAAGGCGATGAATAAACTTAAAGCAGTTGTGAGTTTATTCCCCAAACATTTAATTCTTTAACCGTAATAACTCCCGTTTTTAAAGGCGTAAACCCGCCGGGCTTTCTATTACCTGAAAAAAGGAAATCACGATGAGAAATGCAGAAGTTAAAAAGATGCAAGTCGTTGGCAGTGATGTAGATGTACTTGTTTCACTGCTGGGGAAAGCACGCTTGGAAGAAAAAAAATCCCAGCATTATGAGTTTTCTCAACGCCTGGAAGCGCTGGCCCTCCACGCGCAGCAAAAAGAATATTCCGCAGCAGAGGTTATCGAGCTGCTGCGCAAAGAAGCAGAACGCTTCGAGCGCTCGTCACAGGAGATCATCGCATGAACCACGTCATGATCGATATTGAAATAATGGGTAAGAATCCCCGCGCACCTATTGCCTCTATTGGTGCCGTGTTCTTTAACCCTAAAACAGGTGAGTTGGGTGAACAATTCTATTGCCGCGTCGATTTTGAAAACGACATGCTCAATGGCGCGGTGCCAGACGGTGACACCATCAAGTGGTGGTTGCGTCAGTCCTCAGAAGCCCGTGCTGAATTAATTAGTGATGATGCAACCCCGATTTGGGGCGCGCTTAGCGCGTTTAGCGACTGGCTGACTGATAACGCTGAAAGCCTGAAAGCGTTAAAGGTATGGGGAAATAGCCCATCTTTTGATTGCACGATCTTGAAGTCTGCGTTTGAGCGTACTGATATCGATATTCCGTGGAATTACTGGAATGAGCGGGACGTCAGAACAATTAAAGAAGTTGGCCGTGCGCTGTGTGTGGATGATCGCCCATTCACTGGTACGCAGCACAACGCCCTACATGATGCGGTAAACCAAGCGGCGCTGGTTTCTGCTGTTATGTCTCGGTTGGTTCAGAATCAAGGCGGTGAATTATGATCCGCCCGTTCATCAAATGGGCTGGGGGTAAAACCCGCGTCCTACCTGATTTGCTGCCTCATCTGCCAAAGGGTGATCGGCTGTTTGAGCCCTTTGTCGGCGGTGCGTCTGTATTCCTTAATACCGACTTTCCACGTTATGTGCTGGCTGATATTAACGCCGATCTGATTAATACATATCAGATGGCTAAGAATGCCACTCAGCCATTTATTAATACTGCGAAAGCGTTATTCGAAAACGGTAATAGCCCAACTGAGTATTATCGCAATCGCAACACATTCAACGCTATACATGAAGATGAGCGACTGCTAAAGGCCGCTTTATTCCTATACCTGAACCGCCATTGCTTTAACGGTATTTGCCGATATAACAACGCTGGTTTTTTTAATGTCCCATTCGGGAACTATAAAAAACCTTACTTCCCAGAGGCAGAGATAAAGCTGTTTGCTGAGAAAGCAAATGACACAACAACCTGCTTTATTGCGGAAGATTTCCGAAAAGTGTTGGCCGCGAAAGCGATAAACAAAAGCAGTGTTATCTATTGCGATCCGCCTTATTTGCCAGCCAGCGACACGGCCAATTTTACGCAATATCACCACGCTTCTTTTACCTCCGACCATCACCGAGATTTAGCGGCGCTGCTGCTGAGCGTAAACCTTTCACGCGGCGTGCCGGTCGTTATCTCAAACAGTGATACCCCTGCTACGCGCGAGATTTATCAGCACTATCAATTCCATGAAATCGCGGTTCAGCGTTCTATCAGCGCAAACGGCATCACGCGCGGTGCCGCAAAAGAAGTGATCGGCGTGCTGAATAAGGTTTGTGAGTAATGTCCGCACAGTGGGCCCATCCGTGGAATGCACCACGTCCAGCGATCTCCATGCCACAGGGGATCGCTGATTCATTTCATCCCTCTGCTGCAAATAGCACCGAGCCGCATCCAGCCGTCGAGCAGCATCTTAAGCGGTTAGTATCGCGCGCGGCTTTCTCCGATCTGGATTTCGATCAGGCCGTCGCGCGGCTGGACTACTTCGAGCCTAATTCAACGTTACTGACGATGCGCCGCCAGTTCGCAGAAGCTGAGCGGGACGAGCATCAAGCGGCATTACAAAACTGGATGGAGACGCCGGAAGGTGTCGAAGCGCGCTTGCTCGAACAACCGTTTTTTATCCGTGATACCTACAGAAAAAAAATAGAATGGCTACGCGCCAACCGCGAGCCGCGACACGTCAGCGCCTTTTTCATGGGAACCGTGAAAAAAGCCCTGCTGCGTCTTGATGCTGTGCGTGCCAAACAAGGTGTGCGTGACGGTTTTACGTCAGAGCTTGCCAGTTATTGGCACGCACGCTGGCAGCATCTGGCCGAGTTTACGAAACATGAAGTGATTAACGCCGGTCATGCTATCGCAGCCAGTATCACGGAAATGTTTGAAACCGAATGCGGCAGCACCTTGCCCGCTAATATGACCAATGACGAGATCCAGTCGCTTTTCTGGCATCTGGGCCGTGAAATGCTGGCGCTACGGGTAACGCCGCCGTGCTGGGGCGTGATCATTGGCGATAACGAATCAAAAAAACGTATTTGCTCCGCCATTCTGCGCATCATCAGCCCTGAATGGTGGGGGCGTAAGTTGTGGCGTTTGCGCTGCGAATGGCGAGAAAACCAGTTCCGCGCCATCGGCGTGATCCACAAAAAGCGTATGCCGTATGTCAGTATCGACGCGTTGAACCAGTGGCAGGAACAACGCCGCAAAAATCGTGAGTTCTTTAAGGCGCATGAACTGGTTGATGAAGACGGAAACGTCGCATCGTTGGAAAACATGGTGTACGCCAGCGTTAGCAATCCGGTTATTCGCCGTCACGAACTGATGACGCGCATGGCGGGCGTTGAAATGGTTGCTATATCACGCAGTGATGAAGGGATTTTCCTCACTATCACTTGCCCGTCCCGCTATCACTCCAATATTCAAAGCGGGCACCAAAATCCCAAGTGGGATCACACATCCCCCCGCGATGGTCAGCGCTATTTATGTAAGACATGGGCTAAAGCCATGTCGAAACTGAACCGCCGTGGCCTGCGCCCGTATGGCTTTCGCGTTGCCGAACCGCATCACGATTCAACACCGCACTGGCACGTATTGCTATTCATGCCGCCAGAAGACCGGAAAGAAATCACTGAAATTCTGCGTGAATACTTCATCGCTGTAGACCGCGCTGAGCTGGGGCGTAATACCGGCGCGCGCTTTAAAGCGAAGCGTCTTGATCCTAAGAAGGGTAGCGCCACTGCCTACGTTGCGAAATATATCAGTAAAAACATCGACGGCTACGCACTTGACGGTGAACGTGATAACGAAACCGGAAAGCCTCTGCGCGAAACCGCACGGTTTGCTATGGCCTGGGCATCTCAACATAACATCCGGCAGTTTCAGCCGTTCGGCCTGCCGCCCGTCACAGTCTGGCGTGAGCTGCGCAAACTGGCGAACCAACTTACCGCGGTGCAGAAAGAAGCCGGAACCTTCAAGCGCGGCGCTTCTCAGTTAGCCGATCCGGCAATGGATGCCGTGCTGGCTTCCGCTGATGCAGGCTGTTTCGCTACTTACATCGAAAAGCAAGGCGGCGTGTTAATCCCGCGCGAGCTATACACAGTGCGCATCGCGTATGAGGATGCCGACGAGCAAAACGACTACGGCGAGACACCAGAAAAAATCTTTGGTGTTTTCTCCCCGCGCTTAGGTGAGATATCGCGCATCTGTACCCGTCTCGTTAAGTGGAAAATCCGTAAAAAACAGGCAGCAGACGCAGGCGTTAATGATAGCGCCGGACGTGGTTTGGCTGTTATGCCGCCCACCGGCGGCACTTGGAGTTCTGTCAATAACTCTACGGGCGATGAAAAAATAGGCATTCCATGCGGCATAGCTAGGGATGACTATGTGAGCTGCTACCAGCCCGAGGGAGATATTGACGGCACGATAGAGCAAGAAAACATCGACTTTGAGCACATGACCGACACGGAGCGGCGTGGATTGCTCAATCGCCTCCGATCACAGCCGCCGGATCGGCGACATAAAGAACACTCGTCCACAACTCAGCCCCATAAAGAGACTGAAAAACAGACTGTTAGTAAGCGGTCGGACGACTGGCGCGCCAGCGTTGCAGATTTTGCCCGTTCGCTGGGCTGGGATATCAGCGCCGGTGAGGTGCGGCGATTGGAAACCGGCAACGCGATAACGCTCGCGGGTTATGCCTACGTTGCCAGCGCTGACGGTTGTCTGTATCGCGCGCCGACAAAGAAACAAAAAGATGTGGAATATCAGGACAGAGCGGCGGCGCTGCTACACCGTATCGCCATGTTACGTGACGTTTCATAGTCATAACCGGCTGTGCTGGCCAGCGCATCGATCACAGTCAGAAATGACGGGCTTCAGCATAGATGAAAATAGCTATGCGGTACCACAAGGGGAAAAAAATGGGATATCTGGGAAGCAAGGCCGCGTCAGGCGCGTATCAGAAAATTATCGCTAACATGCCACCGCATGATGTTTACGTTGAAACTCACCTGGGCGGCGGCGCAGTCATGCTGAATAAGCCGCCCGCACGGCTGAATGTTGGTGTTGATATTGACCAGATAACCATTGAGGAGTTTTGTCAGTTCAATCCTGAGTTTGTGGACACACTTGATACGCAGCTACGGATCATCAATGAGGATGCTGTTGATTTTCTGCAAAGTCACGACTTTGAAGTGATGGGTCGCACGCTGATTTACGCAGACCCGCCGTATTTGCCTGAAACCAGAACCGGAAACGCACGTTATCGGCATGAATACACGGTTGATGACCATCGTGAGTTGATCGCTATTCTGCGGCAATGCCCGTATTACGTGATGATTTCTGGTTATCCATCATCGCTTTACGATGAATTGCTGCACGACTGGCGCTCTATTGAATTTCAGGTAATGACTCGCGGTGGAGTCAGGACGGAAAAATTGTGGATGAATTACCCTGAGGGCGAGGCGTTTAGTTCGGCGTTTGCTGGTAAGAACTACATCGATCGTCAGCGCATCAAGCGAAAAGCAGAAAGATGGGCGGCAAAATATCGGGCGATGACGCCCGCGGAACGGCTGGCGGTGATGACTGCGCTTAATGGAGTTGACGCAGATAAATAAGAGAAAAGCCGCCAATAATGGCGGCTTTTTCTAGTGGCCGGTGCTGCCACGGCATTCTATTAGAACGTCGGGGATTCACCTAAATGAATCTGTTTTCCGGCTTGTTCGTTTTCCACGAAACGCTTCTATGGCGCGCAGGTCAGCATCCTGCATTCACTGATAAAATTGTAGCATTACAAGAAAATATACGCTCATAAGAAACGGATTTTATCACTGCGCAAACCCGCACACTAATGCACAATTTTTTTGATGCTATTACCCCCTTCACGCACCAGATCTGGCGCGGGTTTGCCCCTGCTGCACAACTGCATAAAAACGCGCTATTTTCGTGTGCGGGAGTGGCGGGGGAACCCTCGCGCGCTGAGGGGGATATGAGGGGTGTACTGGTTCATATGCTGCTGCATCCTCACCACGTCACCATTGCGCCGTTTCGAACTCAGTCAATCACGGCATCATTCGGCTGATGCGTCGCTCAGAATGGCATTCAGGCGCGTTGACGCAGACGTAAAAAAACCGGGCAACCTTGCGGCTGTCCGGCTTGATGTTTGATGGCTAGGTGAATGGTTTTGAATGACTTTCGCGGTTACATTGCACCTTCGGCCAGTGCATAAGGCTTGAACCGAAGTACCTCGATCCCCAGCCAGTCGTTAAGCTCTTTCAGGCTTTCCATTATCGGCATGAGTTCGTTGATGGCGAACACCTTCGCGGCCTTCTCCACGTCACCAAATCCCCCTGCATTGTTCGGCATAATCCCCATTAAATTAGGTGGGACACGGTGCGCGGCTAACATGTCGTCACGGGTCGCATCCTTGATGCCGGTAAACTCATCTTTGGCCGCAATCTGGCTGAATGGCAGGATTTGCAGGCCGTCTTTCTTCCCGCCTGCCGCGTAAACAAACAGGTTCTTAAATGCCCCATTACCACGCGCATCTTTCAGCGACTTCTTCAGTTGTTCAACGTCAGCATTGTTGGTGATGGGATCGGTGAGGTAGACGATCACCCCTGCATGGCTCCCGTTGATGTAGTAATTACGCCGGAACAATGTGGCTTCGCCGTTCAGCATCGCTGATTGGATTACCGCCATATATTCAGGTGTGCCGTATATCTCTTGGTGAATGCTGGGGCTTTTAACGTGGAACACACTGCCTGGCTCGAATTCGTGATCGTTGGCGTAGTACGTCACAAACCAGTACTGATCCAGGTTCTCCCCGCGCCGGGTGTACTTAGCATGGGTATGCTTTAGCTTCAGTGCCTGGCCGATACGGTTCTTTCTCAGTTCCAGATAGGCATTACCGAATACCAGAAAGTCGAGTACAAAGGCGCTGGCATCCTGTCGTGATAAAAGTGGGTGCGGCTCGTAGCAGGACATGATGACATTGCGTTTAAACAGTATCGGAGACTGATGATGCACAGCAACGTCAAACATCCGCGCCAGACCGTAGGTGCTGATCGGTGGTTCATACCAACGGCCATTTCTGGCGCATTCCATACAGTCCAGCAGGTCGCGCCTGTCCATAATGGGCTGTGCATCACCAAACGAGAAAGACTGTAGTGATTCAATCGGCTGCTGGATCAGTTCCCCTGTTACGGGTGTCTGTGTCGCTGTGCTGTGTTGGCTGGCCGTGCGCGAGTAATGTTTCTTACGTGACATGGTTAGAACTCCTGAATAAATCCATCATTACCGCCCGACTCGCTGCCGATTGGTTCATTGTGTAAGGCGTGCATGGTTGCCCATGCTATGTCGCCGTGACTGCTGCCTTTTGTCCTGTCTGATGCATACGACGTCATGCCGCCCTGCGTAACAAATTTCCGCACTGTCATGAAAGACCGCGCCAGCTCCATCATCCCCGCGTCGTACTCAAAGCGCCCCGCACGGATCAGCATTTGGGCTTTCAGTACCAGTTCGCGTTTAACGCTGGGTGAGTATTGATATTTCACGGCGGCGGGGAAAAATTTGACGACAAGCTGATGCACGGCGCTGCCGTTGCCGGTGCTATCAATGCCGATAAACTGAACGTTGTATTGGTGGGTCAGTTCCTTGATGACTTCGGCCTGTTTTTCAAATGTCATACCGCGTAACTGCCGTACCTCAATCACACGGAATTTGCCGCCTGGAACGGCGGGAGGAGACACGATAGACAGGCCGGCGCTGTCACCTGTGCCGCTGTCGCCGCTCGGATCGTAGCCTATCCATACGGGGCGATTACCTAACGGCCGCTGTGTGTACGGTCGCCAGTCCGGCCAGACGTCATCGTTGTAGCCATCCACACCGCAGTTAATCAGCGCGGTATAGTCAAAAGCCCGCTCACCGACGCTGACAAAGCGGCAGGCGTACAGGTTTTCAAAATCGTCAGGGCTGTTTTCAGACTTAATTTCATCCAGATCAACCAGGTCAAAACCTTGCTCTAACGTGTCATGGATGGTGACGACCTGCCGCCAGATATTGTCACCGCACAGCAACCCTTTCTTCAGTACCTTATGGGTAACGTCGATTTCTACCCGTTCCGCTTTAGGGCGGCTTTTGTTAAAGAAATCCCCTGTCCAGAACGTGTAGGCTTCATGTTCTTCACTTGATGGCGTGGAAAAGTACGTGCGGCGCAACCCTTTTTGCGTCGCCATCCCCGCCGCGACTTTACGCAGATTAAGAAAGTTGCTAACCCAAAAGAACTCATCAAAGTACAGATTGCCGGTGTAACTCTGCGCGGTTGCCGCTGACGTACCGAGAAAGTACAGCGTTGCGCCATTCGACAGCACGATCGCGTCACCGCCTTTCAGCTCCACGCCAATGCTGGAGGCCAGCAGTTGAATAAACCGCTTGAACTGGTACGCCTGCGCCCGACTGGCCGACAGAAAAATTTGGTTAGTGCCGGTTTCCAGTGCATCCAACAGCGCTTCACGCGCAAAATACCAACTCGCGCCTATCTGGCGGCTTTTCAGTATCGCGCGGTTACGCTGCTTGCGTTTTTTGTACCAGCGCTTTTGGTGCTCGTAGAGTGATTCCAGTACCAGGGCGCGCAACTCTGCGATCTGTTCGTCCGTAAAATGGTTCTTTGGCGCTTTCTTCCGCGTTTCCTTTTCCTGCTCCTTTCTTTCATCGCGTGAAAAACGTGCCATCTGACGCCCTAACAGGTCGATGGTCTTAAAGTCATGCGGCGTGAGGTCGTCTTTCTCTATCAGCCGCAAATAGCGTACTTCCGTGCGCTCCTGCGCCCGCTGGATCGGCGTGCTGTCATCCCACTTATCTCGACGTCGCCATGAATAGAGCGTGTTGTTACTCACCCCCAGCCGCTGAGCGATTTGAGGGATGCTATAAGCCTGCCAGTAAAGGCTTTTGGCTTCGGTGCGGATATCGGGAAGTAGATTCATGCATACAGGCTATCGCGCCCGCGCGCGGCAAAATATCGGCTCCTGTTGTCGTGGTTCAGCAACAACCCGCACCGATAGCGCCTGCGGTGAAGCGTGGCGATGATAGGGGTATCAGACAGTCACCCTGTTATCACCGGAGCATTACATGCCAATTTCAAAACCGTTTCTGGCCGCAGTCGAAGGCGCAACTTGCGACGGCCGCATCCTTGAGCGCGTGCATATTTCGCAAATGGCGAAAAACTTCAACAAACAGGTGCGCGGTGCGCGCGTGAACCTTGAGCACATTCGCGGTTACTCGCCAACCAGCGATTTTCGCGCGTATGGCGACGTGGAAGAAGTGAGCGAGTTTGAGATCCAGGACGGGCCGCTCAAAGGCAAGCTGGCGTTACAAATCAAGATTGATGCCACTGATGACATGGTGGCATTGAACACAAAGCGCCAGAAGATTTACCCCAGTATTGAAATTCATCCCTCTTTCGCTGACACCGGCGAAGCCTATCTGATGGGGTTGGGAATGACGGACGATCCCGCCAGTCTGGGCGTCGGCATTCTGGAGTTTAACGCCAAGTGCGGCGGAAAAGGCCCGTTGGATGGGCGTAAAACCAGCCCTGAGTGTTTCTTCACTGCCGCGGATACGCCCATCACGCTGGAATTTGAAGACGATGCGCCGACTGGCGACGCTGGGAGAAACTTCTTTTCCCGCATCACGGAACTGCTAACCGGCAGTCAACAACGGTTCAATAAAGAAAACGGTGAGCTGAAACAGGCTGTTGAACTGATCGCGCAAAGCCAGCGTGAGTTGTTGGACAAAACCGAAGCATTCAGTGCCTTACAGACGCAAAACACCGAACTGAAAGGCAGCGTGGCAACGCTGACGCAATCATTAACCGAGCTGAAAACACAGCTTGCCGGACAGGATGGCAACTTTAGCCAGCGCCCACCGGCCAGCGGCGGCAATCAGCAATCCAACGTCGTGTTAGCAGACTGCTAATCACCCTTTAAACCGAATATTGCAGGAACCTAACATGAAGAACGAAACCCGCGTGTTGTTCGACGCCTATATTAACCGCCAGGCAGAGCTTAACGGCGTACAACCTGATCACGTAACCAAGCAGTTCAGTGTTGCGCCATCAATCCAGCAAAAGCTGGAAGATAAAGTTCAGCAATCCAGCGAGCTGTTGCAAAAAATCAACATCACCGGTGTATCTGATCAAGAGGGGCAAAAGCTGGGGTTAGGTATCAGCGGCCCTATTTCAAGCTCGAACACATCAACCACGGAGCGACGTGAACCGAAATCTGTTCACACGCTGGATGATGATAAATTCCGCTGCGAGCAAACCAATACGGATACCTTTATCAGCTATCCACAATTGGATATGTGGGCCAAGTTCCCCGACTTTCAGCAGCGAATTAGTAATCAGATCATCAAACGAAAAGCGCTCGATCGCATCATGATTGGCTTTAACGGTACGTCGCGTGCCGCTAAATCCGATCTGGCAACCAACCCGCTATTGCAAGATGTGAATATCGGCTGGCTGGAGAAATATCGCCTTCATGCCGCACAGCGCGTGATGAACAACATCACCGTCACCAGCCGTGATGATGAAAATAAAGTCATCGCTAAGGGGGATTACGGCAACCTCGACGCCGTGATCTATGACGCCGTTAACTCACTGCTGGATGAGTGGTTTAAGTCATCACAAGATTTAGTGGTTATCTGTGGCCGTCAGATCATGGTCAGCAAAGAATACCCGCTGATTAACGCCATCAATACCAACAATCCTAACTCTGAAGCGTTGGCCGGTCAGTTGCTGGTATCGCGTAAAGCGATCGGCAATCTGCCCACCTTCATTGCGCCATCCTTCCCTGATGGCAGCATGTTCGTGACACCGTTTAGCAATCTGTCGATCTACTGGCAGGAAGATAAGCAGCGCCGTGCCGTGCGTGATGAACCTGAACGCAATCGTATTGCGACCTATGAGTCATCCAATGACGCCTATGTCATTGAAGACTACGGCACGGGATGTCTGATTGAGGGCATTACGTTCGCTAAAGCGGCGCAAGGCTAATTTCAACGGTAAGCAGGCCGGATAACACTCGGCCTGCATCAAGGGGGCATCATGCTGACACCTGCGCAGCGACATTTTCAAACGGTCATGGCTCAACGCCACGGCAAATCAAACGGCGGTGATGTTGAGCGTACCGCCTACGAACAGCAACTGCATCGGCTGAGGATGGATAAATCCCGTTTAAGCCAGGTGCAATCTGCCGCGACAAAGGCCGAACTGAAGCGGGAACTGTTGCCCGATTATCAGGGCTGGGTTAATGGCGTCTTGGCGTCAGATAGCGGCCAGGCTGATGAAGTGCTGACAACCATCATGATCTGGGCGATTGATGCCGGATTGATTAGCGATGCGCTGCGTATTGCTGATTATGTCCTGCGTCATCGCCTGCCGATGCCCGACCAGTACAAGCGCACCGTTGCCACCACGCTGGTTGATGAGATTTGTGATCCGGCACTGGCAGCATTTAAGGCTGATACAAACGCCGTCCCTTTGGCTGCTGACCTTCTGTTGTGGCTGGAACAGCTTACTGCTGGCGAAGACATGCCGGACCAGGTACGTGCCAAACTTTACAAGACGTTGGGGTACACCCTGCGACTGGATAATAACGAACTGAGCGCCGCGCGCGACTGGTTGCAACGGGCGGTCACCTTGTTTGATGGGATCGGTGTTAAACGCGATATCGAACTACTGGGACGAGCACTCAAGAAATCAACTGAGGCAGGGGCAGAAAATACGAATGCCCCACCTACGCCACCTGCGGATAAACCAGCCGACAAACCCGCAGCCAAAGCAACGAGAGCGCCGCGTAAATCGACGGCGGTGAAAGCATCACGAACTATGACACCACGCGCCAGAAAAAGCGCGCAGTAACCGAACGTGCCCCCGCGCACCAGGCGGCACGGCGTAATGCGAGCAATTTATTGTGTCGTGTTGCATCGTCCACCGCCTGTCTTTTGAGGTAACGCTATGAGCCTGATTGCAACAGAGCCAGTAAGGCCGGTCACGCAGGACGCCATCAACGATGGTGATGCGAAAGTGACGAGCCAGGCATTTTGGCCGGTGATTGTCCTGTCTGCTCTGCGTCGCGCGATGCGTCTTGATGGTCAGGTGACAACGGATCGCCTGATGGATAAAGCCATCGAAGCGGTTGCGCACGTTAACGGTCAGTTGGCCGACTGGCGACGCGGTCAGGAGCAGCGCGGCGTTGTCTTCCTGTCTGATGTTAAGTCAGAAAGCGCTGACGAAATCGACCAGATCAATGGCGAATCCGTGCTGGTCTGGCGCTACCGCCGTGCGGTGTATTCCATCACCAAAGCGCTGTTGATCGAGGGTTATCGCGATATTGACACCACGCGCGAGGGGGAAAAGCACGCAGAGGCGTTGAGTTCACAGATTGACACGCTGTGGCGCGACGGACGCTGGGCTATCCGCGACATTCTCGGTGTTAATCGTGGCCTGGCTGAGTTGGTCTGATGGACGTTCGTGCGCAGCAAAATGACACCGTCGACCTGCTGTGCTGGCGCTATTACGGCAGAACAGACGGCGTAACCGAAGGGGTTTACGCGGCCAATCCGGGATTGTGTGAGCGTGGGCCATTGTTACCCGCTGGCCTGCTGGTCACGCTGCCTGATGTCGCTGCGGCAACACAACAGGAAATCATACAGCTATGGGACTAACGACAGATCGCGTGGCATCGGCAATCACCTACTTGCTTGCCACGCTGATCGCAACCGCAGGACGAATGACGCTGAGCGACTGGGCAACGCTAATAGGGATTGCTATCGGGTTGCTCACATTTTGGGTGAATCGGAACCACAAAAAGAACATAGAGCGTGACCAGGCACAGCGCACAGACTTAATGCGTGAGTTGGTCAGGAAAGTTGATCATGAAAACCTGCCTGAAACGCTGGATGCTTTGCGCGTGATGAATGGGCAGGAAACAGGACGCAGAGGTCGTGATGTTACCTGAAGCACTGAAACAGCGAATCATTCCTGTCGTTACCGCGTGTGCATTGGCAATAGCCACTGTGTTCGTTGGTTTTTTTGAGGGTAAAGAGAACGCTGCTTACCGTGATATCGCGGGAGTCTGGACGATTTGCTACGGCCATACCGGTGATGTACAAGCCGGTGACTACAAGACAGATGCTGAGTGCGACGCATTGTTACAGCAGGATTTACAGCCCGCGTTTCATGCCATCGATCGGCTCGTTACGGTTCCACTCAGTGAGTTACAGCGCGCGGCACTAGCCAGTTTTATCTATAACGTCGGGACGGGTGCATTTGAGCGCTCGACGATGCTTAAAAAACTGAATCGTGGCGATATCACTGGCGCATGTAACGAATTACGCCGCTGGAACAAAGCCGCTGGGCGGGTCTGGCAAGGGTTAACCAACCGCCGCGAGGCCGAGAGAATGATATGTCTGGAAAAGTTATAGCGACATTAGCCGCCGCGCTGCTGTTTATCACGACTATCGCACTGGCTGACCACTACCGACAAAAATCACAGCGCCTTTCGGGTGAGGTGACAAGGTTAATCAACGAGCGGGACAGTACCGAGCGCATTATCAGTAATCAGCAACGTACTTTCCTGGTATTCAACACCCTGTCACGCGAGGCTGAGCATGATAAACGCCGGATACAACAAGATGCCGATACACGCAGCCAGACGATTAATCAGGCACTGGCCGGTCAAGTCTGTGCTGATGAGTTTGTGCCTGATGGCGCTGCTGTGCCGTTGCTCGACTACGCGAACCGTTTACGTGCCAATAGCGTGCGTTCCCTTGCCAGCGAACCTAACCGAACCGACAGTAATACCGCTGCCGCAGGGCGCGATAGTCAATAACCGGCTGACCTACGGCCAGTCGGTTAGCTGGAATAGCCTGCTACTGGCTGCGCTGGATAGTGCCAACCACGATAAGGCGAGAATTCGCCAGGCTGAACAACTGAGAGAGCAACAACATGCTAAAAGCGGAACTGCTGAGAAAAATCATTAGCGAACAGGTGCCGTGGTTGCGTGAAAATCCTGATCAACTGGTCGTCTATGTGCAGAAGGGTAATGCAATCAGTACCGGTGCGCGTTCCGCCTCCTTTGAGTATCGCTATACGCTGGAAGTGCTGGCGATGGACTACCCGCATTCTATCGATACGCTGATGGTTCCGGTGCTGATGTGGGCGCGGGTCTATCAACCGGACTTATTGCTTAACCCAGAACGGCGTAAAACGGGGATTACGTTTGAGGCTGACTTGCTGAGTAATAGCACTGCCGATTTATTGATCCGTATTCAGGCTGATGAGGCGGTCATCGTTACCCGTGATGAGACTGGCGAAATCAATGTTCGTCATCGGGCTGACCCACCTCCCGACCCGATGGAAGGTATGGACGGATGGTCACTGCTGACAAATGGCGATATGGCCAACACCGTCATTCATGATTCGACGGTGGGTTAGCGATGAGCCAGAACGATGCACTGTTTCAGGAACTGGATGGGTATTTGCAATCCGTTGTTGAGCACCTGGCGGCTAATCAGCGACGTCGTTTATCACGGCAGATTGCAACGGGCCTGCGTAAGCGCCAGCAACAACGGATAGCACAGCAACAGAACCCTGATGGTTCATCTTACGAGGGGCGAAAAAGGCAAGCCCGCCGCACACAAGGCGGTGTCCGGTTTATGTGGAAAAGTGAAGTGCGAGAGCTGCGTAACTGGCATAGCAGCAAAGGCCGCAGCGGTGAGCGAATGATTACGGGCTTTGATGTGGGGCGAGGTGGCTTACGCTCGTTTTTGCGTGCCGACATCGATCGCTACCTCAGTATTAACGTCAGCAGCGTCTCCACTGCACCGGCGCGTAAAGAAAAAATGTTCCGCAAGCTACGAACCGTCCGTTTTTTACGCATCGACACATCACCCAATAGCGCAGCGGTTGGTTTCAGTGGTCATGCAGCCCACATCGCCCATGTTCACCAGTTCGGCGAGACTGACAAAATAGGACGCTCGTCCGTGCGCTACCCCATCCGTGAATTACTGGGCCTTACGCCTCCCGATCTGGACTGGGTCGCAGATACAATTACGGACTTCATTCAGCCCGATTAGTTGTTACCGCCCCCTTACAATCCCCTTTCGTTGTGCGCTCGCGCGCGACACCTGAAACTGGCGCTATGAATTAATGACCGAGCGCCAGCCATGACCGCCAATGAGTTTGACCGCCTGCTGCATAACTTGATCCGTATCGGTACGGTTATCGATGTCGATCACGTGCGTCATCTGGCCCGCGTGGAAACCGGCGGGAATAAGACGGACTGGATACGCTGGGGCGTGGCACGCGCCGGTGATGCGCAAACGTGGTGGCCGCTGTCGATTGGTGAGCAGGTTGTTATGGTCGCGCCAGGCGGCGATCTGGAAACGGCGGTGATCGTATTAAGCCTGTACTCCAATCAGCACAGTGCGCCCAGCAACACTCCAAAGGTACACACCACTATTTATCCCGATGGAGCCAGTGAAACGTATGATGCCAACACCTCAACGATGACCGTTAAAGGCGTCAAAAATGTGATCGTTGAAGCGGCTGAATCAATCACACTGGACACCCCAAAAGTGATTTGTACCCAGCATCTCAGCACGCAAACATTCAGCGTAGAAAAAGGCGGCACGATGCAGGGCGATATCACCCACACCGGCGGCCAAATGTCATCAAACGGCGTAGTCGTAGACGATCACGACCATGGCGGCGTACAGCGCGGCGGTAGCAGAACGGACGGCCCGCAATGAGCAATGAAAAATATATCGGCATGAATGCCAGTACTGGTCGCGCGATTACTGATGATGAGCATATCAGCCAGTCAGTACGCGATATTTTAATCACCCCTGTCGGCAGTCGGGTGATGCGCCGCAGCTACGGATCACAGCTTTTTTCTCTGATTGACGAGCCTTACGAGCCCGCAATAAAGCTAAAGATAATGTCAGCCATCTACAGCGCATTAATGCGTTGGGAGCCGCGTATTACCCCAACAAAAATTACGCTGGAAACCCGTGGTGCCGGACTCGCTGCCGTTACGCTTCAGGCGCAGCGCACGGATAATCTTGCGGTGTTTAGCTCTACGATTTCACTACAGGGGGCACGATGAGCGGATTGATTGATTTATCTCTGCTGCCTGCACCTGATGTCGTTGAAACACTGGACTATGAAACGTTGTATGCGGAGCGCCGTGCGATGTTTATCGCTTTGTTTCCGGTAGAAAAACGGGATGCCATCACGCGCACGCTGGCGCTGGAATCCGAGCCGTTAACCAAGTTGCTGCAACTGTCTGTCTATCATGAGCTGTTATTGCGTCAGCGGGTTAACGAAGCGGCCAGCGCTAACATGCTGGCCTACGCCGCCGGAAGTGACCTTGATCAGCTCGCTGCCAACGTTAACGTGCAGCGCCTGGTTATTACCGCAGAAGATGCAGAAGCGATTCCCCCCGTTGAAGCGGTCATGGAGTCTGATGCCGATCTGCGCACGCGCGCGCAACAGGCATTTGAGGGGCTGAGTGTTGCGGGGCCAACCGCGGCGTATGAATTTCACGCGCGTAGTGCCGATGGGCGAGTCGCTGACGCCAGCGCAGTTAGCCCCAGCCCTGCCGCCGTCACAGTAACCGTGCTGTCGCGTGAAGGAAATGGCAGTGCCAGTGATGAATTATTGCAAGCCGTTAATGCTGCACTGAACGCCGAGAATGTGCGGCCGGTTGCAGACCGTGTAACCGTTCAATCCGTCGCCATCATTGCTTATGAAATTGCCGCAACGTTGTACGTCTATCCAGGGCCTGAAGCTGAGCCTATCCGAATTGCAGCAGAAACCCGATTGCAGGCGTATATCACTGCGCAGCATCGGTTAGGCCGTGATATTCGCCGCTCTGCCATCTTTGCCGCACTCCATGTTGAGGGCGTGCAACGCGTTGATTTGGAAAGCCCTGTAGAAGATATCGTGCTGGATAAAAGCCAGGCGTCTTACTGCGATAGCTGGGTGCTGAGTGTCGGGGGATCAGATGAATAACAGCCTGTTACCCGTCGGTTCGTCTGATCTGGAAATTGCCGCCGCAAAAGCCTGCGCAGAATTATCACGCACGCCGATCCCGTTACGCCAGTTATGTGACCCAGACAGTTGCCCGCCACGCCTGCTGCCTTATCTCGCATGGGCATTCTCTGTTGATCGTTGGGATGAAAAATGGCCTGAAATCATCAAGAGGCAGGCGATAAAAGATGCCTGGTTCATTCATCGCCACAAAGGCACCGTCGGCGCATTGCGTCGCGTTGTTGAACCACTTGGGTACCTGATTCGAATTACCGAATGGTGGCAGAACGGCGGAGAGCCAGGCACGTTTCGTCTGGATATCGGCGTACAAGATAGCGGTATTACCGAAGAAACATTTTTCGAAATGGAGCGACTGATTGCAGACGCTAAACCCGCCTCGCGGCACCTGCTGGGGCTGAATATCAACCTCGACACACAGGGCGCGGCCTACGTGGCTGCGCTGTCTTATGACGCCTCTGAGCTGACCGTTTACCCCTATTTTCCTGAAACTATCACTGTGTCCGGTCTGGATGTGACCGGGGCAGCACTTCATTTAATCGACAACGTGAGCGTAACCGCATGAGCGCAAAATATTTTGCCCTGTTAACCAACATCGGCGCGGCCAAACTGGCTAACGCGACCGCGCTGGGTAACCGACTGAACATCAGCCAGATGGCCGTCGGTGACGGCGGCGGCGTCTTGCCGACACCTAACCCGGCACAAACCACGCTGATTAACGAGACGCGCCGGGCAGCGCTCAATACCCTGAGCATTGACCCGAAAAACCCCAGCCAGATTATCGCCGAGCAGGTCATTCCCGAAAACGACGGTGGATGGTGGATTCGGGAGATCGGCCTGTTTGACGACGACGGCAATCTGATTGCTATCGCCAACTGCCCGGAAACCTACAAGCCCCAATTACAGGAAGGCAGCGGCCGCATTCAGACCGTGCGCATGATCCTGATTGTCAGCAGTACCGACACCGTGACGCTGAAAATCGACCCTGCTGTCGTGCTGGCAACCCGGAGCTATGTGGATAACGCGGTGATCGAGGTAAAAACCTATGCGGATAATCTGATGCGGCTACACCTCGCAGCGGCTGATCCGCACCCGCAGTATGCGCCAAAGGCCAGCCCGACACTGACGGGTAAACCTACCGCCCCCACGGCAGCACAGGCATCGAATGACACGCAACTGGCGACCACGGCCTTTGTGAAGTCGGCTATTTCGGCATTGGTGAACGGGTCGCCGGGCGCACTGGATACGCTGCAAGAGCTGGCGGCGGCGATGGGTAACGATCCGAGCTTCTCAACAACGGTACTCAATGCCATTGCTGATGTCACCAACAAGCAGAATGCGCACGCAACAGCCGCCGATCCGCACCCGCAATACGCACCAAAAGCCAGTCCAGCACTGACAGGCAAACCCACTGCACCCACGGCAGCGCAGGCATCGAATGACACGCAACTGGCGAACACGGCCTTTGTGAAAGCAGCCATCGGTGCATTGATTAACGGTGCCCCCGGTGCACTGGATACGCTGCAAGAGTTGGCAGCGGCGCTGGGTAACGATCCGAACTTCTCAACAACGCTACTCAATGCCATTGCTGATATCACCAATAAGCAGAATACGCACGCATCCGCCACCGATCCGCACACGCAGTATGCGCCAAAGGCCAGCCCGACACTGACAGGCAAACCCACCGCCCCCACAGCAACGCAGGCATCGAATGACACGCAGCTGGCGACCACGGCCTTTGTGAAATCGGCTATTTCGGCATTGGTGAACGGGTCGCCGGGCGCACTGGATACGCTGCAAGAGCTGGCGGCGGCGCTGGGTAATGACCCCGATTTTTCAACGACGATAGTAAACGCGCTGGCCGGGAAGTTGGAAAAAGGCCAGAACGGCGCAGATATAGTGAATAAAAAACTGTTCGCCAGAAATGCCAGCCTGCCCCATTTGGGGAGCGGGTGGGTTAATTTCGGCGGCAACGGCGGTACATGGACAACAGCGCAATTCATTGACTTTTTAGATGGTATGGGGGCATTTCAGCATCTGTATTTTGTGTGTGCGGGGTCATGGAGCTACGCGGTAAACCGGAAAATTACCGATACAGGCTGCGGGCATATTGAGTTGGCGGGCGCAGTCGTGGAGGTATTTAGTGACCGCTTTCATTGCAGAACGATCCGCATCACGACCCCGACAACATCAAGCGACGCGGAGGCGATACCGGGAACGTTTGTTTATATCGATAACGGTGCAGATTCCGCGCCCGGCTGGCGTCGTGAATATAATTCGAAGACCCTGCGCGCGGATGATATCGCGGCGCTGGGTGTGCCGCTTCGTGACGATAAGCAGATGTGCCGGGCGTGGGTGCGCTTTAATGAAAACGGTGAAATCAATGACGCATACAATGTGCAGTCAGTGATAAAAAACAGCACCGGTGATTTTACGATCCGGTTTAAAACCCCGATGAAAAATGAAAATTATGCCTTCACCTACACCGTGGGCGGGCGGGGCGACTCCATGAACATGTGTTCCGGCGCATCCCAACTGCCAACGGTTGATGCATTGCGGGTTATCAGTGTTTCAGCAACAGGGATCGGCAAAGGGGGCGATTTTCGGCTATTGGATTTCCCAGTCAATTCTGTTGTGGTTTTTGGCGGGGTCTGAAGAGGCACATTGATCGACGTAGCCGATCAATAACGCATAATCGATCTGTATAAACGTTTATAAAATAATCAGCGACGATGCCATTATGTCTATGGTTTTAAAATAATAATGATCCATCAGGGAAAGCGAAGCCCACTGTCCGCCAACGGTGGGCTTTTTTCATCGAGTACAGTTAAAAGTGACTGTGTTGTCAGGATAACCAGATATCCATATCGCCCAGCATTTCCCGCAAATCCTCGCTAACCCGCTCCAGATTCAGCGTAAATGAAATATGCCGTGCTTTACCGTCATTAAAAAACTCGGAGCGGGTTTTGTTAATGTTGGTAATCACGTACATACCGTAGATGTTGCCCGTCCCTTCGATCAGCGGCCAGGCTTTTCCTGTGTAGGCCATCGTTTCCAGAACGTTTAATGACACATCACCGCCGGTTATTTCTGGATACAGCTCGCCGGACAGTGTGATCTTATCTTCGCCCGCCCCGATGTACTGATAATGCGGAGATTTACCTACACGGTCATTCTTAACGTGTCGCCAAGTGCTGTCATGGCTCAGGGATTGGTACGGCGTAGTCTGCCGCATGAAAACGAACATACCCAGAATCATCATCATGATAAAAGCCCTATACGTGATCGGTCAGTTGTGAGCGCTGGCGACTCTGCTTGCGGCGTTCAATGTCATCAATTTCTCGTCGCAATCTGGCGACCAGTTTGTCTTCATCAAGGCTGCGAGCATCCTGAATCGTGATATTGATTTCATATTTGTCTGTGTTGGCCATACCGGCAGACATCGCCGTTTTCATCTGTGCTGCAGGTGAATGGATGGCCGGAACGTCTGCCCCAGCAGGTTGCACAGTAAACGGAAGGACGGAAGCGGCAAGCGCGCCGGCAGTTTGCTTCACACGCTCCAGTAACGGGATTTTAGGTTGTGCGGGCATAACATGTGATTCACGGTAGCCGTTCGCCAGCATGACGGCAGGTGGCACATTTTTAAAAACGATATCACCCAGTTTGTTGGGATCTTTTTTCTCTTCTGTGGTTGTCTTGCTGCCAGTCTTTGCTGTCGTTGGGTTGCTGCCAGTCAAATCCTGCAATACACCTTTGGGTTTAGGGGAATTGTTTTCGCCTGTCGGATGTTTGGCTGCTTCACCGGTTTTAATCACCGCATCGGCTTCTTTGGGGGGCTGTGGCTTCCACTCCTGCGCCACCATTTTCTTTTGTTTTTCATCCCATACGTACATAACCGGCTTTTTAGGTTCATAGCCTTTTTCCGGCATTGCGCCGTTCATGGAATTTGATGCCGAAATGGCGGCGTTTGCGGCTTCAGGGATAACGCCCAGCTTTTCAAGTATCCAACCAATTCCTTCGGCCACTTTCAAAATCACTGTCACTACGCCACCAATCGCCATTCCAACCACTTCACCAAACACTTTCCCCGCTTCTGTGCATTGTTTTAATGATTCCGATGAAGCGCTGACCGGTTCAAACAGTTTGGTGAACCACTCCCATACACCACTAATGGCCTGTCCGATCCCGTCAAAAATAGGTGAGAGCGCGGAGAAAGATTGTTTAATCGGTTCAAGGCCCGCACTCAGGCCACTGAAAAAACCGCTGAAAAACGCTTGAATCGGTTCCCAGTATTTGTAAATCAATACACCGGCCGCAACGATTGCCGCGCCGATAATGCCGATTGGGCTGAGCAACAACATGAAGCCAGTACGCAAGATGTTAAATACCGCCATCCCTGACCCGCTCAGTGCAGAAAATCCAGATGTCGCCAGCATCCGCACGCCATTACCCAGCGCCGATAGCGCCGCGCCTGGCTGAGTGAATACCATCAACAAGGAACGGCCAACGCCCTGAGCAATACCGCCGATCCCACCGATGCCACTGCGTATACTGGTAAGGATGCCACCCCACGCGCGAGTGCTGGACAGGCTACCAGTCATAACGCCGCTAAGCCTGCTGAACATACTTGTAACGGTGCCAATACCCTTACCACCGCTTAACAGGGATAGGCCAAGTTGCAGTTTGGAAAATGGCCCCATCAATATGCCTGTCGCAAGAGAGACGGTGCCGATGGCTGCGGTGAGAGCCAGTGCACCGCCAACAACCACAAGCAGCGTTTGAGCTAGCTCAGGGTTGGCCGTTACCCACTCACGAACGCTATTCACTAACGCCGTCGCGCCTTGAGCCAGTTTGCGCAAAACGCCTGAGTCATTTTCAAAGATGGCAAAACGTAGCCCGCTCAGTGCGCCGCCGAGCTTGTCGATATCCCCCGACAGGTTATCGCGTAACGTGCTGCCCATACGTTCAGCCGTTCCGCTGACATCGCTAAATTGGTCTTTGGTATTGGCTAGCGCTGACAGGAAATTAGGGATCTGATCGACAGACAGGTCTTCTATTGGTGTGCCAAATAATGCAATGGCCGCATTTGCCCGTTCGGCAGGGTCTTTAATCTTCAATAGCCCCTGCGCAGTTTGCTGCATCGCGTTACGTGCTTGCGCGCCACCGCTGGCGATGGCCGACGCGACACGTTTCGCATTCAAGCCGATAGTGTCATACGCCGCTACGCTGGCTTTGGACAGGTCAGAGCCACGGATAGAAAATTCTTTGACGGCATCACCGGTCTTATCCAGCGCAAATTTCCCCTGTTGCGCCATCTTGACCAGCAGTGTCATGGCTTCAGAACCGCTGTAACCCATGTTCCTGAAATGCGTTGAATACTCATGCAATATCTCAGGTAACTCGCCGCGCATCTGGGTAGACACGCGTTGCATTCCTGCCGTCATCAAATCGAATGCTTCATCGCTGCTGCGAGCCAGGCCATTTTTCATCATAATGGCGGCAATCTGGATGTGTTCCGCCGTATCGCCGCCAAGCACGGATTGCATATCCAATGCTTTGCGCGAGATCCTGTCTAATTCAGCTTCACCGACTTCCCCTAATGCCCCTAGTGAGCTACGCACTGCCGATACTGTGCTGGCAATATGGCTGAGGTCATCGCTCACGCCATCACTGTTAATGCTTTTGATTATGCGCGAGTACTGAGAGCCCATTGCGGAGGCTTCCGCATTTTGTGCGGCAATCACTGCCCCGCTTTTATCTGATTGCAGATTGGGGGTCATTATTCTTGCGCCGACATACGCACCGGCTGCGCTGGCACCGATTGCCATTGCCCCCGTGCTACGCAGATTACTCGCCGTCTGCTGCATCCGATCGTAGCGTGCACGCGCCTGTGTCACTGCGGCCAGTCGCCGTTGCTGTTCCGCTAACTGGCGGTTGTAGCGTGCAGTCTGATCGCTAATCTGGTCTGTCGCTCTGCGGCTGCGATCCAGTATCACGCCATGCCGTGCCAGCTCTGCCCGCAGTTGCGTTAACTGTTCGGTTTCGTTTGTCTGAGCGGTGGATAATTGCCGGATAAGCTCCCGCTGCCGTTTCAGCGCCGCGTTTTGTTCGTCCGTTCGCGTACTGGCTGCGCCAAATTCAGCACGCATCGCCGCCGCTTTGGCTTTCGCTTGTTCCAGTTCGCGGGTTGTTTTAGCCGATGCGGCGCTCAGTCGGTCAAAGCTGCTGGCCTGCCGTCCTAGTCCGTTGAGAGTGTTTTGTGTTGCTCTGATTTGATCGGCCAGCGCCGCCGTGCCGCTGCGTGCTGCACTGACGGGCCGAGCCATATTATTGATCGCGCTGAACGCCACGCGAATATTGAGATTGCGATCTGTCATTCCGAGTTTCCGCTTCTAACGGCCGCTCGGCTGTGCCATGCCAGCAGCTCATCTACTGGCATGGCATCCATCGCCGACGGCAACCAATGAAAAATTGCTGCGATGTCGGCCATCACCTCTTCAACACAGTTAAACGGGCACTGAATTACGCCGTTACCGCGCCCGTCTCGTTCGCTGGGAAAGAGGGTTGCAAAAAAGTGGCCACCGCATTGGATAGCTGGCAAAAGTCCCAGGTATCCATCGTGGTTAGTTCTTCTTTCGTCAGCGCTGGACTGGTGACACGCGGAAGCAACGTCAGTAGGCTATCAACATCGGACGTCATCACATCGTAGACCTTCAGCCCACGCAGCGATCCGGCTTGCTTCAGTGCGCCGGTGATCGTGACTTCTTTCACATCGCCGCCTTTACGCATGATCGGGTTTTGCAGAATGACGACGTTATTTTGTTTCTCAGTCATGGTAGAAATTTCCTGTTATAGCCCAACGTTAGCGCGGTGTTTTTCCAGCATATCGACACCGGCCACTTTATAAATCATGTTCAGCACATCCACTTCCATGACCTCTTCACCGCTGATCGTCAGCTTGAAGTAGGTATTCTTC
Organism: Pectobacterium sp. 1950-15; assembly: GCF_037136835.1. Taxonomy (NCBI): domain Bacteria; kingdom Pseudomonadati; phylum Pseudomonadota; class Gammaproteobacteria; order Enterobacterales; family Pectobacteriaceae; genus Pectobacterium; species Pectobacterium sp. 1950-15. The sequence goes on along the minus strand of NZ_JBBBQR010000003.1, from coordinate 244,045 downwards.
AGCGTGTATTTATGTGCCGTATCTTCACCCACTTTGGCAGAGCCTGGATCAAGCTCGGTAAACCGGCCACGCGTCTGGATTTCACACGGCACCGCTTCGCCTGTAGCTTCATCCTGGTACGAACCCGCAAAGCGTGTTTGCATACCGTCAGCCGTGGAGACGCCCCATTTTTTCAGCAAGTTGGCATCCAGCCCGCCAAGCGTGATTTCCATATCCAGCGCGCCCGCATCAAAACCGAAGTCAATCGCGACAAAGCCAGGCATGCCGCCCGCCTGATAGTCTTCTGTCTTACGCGTGAGCTTAGGCGGTGTCACTTCCGGCACCTGGCCGAAATAGTTGTCACCGTCGATAAACAGATTGAAGTATTTAAGTTTCTTTGGCAGAGACATGATTTACCCCTTACCCGCTGAACGTATTAGCGAACGTCGCGAAGTATTCGTCAGTAAACTCCTGCACCAGATCCAGATGCTCCAATGGCGGAACGGGTGTGTAGTTGTACTTGATGGTTAATTTTCCAGTGCGCAGCGTTTCGCCGGTGTTGGTTTCTTTGTCATACCAACAGTTCGCACCCAGCAAACGGCCAGCGGTGACCAACGCCGTTAACTTGCGGTTGATGCCGTCCACAATATCTTTTGCCAGTGAGGGCGTAAGTGGCTTATCGATGTAGAAGAAATGCGCTTCTGCAATGGTATCCGCGAGGATTTGCGCTGTACGGGTGTAGCTTTCAAACAGATAGGTTTCACGGTCACAGGTACGTGATCCCCAAAAGCGAAAACCGTTTTGCTTAATCAACGTGGTGATGCCGTTGCTGTTCAGCTCGTCGGCGTCGGTATCGGTTCCCTGTAGCGTGAAATACACATCCTTGCTCAGACCTAGCACGCCGTTTACCGCAACGTTGGATAACACCTTGTGCCAGCCGGTTTCCGCATCAATTTTGGCACGCAGGCCAACCGCGAACGCTGGCGCGGGTACGGTCACATTTTCCCCTTTGGCCGTGTCATAGGCGATAAAATCAGGCCAGATCACCATCAATTCGCGCTGGGAGAAGTTCTCACGGTACGTTTTCGCCGCCGCGATGGTTGCGCAGTCATGTGCACTGACATAAGCAAACGCATTCAGTTTTTCGGCCATGACGGCCAGTTGCGCGGCAACGGCTTGCGTATCAAGTTCCGGCACAGCCAGTACACGCGGTCGAACACCAATCCGCGCCTCTGCCGACAGCAGCGCATACAGCCCCGTATAGCGTCCGCTGGCATCGGAACCACCGATCACTAACTGATCCTGTGTCGGTTTAGGTTCATTGCCTTCCGCCTGCGCATTCGCCGCATCAGCCACGCGGATCACCACCGTTTGAGGGCTGGCTTGATCGGAAATGCATTTCAGCGTCGTGTGTAACGTGCCTGTTTTTCCTGCCTTGCCCAACACGCTGGCAACGCGGGTGAGTAATACCGGTTCGTTTAACGGGAACGTCTCGGCATCGGCATCATCGGCGGTACACACCACGCCGATCACTGCCGAGTCGATATCGTTAATGATGGTGCTGAGATCCGTGGTTTCCCGGACGGTCACACCGTGATGATAATTAGTCGCCATGCTTGTTGCCTCAATGCGTCAAATGTCCGGCTTCATGATTGCGGGATTTCGTTGCAGGCGCACGGCGTTTGCTGTGTCTTAGAGTCGCGACAACCACCGCTGATTGTTCCTACGCGCGCGTAACGCGAGTATTCAGGCAGAGATCAGGGGGTAACAATGTCAATCATGGATACGGTAGGGGCTATTTCTGGGCGGCTGGACGAGTATTCACCCCGTCCGGCGTTTATGGTGAGGGTTGGTGATAAGCAGGTTACGGAGCTGAATGATCGGCTGATGTCGTTATCGCTGACGGATAATCGCGGGTTTGAGGCGGATTCGCTGGAACTGGTGCTGGACGATGCAGACGGAAAATTAGCCCTGCCGGAGCGTGGTGCGAAAATTACCGTGGCGCTGGGTTGGGCGAATGAACCGCTAATCAGCAAAGGGACATTTACGGTTGATGAAATTGCGCACCGTGGCCCGCCAGATCAGCTAACAATTAGCGCCCGCAGTGCCGACTTCAGAGAGTCATTCAACGTCAAACGCGAATACAGTTGGCACAATGTGACCGTGGGATTTGTGGTATCTGCCATTGCTAGCCGCTACGGGTTGAAAGCTGGTGTGACGGAACGGCTGGCAAAGCTGGAACTTGACCACGCTGATCAGACGAATGAATCCGATATCAGCTTCCTTACACGCATGGCGGAAATGGTTGGGGCAATCGCCACCATCAAAAACGGCATGTTGCTGTTCATTGTTCCAGGGCAAGCGGTATCACAAAGTGGCAAACCGTTACCGGCCATCACCATTACCCGCAGCAGCGGCGACAATCACAGCTTTCGTGTTGCTGATCGTGACGCCTATACCGGTGTTACGGCGTACTGGCTGGATCTGAATTTTGGCCAAACTAAGACGACAAAGGTAAAAAATAAACGTAAAACCAACACGCCCGATAAAAAGAAAGCGCCTGCATCCAGCAGTAAAGAGGGGAATTATCTGGAGGGAACGGAAGGTAATGTTTATGTCATGCGTTCGACGTTTAAAACCGAGCGAGCTGCAAAACGCGCCGCGGCGGCAAAATGGTCAAAACTGCAACGTGGGGCGGCAGAATTTAGTATGACATTAGCGCGGGGCCGTGCTGATTTATATCCCGAATTACACGCCCGCATGTCTGGCTTTAAAACGGTTATCGACAATGCCGATTGGATAATTACGCGTTGCGTCCATGAAATAAGCCAATCGGGATTTACTACATCGCTGGAATTTGAAGTGAAAATAACAGACTGGGCAGCAGACGATAATGATGATTAATACAACTGCTGTGTATAATACCAGTAACACCAACCGTTTGAGGGGTTGTCATGGCGATCAAATGTCCAAAGTGCCGCGCAACTGCAAAAACACGTACCAGCGTAGAACTCAGTCCATTGGTTCGACGTAGCTATCACCAGTGCCAAAACATGATGTGCGGTTACTGCTTTACCAGCATGACGCATATTGATGAAGCGCTGAACGAAACAAAACCCGCGCCTGGCGCATGTGTCCCCACCAATATCTTTCCCCGCAGTCACAAAGGGGAAAATCAGTTGGATTTAGCGCTGTAGATTGTTCAATCCGACTTAACAAAAGCGGCTGAATTCGTGGCCGCTTTTTTCATGCCTAAAATCGGCGCTGCCACTCTGCTGCCATTTTGCTGCCACTCGCCACTTTTCAGGCACAAAAAAACCACCGCAAGGTGGTTTAATTATAGTTTATAACTAATTGTTTTTATTAGCTTAAATCAATGGTGCCCGGGGCGGGACTTGAACCCGCACAGCGCGAACGCCGAGGGATTTTAAATCCCTTGTGTCTACCGATTTCACCACCCGGGCTTAAATATTGGAGGCGCGTTCCGGAGTCGAACCGGACTAGACGGATTTGCAATCCGCTACATAACCGCTTTGTTAACGCGCCAGAATATTTAGGTCTTAATGACCAACATCCGCTATCGCCGATGCTTTAAATTGGAGCGGGAAACGAGACTCGAACTCGCGACCCCGACCTTGGCAAGGTCGTGCTCTACCAACTGAGCTATTCCCGCAACACAGAACTCACTGATTCTCTTAACTTCTTACAAACCAGCGTTGCTGTTGATGCGGTGCATTCTACTGACCTGACACGATGAGTCAACAGAATTATCAAGCAACCACGTTCGTTTGCTGGTTTTTACGGCGCTTCGATCAAGGTTCAAGCAAATCGTGACGCGCGGCATTCAAATATTGGAACATGGACCAAAAAGTCAGCACAGCTGCGATATACAACGCCACCACACCAACACCTTCAACAATGCGCTCTGGGCGCCATAGCAAAGCAAAAAGCGCCATCATCTGAGCCGTAGTCTTCACCTTTCCTATCCACGACACGGCAACACTGCTTCTTTTGCCAATTTCAGCCATCCACTCGCGCAAGGCTGAAATAATGATTTCTCGCGCGATCATCGTAGCTGCCGGCAACGTAATCCACCAGGAATGATAGTATTCCGCAACCAGCACCAACGCGACAGCCACCATCACTTTATCCGCAACGGGATCGAGGAAGGCACCAAAACGCGTGGTCTGTTTCCAGCGGCGGGCAAGGAAACCATCAAACCAATCCGTCACGGCAGCAAACACGAAAATCAGCGCACAAAGCAGCGGTGCCCAGACGAACGGAAGATAAAACGCCAGCACAAAAAACGGAATAAGAGCAACACGAAACAGGGTAAGCAACGTCGGTATATTAAATTGCATAGCGCTTAGGTAACTATCTGGCTGGAGTGGATACTAAGAGTATGTTGCTACATTGTCCCTAGTGTTTCAATGCATGGAAGATCTTTTCTGCCAATGCATGCGAAATTCCTGGAACATTTGCAATCTCCTCAATACTGGCATTCATCAACGGCTGTAGCCCTCCCATGTATTTCAGCAGGGTTTGACGACGTTTAGGGCCGACACCTTCGATAAGCTCCAGCGTACTGGTATTCTTTACTTTTGCTCTCTTTTTACGATGTCCACCAATCGCATGGTCATGCGAATCATCGCGAATATGCTGGATAACGTGCAACGCGGGAGAATCAGGTGGCAGTGCTACGCCCTCGCCTGTCGCTTCAAAAAACAGGGTTTCTAATCCAGCTTTACGATCGCTGCCTTTCGCAACCCCAAGCAGCAACGGCTTATTTTTATCCCATGATACTTGTAACGAGTCAAACACGGCCTGAGCCTGACCAAGTTGCCCTTTCCCGCCATCAATCACAATGACATCAGGTATTTTACTCTCATCCAACGCTTTACCGTACCGGCGTCGGAGAACTTGCGCCATGGCAGCATAATCATCACCGGGCGTAATGCCACTGATATTATAGCGGCGATATTCCGAACGTAATGGACCATTGGCATCAAATACCACGCAGGATGCCACCGTCTGTTCACCCATCGTATGACTGATGTCAAAACACTCCATGCGATGGATTTCAGGCAGTTGCAAGACGCTTGCTAGTGCGGCCAGACGCTGATGAATTGTGGATTGTTGAGACAGCTTTGTGACCAACGCAGTGGCAGCATTCGTCCGCGCCAGTTTTAAATAACGAGCACGGTCGCCACGGGGCTTCGTCTGAATCTGTACTTTTCTCCCCGCAACCGCCGTCAGGGACTCCGTTAATACGTCTTTATCGGGCAAAGTGAAATCAAGCAGAATTTCTGCAGGAAGCGTTCGGCCTAAGCTTCCTTGTAAATAGAACTGCCCGACAAACGTTTGCACCACTTCACCTAATTCCGTACCACCAGGCACTTTGGGGAAATAGCTCCGGCTGCCAAGGACTTTTCCCTGCCGGATAAACAGGACATAGACGCAAGCCATACCCGCATCAAAAGCCACGCTGATCACATCCAGATCTTCGCCGTCACCGGAAACAAATTGTTTCTCCGTCACGCGCCGAACGGCCTGGATCTGATCGCGTATCCGGGCTGCTTCTTCAAAATTCAGGTCGCGACTGGCCGCTTCCATCCGGGAGATAAGTTGATTCAGTACCTGCTGATCTTTGCCAGACAAAAACAGGCGAACATAGTCAACCTGCTGTTGATAATCCTCTTCGCTAACCAAACCGCTAACGCAAGGCCCAAGGCAGCGACCAATTTGATATTGCAGGCAAGGGCGAGAGCGGTTGCGATAGACGCTATTTTCACACTGGCGCACTGGGAACAGTTTTTGCAGCAATATCAGCGTTTCACGCACGGCATTGCCGTTGGGAAACGGGCCGAAGTATTCGCCCTTCGCATGTTTGGCACCACGGTGAACAGCCAGACGTGGATGAGCATCACCGCTCAGGAAAATCATGGGGTAGGATTTATCGTCACGCAGCAAGACGTTATAGCGCGGCTGATAAAGCTTAATGTAGTTGTGTTCCAGCAGTAAGGCTTCAGTTTCTGTGTGCGTGATCGTGACATCAATATGCTTGATGCTTTTGACCAATGCCTCGGTTTTACGGCTGGCGACATGGCTGCGGAAATAGCTGGCAAGCCGTTTTTTTAAGTCTTTTGCCTTACCGACATAGATGACCGTATCGCCCGCATCATACATACGGTAGACACCAGGCTGGCTCGTTACCGTTTTTAAAAATGCCGAAGCATCGAAACTCTCACTCACTACTTAACAATGTCTCCGCGGTAAAAAGCCCATGCTTGATAGCCAGATGAGTCAACTCTACGTCGCCGTTGATATTCAGTTTGCTAAACATACGGTAACGATAGCTGTTCACGGTTTTAGGGCTAAGATTAAGCTGATCTGAGATTTCAGTCACTTTCTGCCCCTTAGTTATCATTAGCATAATCTGTAATTCGCGTTCAGACAAACACTCCAGCGGTGCGTCCGTTTGCGGCTCCAGTTGGCTTAATGCCATCTGTTGGGCAATATCAGAAGCAATATACCGTTTACCTGCGTGTACTGCTCGAATGGCGGAGATCACTTCCTGAGGGGCTGCAGCTTTACTCACATATCCCGCGGCACCAGCCTGCATGACTTTTGCGGGTAGCGGATTCTCCGTATAAATAGTGAGCATGATGACTTTTATATCTGGAGTAAAACGCAGGATCTTACGCGTTGCTTCAAGCCCACCGATGCCCGGCATGCTCATGTCCATCAGGACAACATCCACATCATTGCTTCGGCACCATTTCACGGCATCTTCACCACAACATGCCTCACCAACCACTTTCAGACCTTTGATATCGTCAAGAATGCGTCGTATCCCTGCCCGCACCAGTTCATGGTCATCAACAAGAAAAACGCTAATCAAAGAATAATTCTCCAAAAAAGGGAGTAACACTTACATAAAAAGTTGCTTGCAGGTGATACTACGTTGGTTTCAAAAAATAATGAACACTGATTTATATGAATATGTATTTTAAAATATGCCGAGAAGGAATAAAGCGCATTCCCGATCATAACAATATATCGTCAACCTGATGGTGTATGTCGATCACATTCTTAACATTTCAAATACGCCACGCAGTATAAACAGTGCGGTGGCACAAAATGTATAAAAAACAATGCAAATCAAATGGCATGCAATTGGCTTTACATCTTAAATGTCAATGAAAAGTCACTATTGTAAGCAGAATGTCATTAGATATTTTATCATCGCCTACCGATTTATTATACAAATAATATATTCAGTGAAGCACGTCCATAGTGAACATCATATGTATTAAACGAAACACATCTATAGCCTTTACCACGAAAAAACGCCAAGAATATAGACGCTCTTTTAATAAGTTAAATGCATAAAAAACAGTCACTAAAATGGCGTTATCCGCGAATAATATCAATCCACAATATGCTTTATGGTATACTCCCGTCTATCTGGTTCTGCCTGTCGCACCAGCGGTAACGCCCGCAGCAGGCGACGAAAAACATCTTTTTCTTGTTGAGGAGAAAACATGAGCAACGCAGATTTTTCTACTGCCGCATCCGCTGAAACACTGGCCCATGAGGTTACCTGCCTGAAGGCAATGGTGACGCTGTTATTAAAATCAATCGGCCAGGCAGACGCCGGTAAAGTTATCATCAATATGGAAAGATATATTGCTCAGTTGGAAGATACCGAGCAAGCCGCTGTTTTTGATAACACGATTAAACAAATCAAAACCAGCTACCGTAAATAGCACTATTTGCTACACCGCCATGTTAATTATTTGCTCTGGCGGTGTAGTGATATTTAGCATTGCTTTACGGATTAAAAATAGAGACTCTCGTCTATTTAATGCTGATGAGTTTCAAAAGTAGTGCCTCTTCTTTCTTTTTATATTGCGTTAATTCCGTCACCAACGCTTTATCCAAGAACTGTTTCCTCGAGAGTGCTTTTCTTTCATCAACCAGTTCTCTCAGCTCGGTGAAGCATTCATTTATTTTGTACTCTTTCGAACTTTCAGTACAAATTATCTCATGGATTGCCTGGCTCAGTTCAGACAACGAGACAACCGATTTTGGATCCTGGTGACTTTTTTCTATGACAGCCAGTAATTTTTCGAATCCCATATGAACCCCTCCGAAATCAAGCAGAAACTTGCTTATGGCTAACCAGGAAACTCCAGCTACCTCTAAACGCCGCCCCAGTGGTGTGAACACAGCCCTGTGCAAACTCGTCATACTCAAGCTACATACGCGCTGGCTACGCGACTCGGCACACTGATGTGTACTTCTGCGTGTTTCGTCCTAAAGGGCAAACGCCTTGCGCGTGAACATGTTACCTGTAACCCGAATTATTTAGAGCAGTTCAACCCGCAACATCATTATTACGCTCTATCGACTATCCCGTCTGTTAAGCATAGCACTTTATCACGACTCTTCAGGACGCGTGAGGCACGCCTTCATCAGACAGAGCGTGAGTTTCAACAATACCATCAGCCCGTTATATCTTCGCCGACGTTAACGTGCCCTCTGAATAAAAACACGCCAGAGAAAACCCGATCTATTAAGCAAGAAAAACCGTGAAAGAAACAAGATAAAATAAAAAATCAGAGAATAATAAAATAACGCAGAAAATACGAATGAATTTAAGAAAGGATATAATTAAAGAAAAGCTAACTAAAAAGAAAAACAATAATAACAAATAGGAAAAATTACTGTAAGCTTTTGATATTGTTGGTGGGTCGTGCAGGGTTCGAACCTGCGACCAATTGATTAAGAGTCAACTGCTCTACCAACTGAGCTAACGACCCAACGGGGAGGATTATTCTCCTCCCTGACTCGTCTGTCAAACACTTCATATTAATTTTTTATGCACGATAATAGCATTGTTAGCGATTGGTAAATTTGTTAACCTACTCAACCTATTTATCTCGGCCTCTCAGCGTTTTATATCCTCTTCATTTTAGGGCGAAAAATATACAGCATCACTTTACATCATTATCTGCCCTCTTTATGCCTGGCTATCTCAGACATCCGCTGTAATAAGTACCGCGGTTGCGCTATCTTATTTGTTTCGATTTTCGCAAACGAGAGCCACCAAAGAGCTCAAAAAAACATCACAGACAGAAACAGGAACGTGTACTTAAATGGCCGAACAATCAAAAGAAGCCGCAGACCTTGCCCCTGAACAGGGAGAGGGACTGCAACGGAATCTGACTAATCGTCATATTCAGCTCATCGCCATCGGCGGAGCAATCGGGACTGGGCTATTCATGGGCTCAGGCAAAACAATCAGCATGGCAGGCCCGTCGATCATCTTCGTTTATATGATCATTGGCTTTATGCTGTTTTTCGTTATGCGCGCAATGGGAGAGCTATTACTCTCCAACCTCAACTATAAGTCATTCAGTGACTTCGCGGCCGACCTGCTCGGGCCATGGGCTGGTTTCTTCACTGGCTGGACTTACTGGTTCTGCTGGGTCGTAACCGGGATCGCCGATGTCGTCGCGATTAGCGCCTACTCTCAGTTCTGGTTCCCCGATTTATCACAGTGGGTTTCGTCCCTGCTTTGCGTGCTGCTCTTACTTACGCTCAATCTGGCAACCGTGAAACTGTTTGGTGAGATGGAATTCTGGTTTGCCATGATAAAAATTGTCGCCATCGTTGCGTTAATCGCAGTTGGCGCTGTGCTGGTCATGATGCAATTCTCTTCTCCGTCAGGCAACGTCGCCTCTTTTACCAACCTCTGGAATGATGGCGGCATGTTCCCCAAAGGAATAAGCGGTTTCTTCGCAGGGTTCCAGATAGCCGTATTCGCCTTTGTCGGCATCGAACTGGTGGGTACAACGGCTGCTGAAACGAAAAACCCGAAAGTTGTATTGCCGCGGGCGATTAACGCTATCCCGATTCGCATCATTATGTTTTATGTTTTTGCGCTAATCATGATTATGTCCGTCACGCCCTGGGGCGCGATCACGGCAGATCGTAGTCCTTTCGTGGAAATGTTCGTGCTTGTCGGCTTACCTGCGGCTGCCAGTATGATCAACTTCGTCGTCCTGACGTCTGCGGCATCCTCAGCGAATAGCGGCGTTTTCTCCACCAGCCGCATGCTCTTTGGTCTGGCTAAACAAGGCGATGCACCGAAAAGCTTCGGTATGCTCTCTAAACGCGCAGTGCCTTCGGCTGGACTGATGTTTTCCTGTATTTGTTTGCTTTCCGGCGTAGTGCTGATCTACCTGATTCCGAACGTGATGACCGTCTTTACGCTGGTGACCACTGTCTCCGCAATTTTATTCATGTTCATCTGGAGCATCATCCTGTGCTCTTACCTGACCTACCGTAAAAAACGTCCTCAGCTACATGCCGAGTCATCCTATAAAATGCCATTGGGTATTTTCATGTGCTGGGTATGTTTGGCCTTTTTCGCTTTTGTTATTGTGCTGTTAACATTACAGCCAGATACACGGCAGGCGCTCATTGTCACGCCGCTGTGGTTTATTGTTCTGGCTATTGCTTATCAGTTTATTCGTCGGAAAAAGCAGGCTGTTGACATGAAGTAAAGCGTATAAATGCAAGAAAGGCGCGGACAACGTCAGCGCCTTCAATTTTTTTCAGCAAAATCACCCATAGCACAAGTATTCTCTATTATTGAATATAAATAATTCTCAATTGGATATGCGAAAATTAATATGCGATCAATTAATGTCGTTACCATTGATATATAAGAAAGTTATTCTCGTAATGAAACGGTTGTGATTCGATTGATGTTTTTTGCCAATAGTTCGAAAGCTAAGGAATTATGGTCATCCTTCCGCTGAGAAGCATCAGCAACCACACCTTCTATCTTCTTATTTAACTCATTGATTTTACTGTCATCAAATGTTGAAACAATAGCAGAAATCAGCATCTCTAACGATTCAATCTTCGCATTAAGCGCTTTTTCTCCAACTTCTTTTTCTGCCAGCTTTATTAAAAGATGAGAGAGGATATTATTCATTTGAACTCCTTAATCAAAAAAATAACCGTCATACACCCATAAGGCAACACCTGCCATGACGAACAGGATTAGAGAAAACATAACGAAGATTAATGTAACACTGTGAATGGCCTGATCGCTAGTGTCTATTACCATTTTAAGGAAATCATATTCACACTGCGGCAATAAAATGAAGGTGCATATAAATAAACCAAATAAATAAAAAAACTAAAAAACCATTTTATTTTTAAGAACGAAGTTCTCTGTGAGAAGAAGATCGATAATGCGATAAATTGTGATGAAGTTCACGAAAAAATAAAAACACATCGAATTCTGACAGAACATCAGAAAAGAAAGTCAGATGGAATAGCCAGCCATCGGGGAACAGCTGGCCTTAATCGTTAACGCTTACGCACTCATTGATTGTCGTGCGCCACTCACCGCATCCTTTGCCTGTTCACACTGTGACAATATCGTCTGTGCGTGAGAATAAAGAATTTTCCCCGCCTCGGTAGGCGTCACACCGCGCCGACTCCGCACCAGTAGCTGTTTTTCGAGTTCACTCTCCAGCGTCGCGACCTGCTGGCTCAGCGCCGGTTGTGCAATATGCAACAACTCAGCAGCCTGCGTCAGGCTACCGATATCAACGATTTTCACAAAATATTTGAGCCGTCTAAGATTCATGTCTGCCTCCTGAGTAATTACTCTAAAGAGGTAGCAAAAAGCGCGCCATATTATGTCCCTATTCCTAAGAAAAAGTGATACCTCATTGATAAGCCACGGGTAAAATAAGGAAAAGCAATGATTCTGCTAACCAACCTCCCTGATTTTGTCTGAAGAATCAGCCTCTGGCCCAATACTCGTCTGCACCATCCTAAAGCAAACCCTGCTATTTTAGAGTGCAAGCTTGCCCGCTAATCGACGCGTCTCACGGCTTTCCTGTGCTCAACTTGAGCAATAATTTCAATATGTTGGTTATTAGTTCGGCAATCAAACACCTCGAGCGATAACACCCTTTGACAACCCGAAACGCTCCCGCTATTATCCATCGCACTTAACCGATTCCTCTGTAGTTCAGTCGGTAGAACGGCGGACTGTTAATCCGTATGTCACTGGTTCGAGTCCAGTCAGAGGAGCCAAATTTAGAAAATCCCGCTTAAGGCAACTTAAGCGGGATTTTTGCTTTTATCATTTGATTCAATGCCCTCACGTGAAAAAGTATCTTCGGTGCACATTCCGTTTTCTCTCCGCATCGGAAGAATCAGGTGGTCAGATTTGGGGTCACGTTGGTTCGATGACGGAGTGACCCCCAAATGTCTCTTAGCGACTGTCTCGTAACAATGCGAAAACCCACGCCCCTCGGGCCTTCAGATAATCCCTTAATGGTAAACCCGCCATACTCGATGCATTTGTCACGCGCCCAGTCAGCCAGACAACACTCCCTGTGGTGATAATCACGAATGGGACCGTGGGTACTGCCGAATTTGATCGCTAGGAAATGAACCCAAACCGCGCATCGTCAACAGCACTTGCCTTTGCACACCACCGTTATGCTGCGGTTACCGTTCTGCGGGAGGGATACGGTTACTCAAGCGGCGGGCTGAATATTTAGGCGGTTCCTGTAAGCAGCCGCTGCATAAGCTGGCGGGTAAAAAAGACACCCGATATATGCTGGCCGCGCTTGAGGCAATAAGACGCCAGCCCTGGGCCTCTCCAGATAAAGTGGTGTTGCCCGGTCTGTCAGCAGCGCGGCTTTATGAGAAAGCGTTTGCGACAGGCAAAGACGGAGCATGGGGAACGGCATACTGGGCGCGAACTGGTCATGAGGCCGCTGAGACAACCGTCAAGAGCGGTGAAACATTCCAGCGTAAAGGGGCAGCCAACTGCACGGTCTATACCATCAATGATGAGGTTGTCGCAAAGTAGATCTGTCATGGTACCGGGAACCCCTTCTGGGGTTCCGAATCGGGTTAATCAAGCGGGTATTTCCTATAGCACTACGCCTCTGAGCGCGTATTCGATCTCGCCAGTGAACCACAGCAAAATAGTACCAGTGCAATCAGACAAGCCACGGCCTGTATCGCGCCCAGCGTAGTGACGGCAGGAAACGGCAGTACCGAGCCCAGCCAGGTTGTTAGCGCCGCCATTCCCATTGTCAAAAAACCAAGCAGCGCAGATGCCAGACCCGCCTCTTTCCCAAAGGGGCCCATAGTTATCGCCGTTCCCAGTGGATTCGCTAAGCCCATTCCCCAGAGGAATACAATCATGGAAAAGGTATACCCGCTCAGGCCTGGAGTCTCCGGCCCCAACAGCAGCAAGCTCCCACCGGCTAACGCGGTAGCGAGCCCCACCGATGCCACTCTTCTCGGGCCATAACGATGCGCCAGTCGTGGTGCCGCCATGCCTGCCCCAAAAACAACGAACACGGTGGAGGCGAAATAGAGCCCGGCCTGAAGTGACGATAGGCCTATCCCACTCATCAGAATCGCGGGTGCAGCACCGAAAGAGGCAAACAATCCGCTCATCAACAGACTCATTGACAGTGCCGGAAGGATAAATGCCCCATTCACAACCAGCTTGCCGTACGCCAATATCACGCCTGGAACCGAGTGTGGAGCCCGACGCTCGGTAGGATGTGTTTCTCCCAGCCCATGAGCATAGAAGACCGCGATAACAAAAGCGGCAAGTCCCACCAGTATAAAGATCGCTCGCCACCCCAATGTCGTGGTCAGCACACTTCCCACCAGCGGTGAGAAGCCAGGTGCCGCCGCCGTCGCGATCATCGTCAGCGATAGCGCCCGCGCCAGCGTTTCACCTTCAAATAAATCACGTGCAATCGCGCGCGCTAACACAGCGGCAGCACATATCCCCAGCGCCTGAATAACTCTTCCCACAATCAGCGTTTCAAGTGAGCCAGCAAGGCCGCCGACTACTGTGCCAATAATGAATATCGAGAGTCCTCCCAAAACGAGGTTCTTACGCCCGTAGCGATCCGACAGCGGGCCGACAACCAATTGAGCCAGCGCGAAAGTAATGAAAAAACTGGAAAGCGTCAGACCCAGTTCACGGGGGGACGCCCCAAGCTGCTCTCCGATATCCGGAAATGCAGGGAGAATGATGTTTGTAGACAATATGCTAATGGCCGACAGCCCCGCCAAGAGCGCGACAATTTTTCCGGTTAATCGTGGGGCTTCAAAGGAATACGTTTTCGCCATAATGACAGTGCTCATGGTGGTCTTACAGTAATGACTGGCGTGGAAATACGCACCACGCCAGCGGACTGGATAGCTCTCGCCACAACGTGTTGTCTGTGGCGATTTTGCAGATGGATTACCGCTTATACCGATATCGGTTTGTCGGCGTGTTTCTCATTCTCCGGGCGTATTTTGAACCAGATGGCATACATCGCCGGCAGAAATACCAGCGTCATGATGGTTCCCCCTAATGTCCCGCCAATCAGCGTGTACGCCAGCGTGCCCCAGAAGACGGAATGGGTAAGAGGAATAAAAGCCAGAATCGCCGCCATCGCCGTAAGCAACACGGGTCGAGCGCGTTGCACCGTTGCTTCCACCACCGCATGGAACGGATCGAGCCCTTCCTTCTCGTTATGATGGATTTGTCCGATCAGTATCAGCGTATTGCGCATCAGGATGCCCGATAGCGCGATCAGTCCAACAAGCGCATTAATACCAAACGGCTGGTTGAAGAGCAGCAGCGTTGGCACCACACCAATCAGCCCCAGCGGGGCGGTGAGGAAGACCATCACCATCGCCGACATTGAGCGCACCTGTAGGATGATGATCAACAGCGTGATGGCAATCATGATAGGAAACAGCGGTGCCATCGCGTTGGTCGCTTTTGCCGATTCTTCGATCGAGCCTGCCTGCTCAATACGGTATCCGGCGGGCAGCGTATCAATGATGGGCTGCAGTGATTTCACCATGATCGCGGACACATCCGGCGGCTGCAGTGTTTCGGCGATGTCACCACGAACGGTAATCGTCGGGGTGCGGTCCCGGCGCCGAAGCACAGGATCTTCCATTCGCACCTCGACATCACCGATCTGCAACAGAGGAATACGTTGTCCAGCAGCGCCGACTAGCGTAAAGCCTTCTATTTTTGCGGGATCGCGTCGAATATCCCCCGCGGCGCGCCCCATGACCTGCACAGAACGAATATCTTCACGTACAGACGTAATCGGCACACCGGAGAGCAAGAATTGAAGTTGCTGAGCAACCGCACTCGATGTCAGCCCCACCGACTGCAACCGATCCTGATCCAACGTGAAATGCAGTGTCGGCACCCGCGGGCCCCAGTCGGTATTGACCGTCCTCATCATCGGGCTGGCCTGCATCACCGCTTTCACTTTATCGGCAATCTCACGCAATGTGGCAGGATCCGGCCCCATGACGCGGTAGGCAACAGGAAAAGGTGAATAGGGGCCAAACACCAGTTGAGTAACACGGATACGCGCTTCGGGTGCCAAACCGTCAGCCGCCGCGTCACGAATACGGAATTTAAGTGCTTCACGCGCTTCCTGACTGTCCGTCAGCACGACAATCTTCGCAAACGACGGGTCGGGTAACTCGGGAGCCATCGCCAAATAAAAACGCGGCGAACCCTGCCCGATATAGGACGTAACGATTTTTGCTTCGTCCTGCTGCTTCAGCCAGTTTTCGATCTTCGCCGTCGCAAGGCTGGTCTGCTCAATAGACGTGCCATAAGACATCTGCACCTCCACCAGCACTTCAGGCCGGTCGGAGGTTGGGAAAAACTGCTTCTTGACCACGCCCATCCCGAGAATCGCGGCAACAAATACGGCAATAACGGTGCTGGCAACCATCCATTTCCGCGCGATAACGCGCGTCAGCAAACGACGAAACCGGTTGTAATGGCGGGTGTCGTAAATAGCCGCGTGTCCCCCCTCGACGGTTTTGATTTCCGGCAGCATCTTCACGCCTAAATAAGGCGTAAAAACTACCGCAACCACCCAGGATGCAATCAGGGCAATACCGACGATCCAGAACATGTTGCTGGTGTACTCACCCGCAGTGGACTGTGCGAAACCGTTAGGCATAAACCCCACGGCGGTGACTAGCGTACCTGCCAGCATCGGCGCAGCCGTGTGGCTCCAGGCATAGGCGGAGGCTTTGATACGGCCATAGCCCTCCTCCATTTTCACCACCATCATCTCGATGGCAATAATGGCATCATCCACCAACAGCCCCAGCGCCAGAATCAGCGATCCTAACGTAATACGATCGAAGTTCTTACCGGACGCCTCCATCACGACGAAAACAATAGCCAGCGTCAATGGCACTGCTGCCGCAACAACGACACCCACACGCCAGCCCATACTGACAAAACACACCGCCAGCACTACCAGCAACGCGACGAAGAATTTGATCATGAATTCGTCGACAGACGAACTGATATTCACAGACTGATCGGTAATCTTCGACAACGTCATTCCCAGCGGCATGCCTTCATTGATCTGGGTTGTCTCTGCATCCAGCGCTTTTCCCAGCGCTAAACCGTTCCATCCCTCACGCATCACAACACCCAGCAACAACGCGGGTTCGCCCTGATTGCGAACCAAGAAAGTCGCGGGATCGTCGTAGCCACGATTAACCGTTGCCACGTCTGACAGTTTCAGTGTTCTCCCTTGCGCGACGATCGGCGTGTCGCGAATTTTCTCCAGCGTGTCAAAAGCGCCGTCCAAACGAAGGAATACCTGCGGGCCGATGGTTTCAATCGACCCCGCGGGCGTGAGTACGTTTTGATTGTTCAGCGCGGAGAAAATGTCCTGAGGAGCAATACCCAGCGTCGCCAGCCGGTCATGCGAGAACGAGACAAAGATGCGTTCCGCCTGCTCACCGATAATATTGACCTTCTTCACGCCCGGCACATGCAACAGACGCTGACGCAACGATTCGGCATCGCGCACCAGCAAACGCTGGGGTTCGCCTTTGGCTTTCAGCGCAAAGAGCGCAAACGTCACGTCAGAGAACTCATCGTTGACCATTGGCCCAATCACGCCTGCCGGAAGGTTTTTGGCCTCATCACCGAGTTTTTTACGCGCCTGATAGAACTCTTCCTGTACCTGTGAAGGCGGCGTACTATCGAGCAGTGACAACATGGTGAATGAGAGTCCCGGACGCGTATAGGTCTCGCTGCGGTCATACCACTTAAGCTCCTGCATACGCTTTTCCAGCGGCTCTGCTACCTGATCCTGCATTTCCTGCGCGGTCGCTCCCGGCCATGCAGAGATAATAGTCATCTGTTTAACCGTGAACGGCGGATCTTCTGCCCGCCCCAGTTCAAAAAACGAGAGAATACCGGCCACGGTAATCAAGATGATAAGGAATAGTGTGATGGCGCGTTCGCGCACCGCGAGCGCCGAAAGATTGAACCGTACCTCACTCATGGTCGGTTCCCCGCCGCGTTGGTATCACGCTGTTCCGCCATACGGATCTCTTCGCCATCACGCAGTAGATGTGCGCCCAACGCCACAATCGGTTCACCGGGATGTAAGTCGCCGGTCACGCTTGCCGTGTCATCACCGAGCCCAAGCACCTGAACAGGGTGCCACGACACCTTGGCGGGTTCCCCTGCAATACCCCATACCCCCGGCCCTTTCCCTGCATCATAAATTGCGGCGATAGGCACCTGAAGAGCCTGCTCAGATAGCCTATCTTCAGCAATAGCGAGTGTGACAGTGGAGCCAAGCGGAGCGTTCGCCAGCGCACCGTCAAGTACATACCTCGCTTCAAAAGTGCGCGTCAGTGGATCAGCCGCATCGGAGAGCACCCGCAGTTTCGCGGGAACACGCTGTTGTTCGGTTCCATAGCGGGTTGCCTGCGCTTCGCTTCCAACCGCTGGGCGTAGCGTCTCAGGCAAATGGACGATCGCCTCCCGTTGCCCTGCCCGCGCCAGCCGAACGACAGGCTGACCTGCGCTAACTACCTGCCCCGGTTCCGCCAGCGTGTCGACCACCACGCCATCGGCGTCAGCGATCAATACCGCATACCCCGTAGCATTACGCGCCACATCCGCCTGAGCCTGTGTGGCGCTCAGTTCGGCTTTCGCCGTCTCGGCAGCAGCCTTTATCTGGTCATAAGCAGAAGCGGAGATGGCACCTGCCGCAACCAGACCACGATAACGTGCTTCGTCATCGGTCGCCTGTCTGGCGCGGGCGCGAGCCGCGGTAACGGCCTGCTGTTGGGCTTGAGCCTGCAGGCTGAGATCGATAGGGTCTAAGCGCATCAAAGGCTGACCGCGTTTCACGGTCTGCCCGGTGTCCACCAGACGTTCAAGGATTTTGCCTTGTACCCGAAAACCCAGATCGCTTTGAATGCGGGCAACAACGATCCCCGTAAACGAGCGAGACGTTTCAGCGGCGCTC
Source organism: Pectobacterium sp. 1950-15 (assembly GCF_037136835.1). NCBI lineage: Bacteria > Pseudomonadati > Pseudomonadota > Gammaproteobacteria > Enterobacterales > Pectobacteriaceae > Pectobacterium > Pectobacterium sp. 1950-15. The sequence goes on along the minus strand of NZ_JBBBQR010000003.1, from coordinate 225,671 downwards.
ACCACGGTAGCCGTTCTTACTAAAGGAGGCTGATTGCGGGGATCGTCGACGTCAGAAGCGTCGCCGCACGCCACCAGGGCGAGAGGCAACAGGCAAACAGCAAGAGTGGCAGAGTTGAGCCGAAGCATGGGTTCCCTTATCACGTTAACAGGACAGAAACCGCATTCTCCGACTAGTGACCAAATTTGTCAATGGTCACAATTTTAAGGTGCCAAACTACGCAATATTAACGACGGCAGTAACACCGCAGCGGACGCTGATGAATCCAGGTTGTATTGCAGTTGAATAGGGCAAGCATAAGGTCGCATCACCAGATAAATGGCATCTGCCGCCTCATCCAGCGGCGTCTTGCGTTCAAACTCCCCGGACTGTCGTCCCTCGAGAAGAATTTGCTGAACAAGCTGGCGTAACTTTTCTTCATACGCAACGGCTGAAGGCCACCGTTCGCGCGAGGATACCGCGGCGATCTCATAAAGCTTGCGATCGTGAAAAAATAAATCGCTACCCGCTTCTATCAAGGCTTTATACAGACGCCTCAGCTTTTCTGAAGCCGTTGGCGCATCCACCATCGCGGCGTTGACAATATCCATGATCCTTGCCAGTCGGTTAGTACAAATCATCTCTCCGATAGCCTGTTTAGAATCAAAAAACTTGTAGATGTAGGCCTTAGAAAAGCCAATCGCTTTGGCCAGATCGGACACGGTTGTCTTCTCATACCCAAAGTGCCCGAAGTGCTCAGTAGCCGCTTCCACAATCTGATCTCGAACGCTATGGTCCGACGGCCCGCGTGGGGACGGTGTATTCATATGTTTAGTCATTTCTCAAGCTTAGCTCACCGAACGCTGATTGACAACGAGTGACCAATATGTAATATGGTCACAGCCTTTTTGACTCAAGGAACTACTATGTTATCCCTCCGTACCCTTGCTTTGGTGGTAACGACTGGTGCAATAGCGGGTTGCGCCGTTGGACCGGATTATCACCGTCCAGACGCGCCACTCGCGGATCGTTATCAGACGCAATCTGCCGTAAAACCGTCTTTAGCAGAGCAAGGAAACGTCACTCAGGCAGCCAACCTTGCCGTCTGGTGGGAAAGCTTTAATGATCCCTTACTGAGTGAGTTAGTTTCAAGAGCACTTGCACAGAATCTTGATTTGGCCCAGGCATCCGCACGGATGCGTCAGGCACGCGCCGGGCTTGGCACAGCAACAGCAGCGCTGCTGCCCTCGGGCAACATCAGCGGACAAGCCGCCCGCGCCTACCAGTCGGTTGAAACCGCGCAAGGCCAGCTACTCAATACCGTTCCTGGCTATAACCGTTACGGCAATGCTTATGAAACCGACCTCAACGCCAGTTGGGAAATTGATGTATTCGGCGGGCTAAGACGTGGTCATCAGGCAGCGCTGGCTGATTATCAGGCTTCAGAAGCCGGTGTCGCCGCCACTCGTCTGGCCGTCGCCGCTCAGACAGCCGATACCTATATCACCCTGCGTGGATTACAAACGCGTCTGGCGATCGCCAACAGGCAGGTCAATACGCAGCAAGAACTGCTGGATAAGGTACAGCGGCTCCACAGTAAAGGGCTCGCCGCAGAGTATCAGGTTCGTCAGACGGAGGGCGCGCTGTCGCAGGTTCAGGCCACCGTGCCTGCGATCCAGACCGGGATCGATGCCGCAATGAACGCATTGGATGTCATACTCGGCACGCCTCCCGGCACGCATCAAGCCCAACTGTCTGCCTCAGGTGACATTCCACAACCGCCTTCGCTCATAGCAACGGGAACACCTGCCGACCTGCTACGCCGCAGGCCGGATATTATTGTGGCCGAACGCCATCTCGCGGCGTCCAACGCCCGCATCGGGGTAGCCATCAGCGAGTATTATCCTAAATTCTCACTCAACGCACTACTCGGCAACGCCACAGCGGTGTCGAGCGGCAACCTGTTCTCCAGCGGTGCCAGCCAATCGGCAGGCGTATTGGGACTACGCTGGCGGCTCTTCGATTTCGGCCGCATTAACGCTCAGATCGATCAGGCTAAAGGACAGGAAGCCGAAGCTCTCGCGGCTTACCGCCTGTCGGTATTACGCGCGACCGAAGATGTGGAAAACACCTTGTCGGCCGTAGTCAATCGCGAGACCCAGTCCGCAACGTTAACCGCGGGGGAAACCGCGTTAACCAGCGCGCGGCAGTCGTCCTTCATCGCCTACCAGAAAGGGACTGCCAGCCTGATTGATGTCCTCCATGCCGATGAAACCCTGCTGCAAGCTTCCGATGCTCGGGCTCAGGCCCAAACAGAAGCGGCGCGCGCGGCCATCGCCGCATTCAAAGCGCTCGGCGGCGGCTGGCAGCCCCCGGAAACCACCACGAAGACGTCATAGCCCCCCACGAACCTGAGTACAGACGTGTCATAGGTTGGCATCCGTACCGTTCCCAATAACCTACTGGAGTGATTAACATGACAGCAAAAAACCATGCCTGGGTGCTCATTACAGGCGCTTCAAGCGGATTTGGCGAGGAGTTCGCGCGGCAATACGCCTCACAAGGAAAATCGATCATTCTGGTGGCGCGTCGACTCAATAAGCTTGAAATACTCGCGGAGGAATTACGCGAACATTTTAAAATTGATGTCATCGTTGAACAGGTGGATCTTTCCGTGATTAGCGCAATCAGCGATCTGCACCGCCGCTTGCAGGAACGACATATTGTGGTCGATACATTAATTAATAACGCGGGCCATGGGTTGCAGGGCCGCTTTTTAGATAAACCCTTAAATGACGCGCTGGATATGATCACTCTGGATATCACCAGTTTGACAGCGTTAACCCGGCTCTTTGCAGAAGATATGCGCACCAGACAAAAAGGCCATATTTTGATGGTCGCCAGCCTCTTGTCGTATCAGGGCGTAAAACATTTTGCCGTTTACTCCGCGGCGAAAGCCTACGTTCTGCGGTTCTCCGATGCGCTGCATCGTGAGCTCAAAGGCGACGGCATCACTGTCACCGCGCTGTGTCCGGGCATGTCCGACACCGGGTTTGCCTCCACCGCCAAACAGAAACTCACCCCGGCGTTAAAACGTGTGATGATGCAGCCTAAACCGGTTGTGCAGGCTGGTATTCGTGCGCTTCAGGCCGGACGCATGAGCGTTGTTCCGGGGCTGGGAAATAAAGCAATAACATTCCTGACCTGGGCCACGCCACGCTGGTTACATCAGACCATCATGGCCCGTGTGATGGGGGTGTAAGAGATATTGTAGATAGAGAGATAAATAGAGAGAGATAAATAGAGAGTACAAACATAGCCTCGGGAGCATCCACCATGTATTGCGTTCTCGGGGAGCAACCCCCCCTCAAACATCATGACTTGCCACAGCAAAATAAAACGCGCTATCATCGCTGCGGCTATTCACTTTTACATCTTTTGATTTTCACCTTCGCTGAATTTTTTTCAGCGCGAATTTCTCTGCCTGCTCCCGACGATACCGAGTCAGGCATTATGATGTGAAAGGCCTTGTTCTATGTGTACACCTCAGATTCGTAATTTCTGCATTATTGCCCATGTCGATCATGGCAAATCCACCCTCGCCGACCGTTTTATTGAAATGACCGCCACCGTCGCTCAACGTGACATGCGTGAGCTGCTGCTAGATTCGATGGAGATAGAGCGGGAACGCGGCATCACAATAAAATTGCAAACCGTGTGTATGCGCTATCGGGATGAAAACGGCCAGCCGTATCAGTTCAATCTGGTGGATACGCCGGGGCACGTCGATTTTTCTGCGGAAGTCTCCCGTAGTCTGGCCGCCTGTGACGGCGCCATTCTCCTGATTGACGCCACGCAGGGCGTTCAGGCACAAACCATCGCCAACCTCAATCTCGCCCAACAAGCCGGGTTAACCATTTTGCCCGTCCTGAACAAAATCGACAGCCCACAGGCCAACGTGCCGCAGGTAATGCAGCAGTTGGCAGATATTCCTTCGTTGGATATCACTACCGTGCTGTCCGTCTCGGCCAGAACCGGAGAAGGCGTGGCGGCGGTGCTGAGTGTTGTTGCTCACCGCTTCCCGGCGCCAAAAGGGATCGCTAATGCGCCGCTGCGCGCGCTGGTGTTTGACTCACATTACGATCCCTATCAGGGCGCAATCATGCACGTTCGCGTGGTGGATGGCAGCGTTCAGGCAGGATCAACGCTGTGTTTCATGTCATCCGGCACGTGTTTCGACGTCACCGAAACCGGCGTTTTTTCTCCCCAACGCCAGCCTCGTCGCGTCTTGAGAAAGGGTGAAGTGGGTTATCTCGCTGCCGGATTAAAAGATGCCGCCGCGATTCGGGTGGGCGATACGCTGACCTTAGCCGATCGCCCCGCAACAGAGCCGGTTGCACGCTATCAGGAAATAAAACCTGTCGTATTTTCTGGGCTCTACCCCGATGCGGACGACGATCTGAAAGGCCTGCGCAACGCCATGAATAAGCTGGCGCTTAATGATGCGGCGTTGCACATGGCTCCCGATGTGTCCGCCTCACTGGGTGCCGGTTTCCGCTGTGGTTTTCTTGGGATGTTACATATGGATATTGTGCGTGAACGGCTCAAACGCGAGTACGGCATCTCCGTGATCGCCACCGCGCCCAGCGTGGAATATCGGGTTACATTGCATAACGGCCAGTGCCAGACCATCGATAATCCGGCACATTTCCCCGATGAAGAGACGTTAAATTTTGTCGAAGAACCCTATGTCATCTGCACGATTCACTCACCCCAGCGCTACGTTGGCACACTGATGGAATATGGCGCATCGCGGCGCGGGGAATTTATCGATATGCAATATCTTGATAATGGTCTGGTGGCACTCAACTGGACATTGCCGCTCAGCGAAATGGTCTTCGGCTTCTTTGATGCTCTGAAATCACTGACACAAGGCTACGCGACCTTAGACTATGTGTTAGATGGCTACCGACGTTCCGATTTGGTGCGTTGTGATATTTATCTTGATAGCCAGTTAGTTGATGCTTTCTCTTTCATCATTCCCCGTCACAAGGCCTGGCCGCGAGCAACCGAGATCGTGAAAACGTTGAAGTACGTGATTCCACGCAAGCTATATCCCGTCCCTGCTCAGGCCAAAATAGGCAATCGCGTCATCGCTCGCGAAGATATTCCCCCGCTACGCAAAAGCGCATTGGCACAAGGCTTTCAGGGTAGCCTGTCGCAAAAACAGCGCCTGATCCGTAAACAACGGGAAAACAAAAAACACAATACAGGGTTCTCAAAACGAGACATTCCGCGTGAGGCATTTATGGCTATTCTGGCGCTTGATGCCTAGTTATTGACGACGAAAACACAACGATCGGACGGATATCGCGGCAAGGATATCCGCCCCTTCATTTCTCCGCGGGCTTTTCCCTGCCCGCCGATGAAGGACAGTATCTTTTATCCTGCCGATAATTTATCCTCTCCCGCCTTTTGTTATGACATAAAAATTAAGCCTGCATATATGATCTCATCACCCGACGCAACGCCGACGCCAGCGCCCTCTGCGACGTCAACGCTTGCTGTATTACGCTCGCCCTCGCTGCTAATGCGCGAGGTCTTGGCGGGCACCATCACCGCGCTGGCGCTTATCCCAGAGGTGATTTCCTTTTCCATCATCGCGGGTGTTGATCCCAAAGTCAGCCTGTTCGCCTCCATCGTGCTGTGTTTCACCATGTCCTTTCTCGGCGGCCGACCGGCGATGGTGACAGCGGCGGCGGGTGCCGTGGCGCTGGTTATCGGTCCGCTGGTTCACGCACATGGCGTAGCCTATATCCTGCCTGCGGTGATCATGGCAGGCATCATTCAGATTCTTTTTGGGCTGGCCGGGTTGGCGAGGATGATGCGCTATATTCCCCGTTCGGTGATGATCGGCTTCGTCAATGCGCTGGGCATCCTGATTTTTGCCGCGCAGGTGCCGCATGTTTACGGACAATCCTCGCTTGTCTGGCTGCTGTTTGCGCTGACGCTCGCGATTGTTCTGCTGCTGCCTTATGTGGTGAAAAGTATCCCCGCGCCGCTGGTTGCCATTGTGTCGGTGACCGCGATTGCGATTTTTACCGGCATCACGGTGCCTAACGTCGGCGATGCTGGCCCGATGCAGCCCGGATTACCGAGTTTCACCCAGTGGCTGGTGCCGTTCAATCTTGAAACACTGCACATCATCTGGCCAACCGCGCTGAGTATCGCCTTTGTCGGGCTGATGGAGTCACTGTTAACCGCCAAACTGGTCGACGACATCACGGATACCCCGTCCAGCAAGCGCCGTGAGTGCTGGGGACTGGGCGTTTCCAATATCTTCGCTGGATTTTATGGCGGCATTGCCGGGTGTGCGATGATCGGGCAGACCGTGGTCAACGTGGAGTTAGGCAAAGCGCGCACGCGCATTTCCACCCTCGCCGCCGCGCTGGTGCTGTTGCTGCTGGTGACCGGGCTGAGCGAAATCATGGCGAAGATTCCGATGGTGGTACTGGCGGGCATTATGATGATCGTCGCGCTGAAAACCATGAACTGGCATAGCCTGCACCCCGCGACGCTGAAACGTATGCCGCTGTCGGAAACGCTGGTGGTTATCGTGACAGTTATTGCGACCGTCTCGACGGGCAACCTCGCTATCGGCGTGGCAGGCGGCGTGATCTTTGCCATCCTGCTGTTTGCACGCCGCGTGGCGCACGTCATTCATGCGGAGCGTCAGGTGAGCGAAGACGGCCAGTCGGTACATTACACGGTACGTGGGCCGCTCTTCTTCGGCAGCAGCAACGATCTCTTCGAGCACTTTCTCTATGCGCAGGACCCGCAGAATGTCACCATCGATCTGACGCACGCTCAAATCTGGGATGCCTCCAGCGTGGCGGCGCTCGACGCAATCGAGACCCGCTATCATCGCTACGATGCGAAAGTCGCGATCGTCGGGTTAGATACCCATAGCACCAAAATTCACCAGCGCCTGTCCGGGCATCTCTAAGTCATCCGGCGTTCGAAGACGGCTACTGTCTCGGACGCCAGCGTTGACAACCCGCACACCTCTGTGATTAGACTCAATGATAAGCAGGCTAACTTAAGGAAAGGGTTGATGAAAATTACCGACGTGCGCGTGATTCTCGCGAATCGATATATGTTTGTTGAGGTCACCACCGACGAAGGGCTAACGGGTATTGGCGAATCCGGTGCCTGGGGCTTTCTTGATGCCTCAAAAGGTGCCGTCGAGGCATTGCGCACGTATCTGATTGGGCAGGATCCGTTGCGTATCGAGCACCATTGGCAATATATGTACCGCTGCTGGCATTTCCGCGGCGCCGCCATCATGGGTGCGATCAGCGCCATCGATATCGCCCTGTGGGATATCGCAGGCAAATATTACGATACGCCAGTTTATAACCTGCTGGGCGGGCGCTGCCGCGACAAGGCGCGCGTTTATGCCCATGCGGGTGGTCGCACTACAGAAGAAACCATCGCCAACCTGAAACAGGCCAAAGCTGACGGCTTTACCGCGATTGGTCATCTGACGCCTTTTCTGGATGAGTCGCGCGACGCGCCCTACTTCACTACTCACGCCAAAGAGATCGGCGAAGCCATCGAGCGCATCGGCCTTTATCGGGAAGCGGTCGGTAACGATGTCGACCTGTGTATCGAAGTTCACCGCCGTCTGAAACCCGCCGATGCTGTGGTGTTCGCACGCGGCATTGAGCCGTTTTATCCCTATTTCATTGAAGATCCTATCGGCGCGGATAACTTCGATTCTATGGCTGAAGTGGCCGACAAAATCAATATTCCTATCGCCACCGGTGAACGCCTGAATAATCCACAGGAGTTCGCGATGCTGATTCGCCGCAACGCGGTCGCCTATGTACGCCCTGATGTCTGCATGTGCGGTGGGATTACCGGTGCGAAAAAAGTGGCCGCGCTGGCAGAAGCCAACGATTTAATGGTGGTGCCACACAACCCGCTCAGCCCAGTGTCTACTGCCGCCTGTTTGCAGATCGCCGTCAGCATTCCCAACTTCGCGCTGCTGGAATATCCGGGAGATGACCAGCCGGCACTGTCGGAAAAATTTGGGGCGACCGGCGTAGAGAACGGCGTGCGGAAAAAAGACGTGGTGAAGAACACCTTCAAATGCGTGGATGGGTTTATGGAGATTCCGACACAGTCCGGCATCGGTATCGAGCTGGCGGACGATCTGGAGAACCGCTTCCCTTATCGCCGTCGCGGCCTGAAAACCCGACTGCACGTCGACGGTTCCGTCGTCGATCAATAACCGTGTTTCGGCAGGTCGTGGCGACCAGATATCGCGCCACGACCTGCCGTGTTGCTCTTAGGGCGGTGTCTGATTTGCCATTTTCCGTCCTTCCCACTGCATCAGCAGACTCAGCGCCGCAGGCAGAGCAAGCAATGTCAGCAGCGTCGCGACCATCAATCCGCCGATAATCGCGTAGGCCATCGGCCCCCAAAATACCTGATGTGCAATCGGGATCATGCCGAGAATCGCCGCCAGTGCCGTCAGTATAATCGGGCGTGAACGGTGACTGGCCGCATTCACGATCGCCTCCACCACAGGCTGTCCGTTTTTCACGTTCAGATCGACCTCACCAATCAGAATCACCGCATTACGAATGATCATCCCTGCCAGCGCAATCGCCCCCAGCAAAGCCACGAACCCCATCGGTGTACCCGTCGGCAGCATGGCCGCAACGATACCAATCAGGCCAAACGGCGCGGTAAGGAACGCCAGCACCATACGGGAAATCCGCTTCAGTTGAATTATCAATAACACCAGCATCACTAGCAGCGTCACTGGCAGCACCGCATACACGGAACCATTACCCTTGTCGGACTCCGCCGCAACGCCGCCTTCCGTGATGTGGTAACCCGCAGGTAACGAGGCGCGATAGCGTTCAACGTCAGGTGCCAGTTTTTCAGACAGCGCAGGTGCCCGCACGCCCGGCGCCATGTCCATTTGCACCGTAATAAACGGTTCGCGCTGACGACGCCAGATAATCGGATCCTCAACGCCATACGTAACGGTCGCAATCTGTCCCAGCGGTACGGAACGTCCATCCGCAATCGGGATTTGCAGATTGGCGATCGTCGCGACGTCTCTGCGCTCCTGCGGCGTGCCGCGAACGACCACATCCACCAGCCGATTGCCATCACGCACCGACGTCAGCGTTGAACCGGAAAATATCGCCGCCAGCATACTCGCCACATCCTGCGAACTGATACCCACGGCGCGCGCTTCCGTCTGATTCAGCACCACGTTCACGGTGCGTTCAGGTTCACCCGCCGTCAGATTCACCTCACGAACGTCGGCTTGCTTCCCTACCAGACTGGCAAGCCCCTGCGCGATGTCGCGGACACGTTGACTGTCCGGCCCCGCCACCCGATATTTAAGCGGCCAGCCCACCGGCGGCCCCAGCTCCAGTGCCGATACCCGAGCGACGATGGAACTAAAATCCCGCTCCAGCACCTGATTCAACCGGGCCGCCAGCGCATCCCTCGCGTCCAGATTTTTTGCTACCACCACCAGTTGCGCGATATTTTCGTGGCTCAGCAAGACATCCATCGGGAGATAAAAACGCACCGCGCCCGATCCGACATACGTGGAAAAATGGTCAACATCGGGATCGTTTTTCAGCACGGCTTCCAGCCGTTTCGCCTGCGTTTCCGTCGCCGCCTGTGAGGCATTTGCCGGTAGCGTCAGGCTGACCAGCAGCTCCGGCCTGTCAGATGCAGGAAAAAACTCGCCCTCCAGTCGGGTGGCACCAAACAGCGAAATGACCAGAAGAATGAGAGTAATAGCCAGCGTCATTCCCCGGTGCGCCAACGCGTGCTGGAGCCACTGGCGATACAGTCGCCCTAATCGCCCCGGCTCGTCGTGATGGTGGCTAAACGTTTTTGGCAACAGCCAGACACCGAGCAACGGCGAAAAGAGAATCGCGACAATCCAGGAGCTCAGCAACGAAATCAGAACCACGACAAAGAGCGAAAAGCAGTATTCCCCCGCGCTGGATGCGGCAAAACCTACTGGAATAAACCCAGCGATCATCACCAGCGTCCCCGTCAGCATCGGAAATGCCGTGCTTTCATAGGCCCAGGCCGCCGCGCGTTTGCGATCCCAGCCCTGCTCCAGCCGTGACACCATCGCTTCCACCGTAATCATGGCATCATCCACCAGCAGCCCCAGCGCGATAATCAGCGCCCCCAGCGAAATGCGCTGTAGCCCGATACCGGTGATTTCCATACCGATGAAGGTCATTGCCAGCACAATCGGGATAGAGGCGGCCACCACTAGTCCCGCGCGGCTGCCGAGCGACACAAACGACACCGCCAGAACAATGGCAATGGCTTCCAGCAGCACTTTCACAAAACCACCGACGGCCCCCTTCACCACCTCGGCCTGATCGGCCACGCGTGTCATCTCAATCCCATGCGGCAGTTGCGCAGAGAGCGTATTCATTTTTTCGCGAATCGCCTGACCGAAATGCAGCATGTTGCCAGTGGGCGCCATTGAGATCGCCAGCCCAATGGCCTTCTCGCCATTAACCCGAAACGTCGGCGACGGCGGCTCGGCCGTTTCACGGTTAATCGTGGCGATATCGACCAGCGGGACAAATTTTCCGCCGATGCGTAACGTAATCTGACGCAGGCTCTGCTCGGAGGTAAACGCGCCGCTGACGCGCACGGCGATCTTCTCATCGTCGGTGCGAATAATACCGGCGGGCGTGACCGCATTCTGCGCTTTCAGTGAATCGATAACCTGCTGCGCATCAATCCCTAATCCAGCCAGTCGTCGGGGAGAAAACGTCACCACAATCTGTTCTTCTTCCACCCCCAGCATGTCGACCTTACCCACATCCGGCACACTCAATAACACCGAGCGAATATCCTCGACGCGATCGCGCAGCTCTCGCGGCGAAAAACCGTCGGCGGTGAAGCCATAAATCGTACCGAACGTGTCATCAAACTCGTCATTAACGGCAGGTGGGCTGACGCCATCAGGGAGCGAACTGGAAATATCCGTCATTTTCTTACGCACCGTATACCAGATATTCGGCACGGCAGACGGCGGCGTATCATCACGCAGGTTAACGAAAACAACCGACTCCCCGGCTCGGGTGTAGCTCTCGACATAATCGAGGTACGGCGTTTCCTGTAATTTTTTCTCCAGCTTATCGGTGACGAAATTGACCGTATCGCCCACCGTCGCGCCCGGCCAGGCGGCAGACACCACCGCGGACTTGATGGTAAACGCCGGATCTTCGTTGCGGGGCAAACGTTGATAACTCATCACGCCTGCCGCCATAATGACCAGCATCATAAAGGCGACCAGTTGCTGATTCGCTAATGCCCAGGCGGACAGGTTAAAACGTGCGGTCGATTGCGGTTCTTGTGCCATTAGCGACGCCCCTCTTCATCCAGCCGAATTTTCTCATCCGGCCGTAGCTTGCTGACGCCAGCGGTTACCACGCGGTCGCCTTGTTCCAGTCCTGCGGACAGGAAGATCGCCGTGTCGCTATAGCGGGCAACGGTCACTGGCTGCAAACGTACCGTCTGAGTCGCAGAATTCACGACATAGACAGCCGGTTGATCGCCCTGCCGGGTGAGCGCAGACGCAGGCAGTTCAATGACGGCAGTATCGGACTGCTGTATCGCACCATTCACGCTGGCACCCAATACCATCGTAGCAGGCGGCGAGGTTAACGTGACTCTCACTCTAAAAGTACGCGTAACGGGATCGGCTTGCGGACTGATATCCCGCACGCGTCCCTCAGCCTGAACGTTCGGCTCAGACAGCAGCGAAACGCGGATAACGCGCGAGGCAAGTGACTGATTGACTAGTCGCTCCGGCACATCAAACACCGCATCGCGCCCGCCCAGAGAGGCCAGCTTCACCACCTCTTGTCCGGCGCTCACTACCTGACCGGGGTTTGCGCTAACCGTCGTGATGACGCCGTCCTGCGCGGCCGTGAGTTGCGTATAGCCGAAACGTTCCTGCGCACCTTTCACCGTTGCCTGCGCGCTTTCACGACGGGAAGCCGCTGCGTCCCAGTTTGCCTGCGCTTCATCAAGCTGTACCCGCGCAATCGCCCCGCCCGGTGCCAGCGCCTTCATGCGCGAAAAGTTGCTTTTCGCCAGCCGTTCCGCCGAGATGGCGCTGGCTAAATCCGCCTGCGCGCTGCGCAGCTGATTTTCACTGTCGCGCGCATCGAGCGTCGCAATCACATCGCCCCGCTTCACCGACGCCCCCACATCCACCAGACGATTAAGGATGCGGCCATCCAGCCGGAAACCTAACGCCGTTTCTTCATGTGGGCGAACTTCCCCCGTTAACGTCACGGGTTCCCGGTTCATCGCAGGCATAACCACCAGCGTTTTCACCGGCCTGACGGGCGGTGATGCAGGTAAATCATCGGTGCTGTCGCAGCCGCTAAGCAGCAGAGCTGACAGCAGACAGCAGGCAAAACGGCTGACCATCATCGCATCCTCTTACTCATCAGATAACATCAGAACGAATACAGAACGGCCAGCGTGGCGCTGGTATCATTCCGTCGTTCCACCACCTGACTATCGGCAACCTTGTCAGTGAGCCAGGTTGAGGTCACCCCGACGTTCGTTGACCAGGCGGGGCTAAATTGATGCGTCCAATTCGCCCCCAGCGCATAGCCGTAAACGCCTTTTCCAACATGGTACGCTGCCAATCCAGAGCGCTGACTCTGCTGCGACGTCACGCCGTAGTAGGTTTGGTTAAAGCGGGCATCCCCCATCAGCACGTCCGCTGACAGCGCCAGCACATCGTCTTTTGCCGCAGACTGCCATACCGTGCTCTTTGCTCCAACGCGGTACTGGTTTCCCCTTTTTGTCTCACTCAGCGCAAATTCGCCGCTCGCTTCCAGCGCCAGCCACGGTGCAAACTGATACCCCGCCGTTACGGTGGTGGTGACCGATCCTTTCACCTTGCCCATGCCTTTCAGTCGGTTTGAGCCTGCGCGCCATTGGCTGTTTTTGTCATCCCTTCCCATGTCGTAGCCAATCGCGTGATCCAGATAAAAACCGGAAGGCGATTGGTATTGCCAGCCGATGCCGCGCGTGGAATCGAAATAGAGGGGGCCGCGCTGAATGGTCAGCACAGGCAGCGCGGTGGTCTGACGAGCTTTACTTCCCTGATAGCGTGGCGCATTTTGGGCGGCGACGCCCACGGTCACATCCGTGCGATCGCCCAAGAGCGAGGGCGACGATGCTTCCGACTCCGCGGCAAATGCAGTGCCAGATAGCACGATAGCGGACAGGCTGGTGGATAAAATCATTGTTGTTATGTTCATACATCCCCTCTTTAACGCGATAATCTTGCACCGTGGTGTTTCCCCGGCGGGTGCAAGCTAATTGGTGTTGGCTTTTCGGCACCGTGGCGAATTATGCTGATGCTTAGTCAAGAAACGCTTTGTGGTTTTTTAAGATTTCATCAAGAGGTCGTAATGGCAGAAAAACGGGTGTTAATTATTGAAGACGACATGGACGCCGCCAGCGTGCTCGAAGCTTATCTGCGACGCGATGGCTATCAAGTTTCTATCGCGTCTGATGGACAAAAAGGTCTGCACATGGCGCTGACCAGTAAACCCGATTTGATTTTGCTGGACGTGATGTTGCCGAAGATGAACGGCTCTGAGGTGCTGTCCGCCCTGCGGCAGCGCAGTAATATTCCGGTGATTATGGTCACCGCCATCGGCGACGAACCGGAAAGGATTGGCGCACTGCGCTACGGTGCGGATGATTATGTCGTCAAGCCTTACAACCCGCAGGAAGTGGTGGCGCGCGTACAGGCCGTGTTGCGACGCACCGGTTACGCCATTCGGGAAGAGGCGATCCTGACATTCGAAAGTTTATCCGTTGACCCGACCTCCGTGACGGCAAGCATTGCGCTATCGCCATCCGAATCCGTGGTTCTCGACCTTACCCCCACTGAATTCAATATTCTGGTGACGCTGCTCAAAGCGCCAAACCGCGCCTTTACACGGGGCGAATTACTGGAAGCCAGCCTGCCGGAAAGCGACGCGCTGGAACGTGTGGTGGACACTCACGTCCACAATCTCAGGAAGAAGCTCAACCAGCACGGCATCATCAATGTGCTCGTCACCGTCCGTTCCGTTGGTTATCGCTTCCGGTGAACCTGATGAAAAAATCGATCTTCCTGTCAGAAAAAATGTCGCTGTGGCGCTGGCTGTGTTTCCGTATTATTTCTCTGCTGCTCGCCACCCTGCTCATCATCGCTGCCCTGATGTGGCTGCGCTTCGCCGTCAACAATGTCTACGTCGAACAGCAGATGCCGGATGGAGTGCGGGCTGAGTTTCAGCTGTTAAGCAAACAGGAAGATTACGGAAACCCTCGCTACCAGCAGATTATCAATCAGTATTACGGCCCGGATTTCTTTGTACCGAACATTGCCAGCACCGACTGGCTGGTGCTCGCGATCATGATTCTGATCGCCTTGCCCACCGTCGTCGTCGTGGTTTTGTGGCGGGCTAGGCCGCTGTCACAGCAATTTTCCAATATTGCCAGCGCCGCACGCGACGTCGCTCAGGGAAAATTTGATACGCGCACGCAGCTTGTCGAACAGGCGCCGATGGAGCTGGTGACGCTGGCAGACGACTTTAATAACATGACCGCACAATTGGAGCGCTACGAACGGGAACTGCGTGAATCCAGCGCAGCGCTGGCTCACGAACTGCGTACGCCGTTAAATGCGGCGATGGGCCGCGTTCAGGGCATGCTTGATGACGTCTTCCCACGAGATAAATCACAGCTGACAATGGTCATCAAACAGCTCGAACAGCTCAACCACGTCATTCAGGATCTGCACTTCCTGTCACTCGCCAGAGCCGGACAGCTGCAACTGGTCCACACCCCTTTCTACTTCGACGAGCTCATCACCGAACGATTGACCTGGTATCGGCCGCAGCTGGAACAAGCCGGATTCCAGACGCATACGCATATTGAACAACGCGACTTTTGCCTTGCTGACCGCGAACGGTTAGGACAGGTGTTCTCGATTTTGATTGAGAATGCATTAAGTTACGCCAGCGATGGCCGCTATCTGGCAATTGATGTACGTGAAACGACGCTGCGTGAAAACGCGCCGTGCTGGCAGATTACCGTTTCCGATCGCGGGCCGGGGATTGAGCCAGAATCGCTGCCCCTACTTTTTGACCGCTTCTGGCGGGCAGAGCATTCACGCGGGCGACACTCCGGCGGCAGCGGACTTGGGCTATCTATCGCGTCAGCCATTATCACTGCACATGGCGGCACTATTTATGCAGAACACGGCAAGAATGACGGACTTGTCATCATAATGACGCTGCCTCGTAGTACCTAAAAGAACGGTACCTAAAAGAACGGTGCATTATCAGTAATTGCCAATAGTTAAAAAGCATAGCGAAATTATTGCTATGCCTTCCCTCCGGGAAAAACATGGCAAACCGTGGCAATACTCATCGACTACATGACGAGGTACACGGTACAACCCCAGACGCCACGCCCTGTAGCGGGACTCATCGCGCGCCAACGCGATTTTTCTCCCGCGCCATACTTATATTTATCTGGAATGAGATAAGACGAAAAAAACTAATTTCATTATAAGTATTTCGCTACTCTGCATGAGCGAAATATATCGCCTCGATTAAAACTCAATCATCAAGGTAACTATAATGAAACGTTCACTTCACCAGGTATTCATGGCGATCGCGCTGATTAGCGCCTCCTTTTTCAGTCAGGCCGCCGATACACAAACCTCGACATGGCAACACATCAAACAAACCGGTGAGTTACGCATCGGCGTGGCACAGGGCGAGCCCTGGTATTTTAAAAATCCGTCAACCGGAGAATGGGACGGCATCGGCTATAACATCGGCAAAGAGCTGGCAAACGATCTTGGGGTAAAACTGGTGACAGTGGAAACCACCTGGGGCAACGCCATCGCCGCCTTACAGACTGGTCAGATCGATACGATGTTAGTACTCGACCCAACGGAAGAGCGGAAAAAAGCAGTCGATTTTCCTGAGCAGCCCTTCTTCTGGTATGCGCAAGGCGTGTTGATTCGCGATGGCATTGCCGTCACCAACTGGGACGATCTCAATCGGGAAGATGTCAAAATCGGCGTCACGCTGGGCTCCAGCCCCGACCTGATTCTGACCAAACGTCTGCCAAAAGCGCAGCTGGTACGTTTTCCGAATATGGATGAAGGCGTGGCCGCGTTCTACGCTGGCCGGGTCGATGCGCTGTCCTATTTCCACCCTGCGCTGGCACTGCAGCAGGCTAAAGTCGGCAAGGGTAATCTGATTCTGCCGAAGCCGATTATTGAGGTCAGCACCAGCGGAGCAATCCGTAAAGAAGCCGATCAGACCTTCCATAACTTCCTGAATGACGAGTTTGCCAAGCTGTATAAGTCCGGTAAGACGCAGCACTACTATGAGCAGGCGCTCAAACTGCGTGGCGTTGACGTCAGCAAAGTGCCATCGGTCATTAAAGAAGACTGGAAATAAACCAAACGCGGTTAACGCGACAGTCCTGAACGGATTCAGGACATCTGCATTAGCGGGGTCAGCAGCGCGGCGACATCCTGACATTGTTCCAGTTCGGATAACGCCGCCGTTGCCTCCGCAACCGTTGCTGGGGCAAGTCGGGACGAGAGATTCTCCGCAAATTTCGCCATGATGCGGCTTTCCACCAGCGGGTGTTCGGCGCACCCCAGCGGAAACGCAATGCGCTCACCGCTCACCACCGTTCCCCGCGTGACAACATCAACCTGCAACACCGGCCGACGCGCCTGCGCCATCAACTGGTCGAGTTCGGGAGACACCTCAACGTGAACCTTATCGGCCAACGCCAGAAGTTCTGGGCTGGTTAAGGTGTCGTCCGCACTCCAGCGATGGCGCGGAATGCGATAGGCCAGACACGTCAGCGCAAACGGCAGGCTGAACTGCGCATCTGTCGCATTCTGCGGCCGTGCATCCATAAAATCAGAGGCCAGCCTCTGGCTTCCTTTGACCCAAATCTGCTCAATAGCCTGCGGCGACAGCGCCAACTCATGCTGTACGCGCTCGAAAGATTCCAGTGCGGTATGTATCCAGCGACAGGCCGGATAGGCCTTGAAACTGGCGTGCTGGATCGCCCACTCCTCTCCCAGGCCAGCAATCAATGCCGCTTCATCAAAGCGGTCAGATCCCATCATGCGCCAGAATCCCTGCTCGCCGGACAGCACATCTCTTGGCCCGATAATCCCACCGCGATGCAGCTCTACCCCACGGACGCCGGCTTCCGCTGCGGGCGCGTTGTAATCCTTGAAAGAGACCAGCGGCCGCTGCTGCCAGTTGTATTTGTGCAAACTGGGCAACGGCGTCAGCGACGCCGCCAGACCGATAGCGTTTTCTAACCCTGTGGCGTCACACCCTGTGAGCAATCCGTAAGCCACCGCCGCCCCGATCGATTCATGCTGGCACACGCCATAGACCTGCTGAAAACGCGCCGGGCTCGGTTGCTGAGACTGAATGATCCGGCCATTGATTTCATACGCGGCGGCCAGCGCGCAGATCAGCGTTTTGCCGTCGATCGGACGCGTACCGACTGCCGCCAATGCGGCGGCAACCAGCGAAGCGCCGGGGTGCCCCATACCGCGACCAGCAACTTCATAGCCATCATCGTAATCCAGCGCATTGATCGCCGCCGCATTCAAAAACGCCGCGCCGATAGCCGCCAGCGGCGCGCCTCCGTCCAATACCGGGCTGTTGCCTGCCGCATAGTGCAGGCGAGCAACGCGGGCGCAGTCTTGCACCACCTGGCTACCTGCACCGGCAATGCCGCAGCCCAGACTGTCGATAAAATGCAGCGCGATTTTTCTTCTTAACGCAGCGGGAATGTCCTGAATCGTCAATCGGTGGGCAAAGGTCGCGAGGCGCAACGTCGGAGGGAGTTCAGTAGCGTGAAACATCGGCATACCGCCATTCTTTTATAAATAAAAGGAATATTAGCACCACGTTTTATTATTTATTTATCATTTTTTCGACCTGCTAAGATGCATCGGTTCTAACAAAATAAGAAATGCATTTCCTAATTACGTTGTTTCCAGGGGCGCTATTTTATGTCTTATCAGTGGGATTTTTCCGCCATCTGGCCTTACCACCAGTTGCTGTTGGAGGGGCTATGGGGAACGATAAAGATCGGTGCCACCAGCATCCTGATCGGGATGCTGGCTGGCATGGTGCTTGCCGCCATGAAAATGTCGCCCCGGCGGCTCTTGCGCCTGCCCGCCGCGATGCTGATTGGCTTTTATCGTAATACGCCCGCACTGGTGCACTTCTTCTGGATTTACTACGCCCTGCCCGTCATTACGCCGTTAACGTTTTCGCCTTTCACCGCCGCCGTGATCGCGTTGTCCGCACAGTCCGGTGCCTTTTATGCCGAAGTTTACCGTGGTGCGATTTCCTCGATTCACGCGGGGCAATGGGAAGGGGCCAAAGCATTGGGTATGCCGAAATCGACCGCGCTACGGCGGGTTATTCTGCCGCAGGCGTTACGCCGGATGATCCCGCCCTTTATTGAGCGCTCGTTTGAACTCATCAAATCGACATCGCTGGCGTCCTCTCTGGCCTACAGCGAGCTGCTTTATCAGGCGATGCAGATCAACAGCCAAACCTACCGGCCGCTGGAAGTCTACAGTCTGGTGGCGGTGATGTATTTCACTCTGCTGCTGCTGATTAGCCTGTTCAGTCAACATATTGAGAAACGGCTGTCGCTGGCAGACCGTCGGCTCGCGTAAGGAACATCATGCACTATCAATGGGATTTCTCGCTGATCTGGGACAACCTTCCCGTGCTGCTGAAAGGCCTCGGCGTCACACTCGAACTCTGGCTGCTGGCCGGTGTGTTGGGAACCGTGCTAGGGCTGGTTTTCGGTCTTTTTCGCGTATTTGGCAAACGCTGGCTGTCGCTGCCCGCCAGAGTCTTTGTCGAAATCTTCCGTAATACGCCCGTCCTGATCCAACTGATCTGGTTTTATTACGCTTTCCCGGTTCTGGTCGGCATACAGTTCAGCACCTTTGCCGCCGCAGCGCTGGCTCTGACGCTGTATAGCGCGGCGTACTGTACGGAAATTTTCCGCGCGGGGCTGCAATCTATCGACCACGGGCAGTGGGAAGGCGCAAAAGCGCTGGGCATGCGGCAGGCGGTGATCCTGCGGCGCGTGGTTCTGCCACAGGTGTTACGCAACATGCTGCCCGCGCTCACCAATCGGATGATCGAACTGGCCAAGGTGACCTCGCTGGCTTCCATACTGGCCGTCAACGAACTGATGTATCAGGGGCGGCTGCTGAGCAGCACCTATTATCGTCCGCTGGAAATCCTGACGGTGGTCGCGCTGCTCTATTTCATCTTGATCTGGCCGGGGAGTTACCTTGCCGCACGACTTGAACGTCGTTTCCGTTCAACCCCCTAGTCTGACAGCGCCACAGGATTGCTATGAGTGAAACTATGACTTTAAATGAAAATCGTACTTTAAATGAAAATAGTACGTTGAGTGGAAATGAAGCGCTGAATGACGATATCGTCCTGCGCATTCGCGGGCTTCAGAAACGCTTTGGTGCCGTTGAGGTCTTAAAGGGGATCGATCTGGATGTACGCCGTGGCGAAAAAATTGCCATCATCGGCGGCAGCGGCTCGGGAAAAAGCACCCTGCTGCGCTGCCTGAATTTTATGGAGATCCCCAGCGCCGGCACCATCGAACTCGATGGCGTGGTACTGGGAAAAACCAATGCGCAAGGCCAGCGTGATTATCCCGAAAAGCAACTGTGCGCCGTGCGGGAACGCGTGGGCATGGTGTTTCAGCAATTCAACCTGTTTCCCCATCTGACCGTGCTGGAAAACGTGCGTGAAGCACTGGTGTCGGTGAAGAAAATGTCGCGACATGACGCGGATATCATCGCCAAAGCGCAGTTGGAAAAGGTCGGGCTGAGCAACAAGCAAGACGCGCGCCCCGGCAGCCTATCCGGCGGTCAGCAGCAGCGCGTCGCGATTGCCCGCGCGCTGGCGATGTCACCAGAGATCATGCTGTTCGATGAACCGACATCGTCACTGGATCCAGAACTGGTGGGAGAAGTGCTGCACACCATCCACGCGCTTGCAGAGGAAGGCCGTACCCTGCTGTTAGTCACCCATGAACTGGGATTCGCCTATCACTTCGCCGACCGCGTTATCTTTATCGAAAATGGCGTGATCCACGAAATGGGCAGCGCCGAGCAAGTGCTCAAAAATCCGCAGCAACCCCGTACCCAAGCCTTTCTCGCCCGCTTTGCCGAGCGAGCGTTTTAACTTATTATTCAGGAACAGCACGATGCAACCCACCTTATCCAGCCAAAGCAGTCAGGCCTATTTGCAAGATCCGCGTAACAACGACGTACAGGTATATGTGAATGGGGAATTTGTTCATCGCGACAACGCGGTGGTGTCGATCTTTGATTCCGGCTACGTGTGCGGCGACGGCGTATGGGAAGGCTTGCGTCTGGTTAACGGTCGCCTGATTGCGCTGGACGCCCATCTCAATCGCCTGTTTGACGGCGCTGCCGCGATCCAACTGGATATCGGCCATAGCCGGGAAGAACTGACTGATATTCTCCATAAAACACTCGCCATCAACGGCATGACCGATGGCGCGCATATTCGCCTGATGATTACCCGAGGGAAAAAGCATACGCCAAATCAGGATCCCCGCTTTATTATCGGCGGCGCCACCATCGTGTGCGTAGCGGAGTATAAAGTCGTCGATACGGCGGCGAAAAAGCGCGGGCTGACGCTGTTTACCTCCACCTATCGCACCAGTACGCCAGACGTCTTCGATCTGCGGCTGAATTCGCACAGTCGGCTTAATCTCATCCAGGCGCTGCTACAGGCGTTGCAGGCCGGTGCCGATGAGGCGCTGATGCTGGATCCGCATGGTTTTGTCGCCAGCTGTAACTCCACCAACTTTTTTATCGTCCGCCGCGGTGAACTGTGGACGTCGTCGGGCCGCTACTGCTTCAACGGCATTACCCGCCAGACCATTATCAACCTTGCAGAAGCCAATGGGCTGAAGGTCAAGGCGCAGGATTTTACGCTGGCAGAAGCCCTTACCGCTGATGAAGCCTTTGTCACCGGCACGCTGGCGGGCATCACCCCGGTAAAAGCGCTGGACGGTCGCCCGTTTAACCTCGAACACCGCCCGGTAACCGACCAGCTCAGCCGCTGGTATGAGGCGTATCTGCACGCGCAGTGATTGAGGCGCCATGTTCAACAACGAATTGATTCAACGAAATATTAACCGTCAGAAACATTTCATGTAACCTAAGCGCCACTTTTTCAAAAGAGCAGGTCAGGGAATGAAAGCCGTAAAGTTACTGTTTGGCATCCTATTACTGAATATGGTCATAGGGGTCAGCACGGCTATCGCCGCCCCAGATGACACCACACACCCTTTTTACGTGGGTAAAACGCTGGCACATCCGATCATTTCGGGCGCACGCGACAGCAGCGCCCTTCTGGTTTTCATTCAGGAAAATCAGGTAGTCAAAGGCTATTATTGCTTCTGTAGCGAAGAAGATAACAGTGCAGATCACCTTCCTCACCTGCTCGGTACCTTCCCCGATTCCACCATTGAATCCGTGTTTTATGCCGACGTGGACCAGGCGGGTCAAATCACGCTGGTGTTGAGTAAAAGCCATGGCAAGTTCGCCCTGCGCGGTTGGCGTTACATTGAAGACGGCAGCTATATTCCGGTGCTGAGTTTACAGCCGGTTCTGGACAAGCTGGTTCACGAGAATAAGGATCTCAATGCAACGTCGATAAAACGCGCCCTCGCCAAGCTTCCATCTTATGACTACAGCGCGCAGTACCCTAAGTTCGATAATCACGATTTCGATAACATCGACTTTACTCAGGGCAACGTTGTCGGCTGGTATCTTGACGATGGCACGCCTTCTCATGCTGCGAAACAGCCAGCAGACAACGTCTACGCCTATAAAAAAACCTTCGCGGAAAAAGACGGTTTATTTCTTACCGTAACCTTCCGTCGCGTGGAAGACAGCGCAACGCCCGGATTTCGCGCGACAGCCATCAGTTGGCAAGCTGACCCGGCTAAATTCAGCGGCAGCGAGAATGGGCCTTATGTCTATTACTCGCCGCAATATGGCTTAGTAAAAGGTTTTTTCCTACATGGCGTTCCTGACGGAAAATGGACCACCGTCGGCGAGAACTTCACCAGTTCAGGTAGCTATATAGCGGGACAACAGCAAGGCCAGTGGACCATCAGCGATGGGCAAGAAACGGCAACGGGATTGATGAAAAACGATGAACGTGAAGGCCGCTGGGAGATCGCCGACGGCATGGATGGCAATACACCAGAGCTAAGTGGCTTCGATACTTACCTCAATGGCCAGCGTCATGGCCCCAGCGAGCGCCGTCTGGCGGGCGTGCTGCGCTCGAAGGGCGATTATGTTGATGACCAGCCTGAAGGCATGTGGATCACCGAAAACGGCGAAGGCCCGTTTGTGAAAGGCGTGGCTAACGGTATGTGGAAACTCAAGACGGCTGACGGCGAGATCCAGCAGGTCGAACTGATCGCTGGCGTAAAGCAGGGAGAACTGCGCTGGAGTGATAAGCAAGGTCGTCTGACACAACTCATTCATTATAAAGATAATCTTCCTCACGGTGTGTACCAGAAGTTCAACGCTGCCGGAAAAATGGTTTATCAGGCTGACTATGTCATGGGAAAACTGGAAGGCCGTGAAATCGAATATTATGACGATGGCACCACTGTGCGCGCCGATCGCGGCTACCGCAATGGCGAACTCGACGGCCCGAATATCTATAATTTCCCTGACGGAAAACCGAAGTCCATATCAACCCTTGACCGCGGTTATGAAGTCGGACTGATGCAGGAATTCACTGCCACTGGCGTCAAAATTACCGAGCGTAATTACTGCCCTCTGTCGATGAGCGGTCGTGGCTACTGCGGTAAACAGCAAACCTTCAACCCTGACGGCACGCCGCTCACCGAAGCCGATTATCTGTTCAACCGCCAGCAAACCAATAATACCTGGTATGCGAACGGTCAGCGTCAGGATGAAACACGTATCGGCACCGATGACAGCTACACCCAAATCAGCTATTACCCTAACGGCCAGATGCAATGCATTAGTCGCGCGCAGGGTTTCAAGCCGTTGGTGGTCGATGGCAAAGAGTACAAAGATTATCAGGGCGCGCTGCGCCAGGGTGAAAGCGCCTGTTACTACCCCGATGGCAAAGTCAAAAGCAGCGGAGTCTGGAAAGACGGCAGACTGACCACCGGCTGTGAAACCCGTTTCGATGAGAACGGAAAACAAACCGCCCCCGGCCCTAAAGGCTGCGTGATTCCGAAATGGGAGTATGAACAATGAGATCCCACACAGGAAAAACGCTCAGTAATCGATGATTCTGCACGGGTGTGCGGGTGATTCATATCCTTTCGAACGTGGCACCGCATTGAGTGAGGTTATAGGGAGGCAGCTGCTTTCCATGACTCACTCAATACGATAACGATAAGCCCCGACGTTTTCTTGGGGAAATTGAGTCGCCGGGGTTTATAGGCCGCTCAGCGGTATTATTCAGCGACGACTCAGGTTTAAGATCTCGTTGGGGGTTGTTTGCTTTGGGCGAGGAGCGGACCTATCATTATGGTGTGTTTATCAACGGGGAGTAGATTTGCTTGAATACTTCAGTCGGCACCACGGGCAAGTTCATCTATTGTTTGACCAAAAACTCGATGGTAGTTAACGCTTTTGATAACCTGAGCACCGAGAGACTCATAAAACTTCTGTGCCAACGGATCTGCTGCCACCGATAACCAATCAAGTTGAAAGCACCCTCTCTCTTTAGCACGGCTTGCTATAAAACCCATCAGCTTTCTGCCAATTCCGGTCCTTCTGAAAGGCGCAGAAACAAAAAGCTCTTTGATAAACATTTGCCCACTGAGACGTGGTGAGGGGTACATCACTGAAACACATGAAAACGCAGCGATGACGCCATTGCAAACCACTTTGTGAACTTCAGTACTGGAGTTAGCTGCAAAGACCTTATCCTTCAAATAAGCGGACATGTCACTTCTGGACAGGCAAAGTTTTTGATTATAGTAGGTTTCCATTTCGATAAAAATATCAGCCAAATCATCATATTCGTATGGTTTGCAGATGGTGATATCCATGTATGTTCCCTAAGAAAAATGTAATGATTTATCATAGCGTACGACAAATCAAAGTGGTGGAACTATCACCAAAAATCTCTGCGGTGCATCATTAAGTTCGCTGAACTACTACCGTTGATTAATGAAAATTGTATTTAGCAACTTCCGCTGATGGCACAAAGCTGCCCTTTCTCCCATCAGGCAGTTATGGGTGAGGAACGGACCTTACAGTAGTATGTTAGACAACATAGAACATATTTAATCTGAAACCTCAAAATGAGATCACCTCCAGTGAAAATAAACCATTGCCTGACCTGTGGTCAGCCAATGAGCGAAGAACCAGAAACGTTAAATCTTGATTGTGGCGGCGATTGTTTAAGTTGTATGGCCTGGCATGGCGATCCAGACGCAATTGAGGTTGTTGAAAAACTTACTGGCGAGAAAGTTAACGTCCGCAAAAGTTCATATCGTTCCTTAAAGGGTTAAGTGCAACGCTGAGCAAGGGCGAAAATTTGCATCCCCAGTGAGTGAATCTATTAAGTAGAAACACTCAAAGCCAGATTAGAACTTGCTTGGGGTTGTCCCTATCACTGAACGAAATGCAGCAGAAAACGCGGCAGGACAGGAAAAGCCGAGTTGGTAGGCGATCTGTTTAACGGATACACCATTAGATGTTCCTGCATTGATGCACAGGGTTATCTGTGGAACGCCGAATGGGGCGGCAGTCGGGTTGTTCGTTACAGCCCAGAGGGAGAAACGCACGGTATTCTGTCTGCTCCTGCCATACAGACTACCTGCCCGGTGCTCGGTGGTTCGTCACTGAACACGCTTTTTTGCACCAGTGCTCGTGTTGGACTTACTTAGCCAACCACATATGACGGTGCACTGTTCAGTATCCGGTCACCATTTTTTGCCGGATTGCCTGAAAGCCGCTTTGGCTTAATCTCATCCAGGCGTTGCAGGCGGAAGCGGATGAGGCGCTAATGCTGGATCCGCAATGCGCGACTGATTTCTCAAGTAATAAGGAAAAGGACAACATTGTGTTTTCTTTCAGACGGAATTGTGGTGTGGAAAGTCAACCGTTACCATGAGTCCGCCTTCTGCAGACGTACTTAGGTATACGTTGCTGTTGTGTTGCTGCGCAACCGCTTTGACGATTGCCAGTCCCAGCCCGCTCCCACTTTGCGTCTGATTGGGATCGCGAAAAAATCTATCGAACACGCGCTCCCTCAATTCAACGGGAATACCGGGCCCTGCATCTGAGACACGTAACTGCGTGGATTGATCTAATGATCGTACCTCTACCTCAACCCGCCCGCCCTCAGGACTGTACTTCACTGCATTTTCAATGACGTTATCAATCAGCGACATCAGGCGTTCCCTAACACCGGTAACCCAAACTTCATCATGGGAGTAGAATTCAAGTTCAATCCTGCGCCCAGCCGCTAGCGGTGCCAACACGGCCATTCGCTCTTGTATGAGCGTCGTCAGCGGCACAGGCTCCATAACCGTATCAATGCGCGCTTCGCTGTGCATCAGCAGCAGCAGTTGATTGACGAGACGAGCAGCACGGCTATTGCTGCGAATAATCCCCGCAAGCAACGCCTGTTGGTTATCGCTGCTTATATAGGACTGCAAAGCCTCAACATTGATACGCATCGCAGCCAGAGGGGTACGCAGCTCATGAGCAGCATCTGCAATGAAAACCCGTTCCCTTTCAGCACTTTCTCGCACCCTGGCAAGAAATATATTAGTCGCGTCCACCATTTGGCTAAGCTCTCTGTGCTTTGGTACTTCTTTTAAAGGAGAGAGATCTTCTGGAGTGCGTAAGGCAATTTCATTGACCACCTTGTTCCAGGGGCGCATTGCAATGCGGATTGACAGCCACGCGGGAAACAAAAGAAAAGGAATGCAGACCAGCAGCGGCAATATGTAGTATCCACGCGAGTTCAGATATATAAAGAAGTTCCAGCCCCCGGCAGGGGTGACCAGCGTTACCTCCGCGTCGGAGTTCGCGGACTTTAGCGTACGGCTAGTCCAGGTGCGACCATCACGCTGAATGCTCTGAATTTTCCCATATCGGGTGTTTCTCACCCCCGCCGGAGCGCCGTCAGATGAATAAATTATCTCTTTATTCTTCCGAACGATTAGGCTGATTGACAGTGCTGGATCTTCCCCTCCGCCATAACCTTCCTGCAACGCCTTGCTGAACTTTTCCAGCACATCGGTTAGATCCTGCGGGCGATCCCCCAGACGATCAACCAATGTAAGAATGGTTTCGTAAGTCTTGTTGCCCAATAGCATAGCGGGGCTGCGCAAGTTCTCCCATAAAACGTAGGTCAGAAAAAGACACCAAAGCAGCGTAAGCAATAGCATTTGGGCGATAATAATTCTCCGTACGAGCGTTGGGATTCTCAGGTGGCGCCAAAAATTACGCATCAACCTGCCCCCTTCTGAATCGGTACGGTATCAATGACATACCCTACGCCTCTCACCGTTCGCACATAGCCCTCGCCGATTTTGCGACGCAAATTGCCCATGTGCACATCGAGAGGATTGCTCATGTTTTCTTTTGCACCGAATATCTTTTCTTCCAGAAACCGTCGTGTAAGCACGCGGTCAGTGCGCAGCATTAACGTTTCAAGCAGCGCGTATTCACTCGCCGTCAAATCGACATTACGTGTACCCACGGCCACGCGTCGAGTCGGCACATGGAGAGATAATCCTCGAATTTCTATCACCTCATCCTGAAAACCGTAACTGCGCCGCGCAAGTGCCCTCACTCTGGCCAACAACTCGGCGAGAACGAAAGGTTTGACGAGATAGTCGTCTGCACCAGCATCCAGCCCAGCCAGACGATCTTGCAGAGTACCTCGGGCAGTCAGGATGATAACGGGGATTCCCTTGAGCCGCTGACGCAGGCTCGCCATCAGGCTCATACCATCACCGTCGGGCAGGCCGAGGTCGAGCAATACAAGTTCTGGCACGCAGAGATCGAGTTGATGCAGCGCATCCACTTTACGGCGCACCCATATAACATCTAATCCTTGATCTTCAAGGGCAATACGCACGCCATTGCCGAGATCGAGGTCGTCTTCAATTAGGAGAATGTTCACAATAGTTACTTTATCAACAGTGCATGAAGAACGTCTGAAGAAAAAACGGTATCAGGAAATCTATCAGATTTGCAGCCCGGTACTTGCTTCAGTATTTCTTCATTTTTGGCTCATGAGAACTTCAGGGTGAGCATTCAAACTGGGCGTTCTGGTGTTTAAAACCGCTTGTATCGTAATCAGTTGAATCCACAAGGACTTCTTTAATGAGAAACATCGACCTGCATCATAAGTTCCTCCATTCGCTCTCAGGACGTGCCCTGAAAAAACTATTGTCGGGCGCTGTCCTGGCATTACTGGCTACCCCAACGTTGGCAGCAGAACAGAAACAGGGCAACGAGTTGACTCTGGGCGGAGGCGTGGATGTTGCGCCACGTTATTCTGGTTCGGATAAAAGCCGCGTCACAACTGCCCTGGTGATTGATTACTCTATGGTAAATGGTTTCTTCGTCAGCACCACACGTGGTATCGGTTACGGTAACAACATCGGCAAGTTGGATTACAGCGCTGCACTGAGCTATCGCGCAGGCCGTAAGGATCGTGACGTGGACAGCGACTCGATCAGCTACGGTAGCGACCACTTGCGAGGTATGGGTGACGTCAAAGGATCGGCTGTCGGTGTGCTTGGTCTGGGGTATAAGGTGACGGACTGGCTTAATTTACAAGTGCAGGCTGAGGTGCCGGTTTCTCAACGAAGCAATGGTGAAGCCCTGCATGTTGTCATTATCAGCCCGCTCTATACCTCATCGAAAAATTCCGTCACGCTGGCGCTGACCGGCAGTTGGGGGACGAGCGAGTACATGCAGACTTACTACGGGGTAAATGTATCCCAGTCGACCGCATCGGGGTTTGCCCAACATGATGTCGGATCTGGGATTTATGCCTATTCACTGAATGCTGACTGGACGCACAAGTTCAACCAAAACTGGAGCATGATTGCCGCAGCAGGCTTTACGCAGTTGACTGGTGATGCACGCAATAGCCCAATTGTTCAACGAAAAGCATCGCCTACCGGAAGCCTGAAGGTGACATATAGTTTCTGATCGTTGTTAGACGTGTGCTTTCAGGCAGATTGTGGCTATACACCGTCAATCAATACACATTCGAACCGCGCCAGTTCAGATGATGGGGCGGTACTCAGCTCACCCACTCGCCCTGCTTATGCCCTGTTAATCAGAGCATCTGTCTCATCTCAGGGGGCCCATAAAAATAAGGTTTTCTGAATAGATTCATCTGATGACCTGAAGTCAGGCTCTTTGTCGGACGTGTTAGTCTCCCGTCAAACCGCACCATCCGCTTTTGGCAAATCGGATCTTACTCACCGTGATGTTCACAGCGTCTGTTTTTGGCGCGAAGTGGCCAGACCGAGGGGCTGTCAGGTCTGCTTTGAGCGAGGTGCGAACATTAATCACCTATACTTCAACAGTTCGGCCAACTGGTGATATAGGCTATTTTACAGATTTACGGATACGTCTTTTCATCATCTGACGGCACACGGCTTTTCTCCATCAGTACAAAAGCATTATCCGTGCAGAATTCTATGTAAGCTCTAGCAGCCGCCGAAACATGCCTGTGTTTTTTATAAACCAGATGCAATGATGAGAAGGGCAATCGGGTCTGAGGCAATATCTCAATCAATTCTCCACAGTGAATGTATTCAGCAGCAAAAAATGCAGGTAATTCGGTAATGTAGGCGCCTGCCAGCGCTCCCGCACGCAAATGGAGGTAGTCATTTACCGTAAAGGTGGCTGGAACATCATAGGCATGCTCACCGAGCATCCATACCGGACGTGCGCCTATCACCGAACCCCAGGCGGCACAGGCGTAATTCCTGAGGTCTGATGGTTCTTTGGGAAGGTCGCTGTTCAGGAATAGTTTCGGGCTGGCGACCAGAATATGCCTGAAATCCATAAGATGGCGCGCCACAACACCATCATCAGCGATGCTTCCAACCCTTAGCGCGACATCAATGCCTTCAGAGATTAAATCCACCCGGCGCTCCGTCGTATAAACGTTAATGGCGATACCCGGATGCATCTGTTGAAACTGCCTGATGATCTCCCACCATGGTTCGAGTGACTGGGGCATAGTCAGGCGCAATCGACCGGTAATGCGGGTGTCGCCAGTTGTAAGAAACAGCTCTGCATCATTAAGTATATCGATGGCCGAACTGGCCTGGTTCAGCAGTTTTTGTCCCGCCTCTGTGGCACTGCAACCCTTCACTGTTCGTTCGAGCAGAACAACATTCAGCTCGTGCTCAAGTTCCGAAATCCTGCGACTTAGTGTTGGAAGCGGGATGTTATTTTGCCGTGCAGCAGCAGAGAGACTGCCGCAGCGGGCTGCCATAACAAACATCTTTAACGCATTTAAATCCATCTTGGCCTCTCAAATATGAAAACATCACTTTCAATTCAGGATCTACAGAGAACGGAGTTAGGGTATTAGAATATCGCTGTTTCCAATCATTAACTGCCAAGATTGTAGAGGAAACACAGGGTGAGAAGTACTGTCAGAGTATTTCTGACGTGATTAGATCTTCTCAAACTCTAAGCCTGGCCCCTGAAATAAGCTATCAGATATGAAAGGCCATGGTTTTACATCCACCAGGAAAACGACAGTAACATGAATGACATAGCATTAGCCTACCTGAACCGCCTTGGCCTTGATGCGGAACCGCCATCTCTCCAGGCACTCACCCGATTGCATCAGGCTCATGTTGAGCGGATACCATACGAAACTTTCTGGATACACCTCGCACAGGGGTGGGGAATTGACCCCATTGAGAGCTTCAGGAGGGCCGCGACAACCCGGCGAGGCGGTTACTGTTTTCAGCTTAATGGCGGCTTACATACGTTACTTCGCCACCTTGGTTATCGCGTGAGTATCAACCCCGCAAATGTCCACGGTGCAGAAGGCCCTGAACGTATAAAGCTGGAAAATCACGCCGCAATCATCGCCGAGGGGATGCCGTGTGAAAGCAATCCTAATGGCAGATGGTGGGTTGATGTCGGCCTTGGCGATGCACTGCATAAACAGATGCCGCTGATGAACACCACCGTTAATCAGGGTTCGATGCAGTTTGGAATGGAGGCTGTAGGCGAGGATGGCGTTGGCGACTGGCATCTCACGGCCGATCCATCATGCTGGATCGCTGGTGTCAGTATGGCTGAGCAGCCCGCTAACATGAGTGATTTCATCGACCGACATCACTTTAACGTGCACTCGCCAGAGTCGGGATATGCAAAAGTTGTCACTGCACAACTTCGCCGACCTGACGGTAAAACGATACTGCGAGGTTGCGTTCTCACAAAAGCTGACGGCAAAGTCGTGACGACTCACACCTCGGCGTCTCTACCGGAATGGCTGGACGTACTGAGCGCCGAATTCGACCTAACTTTCGACAATGTTCCCGCCGAATCACTTACAAAATTGTGGGCGAAAGTACGACAGATCCATGAAGAATGGCTTCAGTCACGCGATAGCGTGTAAAGCCTCAAGCTATAAATTCACCACTTATCGGATATTTCAGCGTCTCAAGCTGGGATTGCATCTGGCTAAAAGCTGGACGATCTAAACCAGGCAGCGCGGGGAAATTGATATGCAGGTCACGGAGATAAGAATGAGACAGTATGTTAGCGGTACTCTAAAGAAATCAGCGCTGATGATTACAGCGCTGATGGCAATAACGGTGCCAGGCGGCGCATTCGCGCACGAGGAAACGGCTGGTGAAAAAGCGCTGTGGGAACATAACGCTGATTTTCGCAAACAAATTGTGGAGGTAACGCCTGGAGTATACGTAGCCGTCGGCTATTCGGCGGCAAACGTGACGCTGATCCAGGGTAAAACTGGTTCTATCATAGTGGATACGGCGGCCAATCCTGCGGACGCAAAAGACATCGTAGAGGCTTTTGGCAGCCGACTTATCCATCCCGTACGAGCCATTATCTACACACATAATCATCCTGACCATTCCGGCGGAGCGACAGTGTTTGCAGGCAATGACAAGCCAGAAATTATCAGCCATAGTCTACTCGTTACGGCAAAGCCGGATACGGGGCGCGGAAAACGGGAGGGGGGTGACGCTTTTGGCACCGTTCTACCTGACGATCAGTTTATTAATGCCGGTACACAGCTCGAATACGGACGAAAAACGCCACACACACGCGAAGGCTTCCTGTCTCCTACTCAGACCTTTGATGGCGTCAGCAAGAGCCTGACGATAGCCGGGGTGAAAATGGAGCTTATCCATACTCCAGGCGAGTCTGATGAAAACACCGCCGTATGGCTGCCCGAACAGAAAGTCTTGATGACAGGTGATGACTTCCTTAAGACGTTTCCCAATATTGCCCCGCTTCGTGGTCTGCCTACCCGTCCTGTTGAGAAGTGGATCGACAGCCTGAACAAAATGATTGCCTTGAATGCGGATTACGTCATCCCGGGACATATGCAGCCAGTCAACGGTGCAGACGCTGTAAAAGAAGCGCTGATGGCATACCGAGACGGCATAAAAAGCGTATGGGATCAGACAATGGCCGGGATTGCCAAAGGCATGACTCCAGATGAACTGGTTCAGGCAGTAAGACTGCCTGCTGAGCTCGCAAAAAATCCTTACCTGCAGGAGTATTATGGCAGCGTGGCTTTTACCGTTCGTGGTATCTACGCGCAGCAAGCAGGCTGGTTCGACGGCAATGCCACACACATATATCCGCTAACCGAAAAAGACCGTGCGACACGCCTGCTGGCAATGACCGGTGGCAAGATAAAAATGCTGGATAACGCACGCCAATCCCTGCTGTCAGGCGAGTATCAATGGGCGGCTGAACAGACAGACTATGTTCTGGCCGTTGATCCGCACAACGCGGAAGCCCGAAAGCTAAAAGCTGATGCACTTGCTGCGCTGGGCGAATTGCAGAACAATGCGACTGCGCGTAATTACTATCTTACGACGGCGCAGTACCTGAAAAAGAATCCATAAAAAAATCCGGCATGAAGCATATGAACCGGATGCTGACAGGTGCACTCATCCGGTTTTTTTATTGTCTTACATTTTTTTTAATGTCCGCTTCTGGCACAAAGCGGGCAAGGCAGGTTCATCAGTTCCACTCTAAGCAAAAGCGAAAATTTGCATCTCCAGCGAGTGAATTGATTAAGTAGAAACACTCAAAGCCAGGTTAGAACTCGCTTGGCGTTGTCCCCATAACAGAACGAAATGCAGCAGAAAACGCGGCAGGACAGGAAAAGCCGAGTTGGTAGGCGACCTGTTTAACGGGCACATCATTAGAGAGAAGATCTAATGATGTATATATTCTGGCTCTCTGTTTCCACATTCTGAAGCTGAAACCTGTGTCATGTAAGAAACGACGGGAAAAAGTACGTTCCGACATATTCGCAATATCAGCCATGTCCATTAAGGTCACCTCCCACCGATGGCTGAGCATCAGCTCTCTTGCGGCACGAAATAAACGTTCATCACGCGGCATAGGGAGTTCCGCAGGCACAGATGGCGCTTCACTAAGAATTTCCAGTAGTAAAAGCGCCATTTTTCGCTGAGTCACACCGTTGTATTCATCAGTAAACAGACCCGTGATTAACGCCTTCAATAGCCCTGTCGCGTTAATGACATGAACCTGGCTGTTCCTCGTAAAATTTGTGCACTCCGCAATAAGACTGCGACTGACGTAGATAGCGCGTAATTCTGTATGGGACAGAAGGCTGTATGAGTGAATCATCAACGGTGGGCTCCACAGCGCACGCTGAGGAGGGATAACCCATCGCCTGTCTGCGGTTTCAACAAGCATAACCCCCTTGGTGGCAAACAATAGCTGCCCTTCAAGATGGTAATGGGGAGGATCAACCTCTCCACGTTGATAGGATATGGCAGTCCCTGACCATCCCGTCGTCTCATCGTGTCTTGGCGCTTTATCTATACAGACTGGCATCTCAAATTGAATCCCTTTGTTTACCATGACTCCGCTAACACTGCCCGACTGATCATTTTTGGCAGGGTAAAGCATGCTGAATTAAGGTTGTGACAAGCATTACAGGAGCATACGCCAATGCGAGTACATTTTATTGTGCATGAAAGTTTCGAAGCGCCCGGCGCTTATGAAACCTGGGCCATGAGTCGTGGTCATGAAATAACGTTTTCCCGTGTCTATGCGGGTGAAAAACTGCCGCAAGATGCCCGGGACATCGACTTGTTGATCGTGATGGGCGGCCCACAGGATCCTGCCTTCACCCTAGATCAATGCGCCCATTTCGATTCAAAAGCTGAGCAAGCGCTGATTGCCTCTGCAGTGAGTTTCGGTAAAGCCATCATTGGTGTCTGTCTGGGCTCTCAACTGATTGGCGAAGCGCTGGGTGCCCCGTTTGCCCACAGTCCGGAAAAAGAGATAGGCGTGTTTCCGATTTTTCTGACGGATACTGGCACCCAAAGCGAGCTGTTCTCTCACTTCGGAAGTCGGCTCAACGTAGGTCACTGGCATAACGATATGCCAGGCCTGACACCTGAAGCTAAAATTATCGCTTACAGTGAAGGGTGCCCACGCCAGATCGTTGCCTATTCCGAACGGGTTTACGGCTTTCAATGCCACATGGAACTCACACCGGACGTCGTCGAATTATTAATTGCACACTCAGATAGGGAATTAAGTCAGGCAGCAGAATATCGTTTCATCAACACCCCTGAAGAACTGCGGGCCCATGATTACAGTGAAATGAACAGGGTTTTATTCACGTTCCTCGATAAACTGGAATCATGCTACCGCCGGTCAAAAGCGTAGCGAAAATACCCTCATCCGAATGGCATCAGTAGTGCGATAAAGATATGCCGTCGTTTTTGGGTTGAGAAAAAGCCCCCAGCTTAGGCAGCCGTCGGGGGCTTAGCGGAAGAATATGTAGAACGTTACAGACCCAGCTCCGACAGACCGGGATGATCATCCGGACGGCGACCCAGTGGCCAGTGGAATTTGCGTTCACTCTCTTTAATCGGCATGTCGTTTATACAAGCGAAGCGGCGGTGCATCAGGCCATCGGCTTCAAATTCCCAATTTTCGTTGCCATAAGAGCGGAACCAGTTACCCGAGTCATCATGCCACTCATAGGCGTACCGCACGGCGATGCGGTTATCAGTAAACGCCCACAACTCTTTAATCAGACGATACTCAAGTTCTTTTTTCCACTTCCGCGTGAGGAAAGCTTTGGCCTCTTCACGATTGGTTGCAAACTCGGCGCGATTACGCCATTTGGTGTCCAGCGTGTAGGCCAGCGATACCTTTTCGGCATCTCGACTGTTCCAGCCATCTTCAGCGAGTCGCACCTTCTCAATCGCCGTTTCGCGAGTGAAAGGAGGAAGTGGCGGGCGAATCTGTTTATCGGACATGGGAGAGCCTCCAACATTTGGATATATCAGTAGCATGGGATTTTTTGAAACTCAGGCCCTAGTGAGAGGCCTGCTTCAACAACAGCTGCGCCACTTCTCTTGCGCTATCGGCTGCGCTGCAATCGCCCATCACGTGCGATGTCGTGATGGCACCCTCTATCAAAATCAGCAACTGTCTGGCTAAGGCTGACGGCTGCTCGATGTTTAATTGCCCGGTGAGTTCCAGCGTGTAATCCAGCAATTTTTGTTTATGCAGCTTCGCGATCTGGCGAACGGGATCGGCAGGGTCACCCACTTCTCCAGCCGTGTTAATAAAGGCACAACCACGAAAGCCCTCTGACTCAAACCAGCTTTTGAGTACAGTGAACATATTCAGGATGCGCTCCTGAGGGGTATTGCCTTTATCACATTCCGTTCTGAACCAGTGCATCCAGCGCTCATCGCGTGCATTCAACGCGGCGGCTGCCACGTCATCCTTGGTCGCGAAATAGCGATAAATACTTTTCCTTGCTACGCCAGAGGTCTTGACCAGAAGGTCCATGCCAGTCGCATGAATGCCATTCTGATAGATAAGGTGCTCAGCCGTCGCCAGGATTTTTTCTCGGGTGTCGTTTAGTTTTTTGTTCATGAATAAATGGTAGAACCATCGTTCTACCCAGTCAAGCGTCAGCCTGAAAACATTTTTCAAAAATGTGAAGAGTGCAGTCCGTGTGGGAGAGCGATCTGCTCCCCTACATCAATAGACCACGACATAAGCACGTTCGTTTCTGGCACAACGTTGAACAAATAAGGAGGGTAAAGTCGGTTAAGCGAAAGGAGACATGGCGTTGCTACAGGCGGCAAACGCCGCCTGCGAGCGTGAGTCGTGGTTAATAGCGTTCCAGCCAGTGGGCGTAAGGCGTTGGCAGCGTCCACGAGGCGCGTTCAATGCCCAGTTCGCGGGCGGCCTGATAGCTCCAGTGCGGGTTCGCCAAATGCGCTTTTCCTACCATCACCAGATCCAACTGACCCGATGCCACAGCCTGTTCAGCCAGTTCCGGCGTACCGAAGCCCCAGGCGGAAGAGACAGGAAGATCGGCCTGCTCACGCACCTGCTGTGCAATCGGTCCCATAAAGGCAGGCGCCCACGGAACATTCGCTTCCGGTGTAGAAAAACCGATGCTGACACTCAGCATATCCAGCCCAGCGGCTTTAAAGCGACGCGTCAGCTCAATCGATTCCTGCAAGGTTTCTTCATCACGTCCGTCAAATTCAATCACGCCGAAACGGGCGGTCAGCGGCAAATGTTGCGGCCACACGTCGCGAACGGCAGCCAGCGTTTCCAGCAGAAAACGGCTACGGTTGTCAAAACTGCCACCGTATTGATCGTTACGTTTGTTGGAGTGAACGGAGAAGAAACTCTGTGCCAGATAGCCGTGAGCAAAGTGCAGCTCCAGCCATTCAAATCCGGCTTCCAGCGCACGGCGAGCCGCGGCAACAAAATCGTCACGAACGCGCGCGATATCTTCCAGCGTCATTTCCTGCGGCTGCTTGGGCAAATTCGCGCCGAAAGCTTCTGCGGAAGGCGCGATAGTCTGCCAGCCGCGTGCATCACCCTCTGGAATATGGTCGTCGCCTTCCCAAGGGAT
The DNA here is from genome assembly GCF_037136835.1 of Pectobacterium sp. 1950-15. Classification (NCBI taxonomy): domain Bacteria; kingdom Pseudomonadati; phylum Pseudomonadota; class Gammaproteobacteria; order Enterobacterales; family Pectobacteriaceae; genus Pectobacterium; species Pectobacterium sp. 1950-15. The sequence goes on along the minus strand of NZ_JBBBQR010000003.1, from coordinate 189,300 downwards.
ATTGGCGCTGGCTTTACGTCCAGCGTGTGCAATCTGAATGCCCGGCACGGAGCCCGCATCCTTAATGGATTTGGCGACCTTGGCAAACGCCTGCGCCTGCTCATCATTCCAGATTCCAGTACAGCGCGGAGAAATGCGTCCCTCGGGGGCAACCGCCGTCGCTTCCACGATAACCAACCCGGCACCACCACGCGCCAGCGAAGCATAATGCACCTGGTGCCACTCGTTAATCAGGCCATCATTCGCGGAATAGGTACACATCGGTGGAACGGCGATGCGATTGCGTAACGTGATATCTTTCAGTTTGAAGGGTTGAAACAGTGCGGACATAACATTTCCTATTTCATTTGTTAATTTCGATAATTCGATATTAATCGAACAATGGATTTTAGACAACCCTATCGCTATAATTCACCTATGAGACCTTTTAAGCACCCATCCCCCGAAGAATTTACTCTTGAGCGCGTCCTGTATGCCTTGAGCGATCCGTTACGCTTATCCATTGTGCGTTGTTTATCCATACAGGAAGAAGCAACGTGTAGCGAACTTGACGGCGGTCGCCCTAAATCCAGCGTATCGCACCATTTTCGCGTATTGCGCGACTCGGGCCTGCTGCATACCACCAATATCGGCACCACACACATCAACCGACTGCGCCGCAGCGAAATGCAACAGCGCTTTCCTGGCCTGCTTGACGCCATTTTGTCTCAACCTGTCGAGTAACGTTATCCCGTCAATGGCGGCCTCTCCGCCATTACATATTCATGACACACATCCCTCCCTTCCACAGGCTCCGCCATTCCAACATTACTGCTTTGCTTTGCACTTCTATGAATATAGCGACCGACATTTTTCCATTACTCTGATGCTGATACGGGTTTTACGAGGCAGGGTCAGAACCGCATGGATTACTACATTGGCATTGATATCGGGACCTCAAAGGTCAAATCGGTGCTATTCGATGCCGATTTCAACGAACTTCAGATTGCGTCATCCAATACCGTTACTTACTCTCCGCAGCCCGGCTACGCCGAGCAAAATATGCACCATGTATGGGACGGCGTACTTTCCACCCTGAAAACGCTGGCTGCTTCGCCGCTGCTTCACCATGGACGTGTGCGAGCCATCGGGCTGACTGGTCAAGGCGAAGGTGTCTGGCTGAGCGATCGCCACGGGCAACCTATCCGGCAGGCCATCCTCTGGAGCGATACCCGGACGGCGGAACAGGTTCATCAGCTTAAACAGCGCCCGAATCTGGAAGCGGCGCTCTTTCCCGAAACCGGTTCTCCCCTGCTCCCTTGTAACAGCGCGCAGCAGTTACGCTGGCTGGCACAGCATCAGCCGGATGCGCTGAACAATGCCGACTACTTCTTTTTTGCCAAAGACTGGGTACGCTTTCGGCTAACGGGACAGGCGAATCTGGAACTGACAGATGCAGGGACGTCGCTGCTGGATCTGCATAGCGAAACGCTCTCAAAAACCGTGCTGGATAAGCTGGACTTACACGCCATCAGACCGCTTTTCCCGCCGCTGCTTTATCCCGATGACATCGCCGGCACGCTCAGCGACGCCATCGCCGCACAAACGGGTCTGCCTGCGGGAATTCCCGTCTGCGCAGGCGCACTGGATGTGTCCGCCGCCGCACTGGGCATCGGCGCTATTCACGACGGCGACATTTTCACCATTCTCGGCACCACCTGCTGCACTGGCATTGTCTGCCGGGGTTTAACGCAGGTGAGCCTGCAAACCCGGTTTGTCGCGCACGCCTGGCCAGGCCACTATCTCAACCTGTTCGCGATGCAGTCCGGCACGCCGAATATTGACTGGGCGCTGAGCACGCTGACCGACGATGCCGATTTTCAGGCCATCAACGCACGCATTGCCCGCGTACCGCCCGGCAGCGGTGGCGTTTTCTATCAGCCTTACCTTAATGGCGAGCGGGCGCCGTTTTACAGCACCTCAGCACGAGCGGGATTTTTTGGTATTGAGCAGTCCACGACTAACGCGCATCTACTGCGCGCGGTCTTTGAGGGGCTCGCCTATGCGATTACCGATGCGCTCAGCGGTTACCCTGCCCACGGCGATCTCTACATCGCCGGTGGCGGTGCCGCTTCAGCGATTTGGCTGCAAATCATCGCGGACTGCACTGGCCGACGGGTGATTGCCAGTTCGGTTAAGGAACTAAGCGCATGCGGTGCCGCGCGCCTTGCTGCTCTGTCCATCGGAGAAAGTGCCAACATGGTTCCTTCCGCCAATGCACAGGCCTCAACGTTTCTCCCCGATGCCGACGCCCATCGGCAGTATCAGACACTGTTTCCGATTTTTCGCCAACTGCGCGACCAGCTACAGCCGCTCTGGCAGGCACGGGCTCAGGCACTTAATGCACTCGACAATCACAACGCGGCGCGTTCGCACACGGCTCCTCGCTCACAGGAAAGTCTTGCCTCATGAAGATCATATTTACCGCCGAATACGGCGGCAGCCTCGATGCCTTTAAGGCACTGGGGGAATTGGTGGTAGACGGCTGGGCCATCGGTCAACCCAAACTGAGTGAAGCGGCGCTGATTCGACTGGCGGAGAACGCCGACGTGATCGTCACCAGCTATGACGATATTACCGCCCGCGTTATTGAGGCGTGTCCTCACCTACGGGTTATCGCCTGTACCCGCGCCAACCCGGTCAATATTGATATCGAGGCCGCACGCCGCCGAGGTATTCCGGTGCTTTACACGCCCGGGCGCAATGCCGATGCCGCAGCAGAATTAACGCTGGCGCTGATGCTGAATGCCACCCGCCACATCCCTCAGGCCCATAGCGCGCTAAAGCGCGGCGAATTCACGCGCGAAACCCACACAGTGACACAGACGCAGGATGGGTTACGGCAGGATGTGGTGTGGGACGTAGACAAAGACAGCCCGTATGAAGTTTTCAAAGGCGGCGAACTGCGTAATAAGACGCTCGGCATCATCGGCTATGGCAGCATTGGTCATCGGGTCGGGAAGCTAGCGCGCGCCTTTGGGATGCAATTGCTGATAGCGGATCCGTATGTCGCCGCCGAAGAGATCGACGAACCGGGCATGCGAAAAACCACGCTGGATGAGCTGTTTTCACAGTCCGATTTCGTCAGCCTGCATCTGAACAGCACGCCGCAGACCAAAGGGTTGGTCAACCTCGATAGGCTCAGAACGATGCGCCCTACCGCCTATCTGATCAATACCTCACGTGCTGCCGTTGTTGTCGAAGCCGATCTGATCGCGGCGCTACGCGAAAAGTGGCTGGCGGGTGCCGCACTTGATGTTTACGACAGCGAGCCGCTCTGGCGTCATCACCCGTTCATTACCGAATTTGATAATGTGGTACTCACGCCGCACATTGCCGGCGCGACGCGGGAGACGCTGGTGAAACACACCGCGATGATCGCCGCCGATCTGCAGAGGTTTATTCGCGGCGAACCGCTGCTTTACGAATGGAAATAGACGCGGCACCGCTCTCGTCGGTCAGCGTCTCCTAATAGGTAGGCGTTTCTGCCATAAACTTCAGCGTATCCTCCCAGTCAATCACGCCCGCATCAGACCCCAGACCGGTGGCGACCAGTCCTGAAACGGCCGAGCCAAGGCGGCAGGCCTGTTCCAGCGCCCAACCTTTCGCCAGACCAGCAATAAAGCCGCCGCAGTAGCTGTCGCCGCAGCCCGTGGTATCCGATACCGCCACGCGGTAGGCGGGAATGTGCAGCGTGACATCCTGGCCGAACACGTAAGATCCGGCGGCACCCGCTTTGAAAATGCAGGTGCCGACGCCGCGATCGAGAAAGAAAGCCGCAATCTCCGCCGGTGTAGTCAGGCCGGAGATAAACGCGGCCTCGTCCAGCGACGGCATAAAGTAGTCTACATCTGGCAGCAACGGCGTCAGCAGCGCCAGCGTCTCCGCATTTGGCGCGATAAGATCGAAACTGGTCGTCAACCCCTTCGCTTTGGCGTGTCGAAGCAGACGCGCGCTCTGTCCCTGATCCATTTTCGCCAGCAGCCCCGTGCCACCGTGGTGTAAGAAACGCGCATTGCACACGGCGTCAAAATCCTGCTCATCGATGAACAGGTGATCTGACGCGCCGCGATAGTGCAGCGCCGGACGCTCGCCGTCCGGCCGAATGGTCAGAATAGTCGCAGAGGTCGATGCCGCTGTCGTTCGCTGTATTAGCGAACAGTCGATGCCCAGCTTGCGATAGGTCGCCAGAATAAAATCAGCTTTTTCATCTTCACCGAGACAAGCGGCCGTCGCCGTACGAATACCGAGTTTGGCTGCATTCATCGCCGCACCGCTGGCCGTACCGGCGGGATTAAGGCGAATTTCATCGATAAAGTGGACACCACCGCCTTCGGGCAAACCGGTTACGGGTCGACCGGCGACATCCAGAATGGTTAATCCGACAAAAACCGCATCAAATTGGCTCACTCTCGCTCCTTCTTCACATTCTGTTTTTGATTCGTGTTCGATTCATTATTGCCGTTGACGCAGCCGCCCTTGCAGGAAAGAGAGCGCCAACGCCAGCACTAAAATCACGCCGCTCAGCGCATCTTTTACGATGAAATTCAGCCCCATCAGGTTCAAACCATTGGCGATCATACCGAGAAATAGCACGCCGATTAGCGTCCCCGCTACGTTGGGCCGCCCCTGAGCATGAAACGCGGTGCCGATGAACACCGCGGCAATAGCGTCCATCAGATAAGCCTGTCCGGCCAGCGGCGTAAACTGACGCAGATTGGCGGATAACACCACGCCGCCGATGGCACACGTCACCGACGTGACAATCAGCAGCCAGAACATCGTGCGCCGCACGTTAACCCCGGCAATCAGCGCCGCTGGCGCATTCAAGCCCATCGCGTGAATACGTTTACCAGCAATCGTCCGTTCAAATAACAGGTAATAGGCAAGCCACAGCACCGCCACAATCACGATCGGCACCGGAATGCCCCACAGGTCACCCACGGCCAGTTCGTGGTACTGCGGTGCCATCCGGCGGTAAGCGATCGGCCCGCCGCCTTCGGTGTTGATACGTTCGATGCTGCTACCGATAAACCACGTCCCTAGCGTCGCCAAAAATGGCTTAATGCGGCAGTGAATAATCAGCACCGCATTAACCAGCCCTACCAGCGCGCCCCCCGCCAACGCGGCCAATACCGCAGCCTGCCACGGCAGACCATAGACTTTGAGCGCCACCAGCGCGAAGGCGGCACCAAAATCCAGCGCAACGCCCACGGACAGGTCGATCCCACCCGCTGTTACCACCAGCGTCATGGCCAGCGCCACAATCAACAGCACCGCGCTGCCCTGCAGCAGGTTCCCCCAGTTGCCTAACGTCAAAAATACCGGGTTTTGCAGTGAGAAAAACACCAGAAAGGCCAGCAGGATGACCAGAAAGCCATAGCGGATAAAAAACGACAGACCTGGCTTGTTACCCGGCAGCACAGGCTGCGCCGCCAAAGAAGAAGGTTTCACGCGTGACTCCTTTGCCTGCGTAACGAGGCAGCAGTGAGCACCACCAGAATCAGTAAGCCCTTAATCGCGCCAACCCAGAAAATATCAACTCGCAGCAGCGCCAGGCCGTTCGACAGGGCATTAACCAACAGCGTGCCCAGCAATGCCCCCCAGATGGTGACCACCCGGCGGCGAGAGAACGCCGCGCCAAGAAACGTCGCCAATACCATCTCCAGCAACAACGGTTCTGCCGTGCCGGGCGAGCTGCCCGATCCTTGCGCTACCAGTGTCAGCGAGGCCAGCGCCGCCGCCAGCGCCCCTAACAGATACGAACCAATAACCAACGGGGTGTGAGAAATGCCCGACAGCTGCGCCGCTTCGCGGTTTCCGCCCGCGGCCTGCAAATGCTGGCCCCAGCGGCTATGGTGGACGATAAACTGAAACAAGACAAAAACCAGTAACATAAACCAGACCGCCAGCGGTAACCCGAGCAGGCTACTATCACGAAACGCCACAATCACCGGATCGCTAACGCTAATGCGCCGCTGCTGGGTGAGCAAATTGGTGAGTCCAATCACCGCAACGGAGCAGGCTAACGTCGCCAGTAGCGGGGGTAGCCGAATCGCCACCACCAGCGCGGCATTCACCGCTCCCGCCAGTAGCGCCGCCCCCACCACAAACGCAATCAACCACGGATAGCTGAACCCTGCGTTCGTCAAACCGTCGCTGATTATCGCTACGGCAAGTACCGCAATCGCAGGCAGCGAGAGATCGATACCGCCGGAGACAACATCATCACCGCCGCCCGTAATAACGCAGACCAGCCCGAAGCACAGCATTGCCAGCGGCGCACTTTGTCGCAAAATAATGGTGATATTTTGCCAACTGAGAAAGTAAGGTGCGCTCAGGCAGAGGAACAACAGCAACGCCGCAAACAGCACTAAGGGTATATGATTGAAAAACCCGGCTAAACGCGGCGTCGCTCGGAGAGATTGTAAGGCTCGTGTCATACCGCCTCCTGCATGCGACCGCTGCTGGTCAACGCCAACAGGCTATCCAGCGAGAGGCGTTCCGTCGGCACATCAGCGATGAGTTCGCCGCGCCACATCACCAAAATGCGATCGCACAGCCCCAGAAGTTCACCGTCATCGCTGGAAGAAACGATAACCGCTCGCCCTTCTGCCGCGAGCTGCCGGGTAAGCTGATAGATTTCCGCCTTCGCGCCAATATCAACCCCCAGCGTCGGTTCATCAAGAATAAACAGCCGGGTGTCCGTCTTTAGCCAACGCGCCAGTATCACCTTCTGCTGGTTACCGCCGCTTAAATTGCGCACGGGCACGCTGACATCGCGCGGTCGGATATCCAGCATCTGCGCCAGATGATTCGCCTGCGTAGTGGCTTTCTTACGCCGCAGCCAACCGCGCCAGGCGACAGCGGGCAAAGAAGCCAGATTGATATTGTCCGCCACGGATAGCGGTAAAATCAGCCCGTCATGGCGACGATCGCGCGGCACCAGCGCCATACGCTGCGCGATGGCCTGTACCGGAGAGCGCGGGCGCAGCGTCTGACCCTCGATCGTAATATGTCCTTCACGGGCGGGCGTGATGCCATAGATCGCATCAATCAGCGCCTCACGTCCCGATCCTAACAGCCCCGCAATGCCAACAATTTCTCCCGCCGCCACCTGAAAACGGATCGGTTGGAAATGCTGTCGATCTGTGAGCTGTTCAACCTGTAGCAGCGGTGTCTCACCTTTCTCTGTCTTCCGTTGCCCGTCAAACAGGCTGGCAATCTCTCGGCCCACCATCAGGCGAATCATCCCATCGATATCCTTGGTCTCAGGATCGTCCAGCGTCGCCACGCCCCGACCGTTGCGTAACACGGTGACGCGATCGCAGATATCTGCAATTTCATTGAGATAGTGAGAGACATAGATAATGGCGATACCACGCTGTTTCAGCGTCTGGATCGTATGCAGTAGCTGCACGGCTTCGCGTGCTTCCAGCGGCGCGGTTGGTTCATCAAACACCACCAGCCGTGCCTTGCCGTCAATCAGTGCCCGCGCAATCTGTACCAGTTTGCGTTCCGCCAGGCTTAACTCGCGAATCAGCCGGTTAGCGTCTATCGATAAATGAAAGGTGTGCTGAAAAAACTGCTCTGTTTCACGCCGCATCGCCCGACGATCAACGCCTCGCCAGCGGTTCACAGGCTCCTGTCCGAGAAACACCGATTCCGCCACGGTAAAGTGGGGAATCAGATGCAGTTCCTGATGGATAAAACGCACGCCGTGCGCGTGGACAACCGCTGGCGTCACGGTACTCAACCGCTGCCCATCGATAGCGATTTCACCGCCATCTGCGGCATAGACCCCAGCCAGCACCTTGATTAAGGTCGATTTCCCCGCGCCGTTCTCCCCAATCAGACCGAGAATTTCTCTTGGCCGGACCGTTAGCGAGACGTTGTCCAGCGCGGAAATCCCCGCAAACTGCTTGCTGATGTGCGTCATTGCCAGACCGCCGCCGGATGGCGACGGGGCTGAGTGATATCCCACCATAGATTATTTCAGGTCGCCATAGCCAAGCTGTTTATAGACCGCCTTGGCTTCCGCCTCCCCTTTGACGGGCAAGACCGGCACAAACGTCTGCGGCAGCAGCGTGGCACCCGCGAAATAGCGTGCGACGTTTTTCGCCGATGTTGTACCGATAAGACGCGGCTGCTGCGCAACGTTGGCAACAAACGGACTGCCTTTTTCCGCCATAATTTCCAACGTTTCTGGCCCAGCATCAATCGCGGTGACCTTCACGTCCTTGTCACGCCCGGTTTCTTCCAGTGCCTGCACCACGCCGATGGCAGGCTGATCCCAGCACGCAACGTGGATCGCATCCAACGTGCCTTTCGGATGCTGGCTCAGCAGTTCAAGGGTTTTCTTGCGCGCGTCTTCCGGTGAGTTGGAATATTGTTCAGCCAGTTCAGGCTGAATGATTTTGATCCCCGGATAGTCTTGCAGAACGTATTTCCACAAGTCATAGCGAATACCGCAGATACGCAGCGCGTTGGAGAAGGCGTTAAAAACGGCGATATTCCCTTTTCCACCCAGCGCATCCGCTGTATAACGCCCGATCGTCGAGCCGATCGCGTAGTTATCTGACGTCGTGTTATTGATGGAATAGGACGAGACATGATCGACGGTAAAAACCGGAATCTTTGCCTCACGCAACGCTTTAAACTTCGGCTCTACCGCGCTGTCGCCGAGAATGCTGATCACCGCATCGACCTTGCGCGCCAGCAGAATATCGTGGTTATTGGCATGGACCTGATTATCACGCCCTCCATCCACGCCCACAACCTGCCCACCGAGTTTCTCAATTTCTTCGGTCGCCCCTTTGTAGGCCTCACGGTCCCAAAAGTGCTGTGTTCCCACCACGGCAACGCCAATGGTTTTTCCCTTCAATGACAATGTCTCATCCGCTGCCTGAACCGAGGTCATTACCCCTGCAGCCAACACGCATGCAGCCAGGTGAGAAAAGCGCGTCTTCATCATGTTTATCCCGATTTTTATAAAATTATTAGCAGGGAAAGAGATTAGCAACGGGAAAAGTTAAATCGAAATAACAAAAATGATAATGGCTAGTAATTAAATGGAAATAGCGTTGATCGGCAGATGTAATGATTGTTAATCATTGAATTAGCAGGAATAAGTTATAAAAAAAGCATCTTGTTTTTTATCCCTATAAAGGGAATGGTTAAGGCTCTTCTATCCTGATGAGAAAAACGGCCATGACAACGCTCTCGATTTATCACCGCCCGCACATCACACAGCCCGTCCAGCAGCTCACCGCGTTTACTGACATCGCTTCCCTGCTCGCCAGCGCCGGGATCCAGTTGGAACACTGGCACACTGACGCACCGCCGCCTGACGCCAGCAACGAAACCATCTTGACGCAGTATCATGCCGATATTGAGCGTCTCAAACAGCAAGAGGGCTACACCTCTGCCGACGTGATCAGTCTGACACCGGATCATGCCGAGAGACTGCCGCTGCGGGAAAAATTTCTTCAGGAACATACCCATAGCGAAGATGAAGTGCGCTTCTTCGTGCGCGGCAGCGGAAGCTTCTTTGTGCCGATTGGCGAGCAGGTTTTCCAGCTTACCTGTGAGGCCGGCGATCTCTTACGCGTTCCCGCCAACACGCCGCACTGGTTTGACTGCGGCGAATTTCCTGATTTTGTCGCGATCCGCATTTTTACCAATCCAGAGGGCTGGGTTGGGCACTTTACCGGACGGGAGACGTTTCACTAATTCCACGATCGTTTCTGCATTTCTCCGCCGTTCCCTTTATACTGTGCGTTTTGTACCAAGACGAACGGCGAGACCCCTTCTGTAATGATGAACAACGATGTCCTGCGCAGCGTGCGCTATATGCTGAATTTGAATAATGACCACCTGCTGAAAATCCTGGCGCTGGTGGAGATGACCGTCCCTCCCCAGCAGTTGGCGAGCTACGTCAAAAAAGAGGGTGAGGAAGGCTATCAACCTTGCCCGGACATCGTGATGAGCTATTTCCTGAATGGGCTGATTCTGCAAAAACGTGGCAAAGATGAAAATCAGCCTGCACCGCAGTTTGAGCGCAAGATGACCAACAACATTATTCTGAAAAAGCTGCGTGTCGCGTTTTCGCTAAAAACGGATGATATTCAGGCGATCCTGCTGGAACAAAATTTTCGCATTTCAGTGCCGGAAGTCACCGCGATGATGCGCGCGCCCGATCATAAAAACTATCGCACCTGCGGCGATCAGGTGATCCGCTACTTCCTGAAAGGGCTGACGGCGCGAGTGCGCAAAGGCTAACCGCAACGCGTTAGCGAAAGGACGTGAGCGTTGCCTGACTGGCCTTTTTCTATCACAGGCATCAGCAACGCTCGGTTTTTAGTACGGCATCTTTTAATACGGTATCGTTTAATGCGATATTAGTGCTGTGTTTCATGCAGGATAGCCGTGACCAACTGCTCCAGCTCTTCTTCCTCAAGCTGAGTGACCTGCTGCACGCTATTCTTATCCATTCCCGTTAGCAATAAATTACGGGCAATTTGTCTGGCACTGTTTTTCATGCCCTGCTCCAATCCTTGCTGAATACCGCGTTGGATGCCTTCCTCGAATCCCATTTTTTTCAATTGTTCTGCAATCGTCATAATGTCCTCCTGACCGGTTGATAGCGGTGCAGCCAGTGCGTCAATGAAATCTGCGGGTTTGGATGTGTTTCCCACTTGTGCAATATAAGATAACAGCGTCCGACGCTGGGTCAGCGGCACCGACCAGCGTTCAAATAGTAACCCAATCTCTCGCGCCAACTCCAGCATATCACGGGTACGAATATGCTTCTGTACCAGTTCCAGTAACGCCATGCGTCGGTGTGTGCGAATCTCATCGTCCGGCATGACGGTTAAATCCACCAGTGGGAAAGGCTGTTCATACAGCGCTTGTGCCAGTACGGGATCGGCAAAGCTGTCCAGCCAGCGAAGGGGGTAGGGATAAGGACGGGTCTTACCGTGATAAAACAGCAGCGGTACCACCAGCGGTAAGCGATCATGTCCCTGATCCAGATGTTGCTGCATGGCAGCCAGACAATAACGCAGCAGTCGGAAAGCCATCTGCTTTTCCGGGCGGCTTTGGTGTTCAATCACACAGTAAATGTACCCTTTACCTGCGGAGGTGCGCAGCGAGTACAGCACGTCCGATATCCGCGCGCGCAGCTTTTCATCAATAAACGATGCCGACTCCAGTTGCAGCGTGCTGAAATCGCAGCGCTCACGGATTTCACTCGGCAGGTAAATAGTCAAAAAATCCCGTGCGACGGCGATGTCGCTCAAAAACTGTTTGAAAACCGCATCGTGCGATGGCATCTCGTCCCCTTCCCTGTCTGACGCTGGCTAAAAATTCCGTAGGGAGAGTAACGGGGATGCGATGATAAAGCAGAAAACCGCATAGAAAGTGGAAAGCGCCTCGAAGAAAAATCGGTTTACTTCAAGGCGCTGACTGTAGACGGGGAACTGTTGCCGTCAGGCGGCTTCATGTTTTTCCATCGTCAACCGCGCAGGAGCCGCGTCGACGTGCAGCGCCGGATGACGGCAGAAGCGGACGACGTCACCGACCACCAACAGACTGGGCGACTGTGGCTGATAACGTGCCAGCAATGCAGGTAAGGTCGCCAGCGTCGCCGTCAATAACCGCTGATCCGGCTGGGTGCCGCGTTCGATAATCGCGACGGGCGTCTGTGCTGACAGCCCGTGCTCGATCAGGCGCTGGCATAATCGACTGCTGTGGCTCAGCCCCATATAGAACACCAGCGTTTGTTGGCTGTCCGCCAGCGTCGGCCAGTCTAGCTGCGGTTCGCCATCGCGCGAATGGCCGGTCACGAAACGTACCGACTGTGCACAGGCACGGTGGGTCAATGGTAACCCCACGGCCGCCGCACAGCCTGTCGCGGCAGTAATACCCGGCACCACATAACAGACAATTCCGGCCTGCTGGGCATAGTCCATCTCTTCGCCGCCGCGACCAAAAATAAAGGGATCGCCGCCTTTAAGACGGATTACCCGCTGTCCGGCCTGCGCCAGCTCGACCAACAGCTGATTGATTTTTTCCTGTGACAGACGGTGGCAGCCGCGCGTTTTCCCAACGTCGATGCACAGCGCCTGTTCCGACACCAGATCCATAATCTCCGCCGACACGAGCCGATCGTAGACCACCACATCCGCCTGCTGAATTGCCCGCAGCGCCTTCAGCGTCAGCAGTTCCACATCGCCCGGCCCTGCGCCCACCAGCCAGATTTCACCGCCGAGTACGGGCTGACGCCGCTGCCCCTGCGCCAATATTGATTGTGTTGTCATCATGTCACACCTCACTACGCCGTGGCGCTCAACCTGCTTTCTTCAATTCATTGACCGTTATCGGTACGTGCTGACTCAATAACGCCTTCAGTTCGGGGATACAGGAACCGCAGTTAGTGCCACATTTCAGCGTACCGCCTAACGCAGCCACGCTGTGGCACCCTTGACGAATCGCACCGACAATGATCGCTTCACCGACGCTATAGCAACTGCAAATCGTTGCGCCTTGCTGCACCTGCCCCTGCGGTGCCTGACCTGCCAACAACGCATGCCGCTCGTGCGGCCGCTGCGGTGGATGGATAAACGCCTGGCACACCGCATCGCTGTCGATGCGCAACGCCTGCGCGCTGACATAGCAAGCCAGCACGACGCGGCCCTCGCGCCAGCCAATCAGGTGAAATACGCCGTTACCCTGCGCGATCTGACACTGCATATTTTCTAACCCATAATGTTCCGTCAACCACGCCTGCCAATCGTCCACTGGCACGCGGTCGGCAAACAGGTACTGTGTCACCCCGGCATGCGGAATCTTGCTCCAATACGTTGCGGGCGGCGGCAGAACGTCATGCTCTGCGGGTAACGTTAATGACGCGGTAGGTGGCTCGTCAGCAAAAAATAGCGTTGCCTGCCAGGCGGTATGCCAGGGTTGGATACGCACCCGGCTGTGCTTGCTTTCCGGTTGGCCGGAATGGGGATCGGTAATCGGCGCCACTAAGCTGTCGGCCCGCGCCTGTGCGCTGAACTGCTGATTCCAATGCATCGGCACAAACACGCTACCGCGCACCTGTCCAGCGTCAATCCGCGCCCGCGCCAGCATCCAGCCGTGCACCGACGACAGGCGTACCAGATCGCCCGCCTGAATGTCATGCGTCTGCGCATCCTGCGGATGCAGCTCGCAGTAAGGCTCGCTGATATGACGCATCAGTCGGGCGGCTTTACCGGTACGCGTCATGGTGTGCCACTGGTCGCGAATACGCCCGGTGTTCAGCACCAACGGATACGCCGCGCTCCATGGGCTTTGCGGCAGCGATGGGGTGACTGCCACCAGACGCGCTTTGCCATCGGCATGCCAGAATCGGCCATCGTCTCCCAGTCGGGCGCGCCCGTCTGGGTATGTCGTATTCACCGGCCACTGTATCGGTTCCAACTGCTGCCACTGCTGATTGCTGAGCGTCGCCAGCCCGCTGATATCAAACGCGCGGCTACCGTTATTCTCAAACCCGGACAGCGCCGCATGTTCACGAAAGATCTCCGCCGGATGCTGATAGGCAAATGCCTCAGCAAATCCCATACGCTGCGCCACCTGGCTCAACATCCACCAGTCGGCTTTGGCCTCCCCCGGCGCCGGCATAAAGGCACGCTGACGCGACAACCGACGTTCGGAATTGGTCACCGTGCCGTCTTTTTCTCCCCAGCCCAACGCAGGCAGTAAGATATCAGCGGTTTCAGCAGTATCGGTATGGCGCATCACCTCGGAGACGATCACCAGCGGGCAGCGTTCCAGCGCCTGTTTCACCCGGTCAGCATCCGGCATAGACACCACCGGATTAGTGCCCATAATCCACACCGCTTTAATCTCGCCGCGTTCCACGGCGCGAAACAGGTCCACCGCATTCAGACCGGGCTGTGTCGCCACGTTATCGCTCTGCCAGAATCGCCCCACGCGCTCGATATCCTGTGGCGTAAAGCCCATGTGGCTGGCAAGCTGATTAGCCAGCCCGCCGACTTCACGCCCGCCCATCGCGTTTGGCTGTCCGGTTATCGAAAAGGGGCCGGAACCCGACACACCGATTTTGCCGCTCAGCAGGTGAGCATTGATGATCGCGTTACATTTATCACTGCCCGAGGACGATTGATTAACGCCCTGCGAATAGAGCGTGACCACCTTGTCGCTCATGCTAAATAGATGATAAAAACGTGCGATATCGGCTTCATTCAACTGGCAGAACTCCGCCACCTGCGCCACCGACCACGCTTGTGCTGACGCTAATGCCGCTTCCACGCCGGAAAAACGCTCGGCCAATTCGGTGCGATCGATGCGTGGATCTTGCGCAATCCACTGCAACAGGCCGTTGAACAGCCCAGCATCGCTGCCGGGTTGCAGCGGTAAATGCAGATCGGCAATGTCACAGGTTGCGGTACGTCGAGGATCGATCACCACCACCTGCATCTGTGGCCGCTGCTGTTTCGCCTGCACCAGACGCTGATACACCACCGGATGTGCCCAGGCCGTGTTAGAACCGACCAGCACCACCACATCCGCCAGTTCAATATCTTCATAGTTACAGGGAACCGCGTCTGCTCCCAGTCCGCGCTTGTAGCCGATCACCGCAGACGCCATACACAGCCGCGAATTGGTATCCATATTGGCAACGCCAATGAAGCCTTTCATCAGCTTGTTGGCAACGTAGTAATCCTCCGTCAACAACTGACCTGAACCATAAAACGCCACCGACTGAGGACCATGTTGCTGCATCGTCGCCAGCAGCCGTTCAGCCACCGTATCAAGCGCCTGATCCCAGCTAACGCGACGCCCTTCCACCAGTGGCCACAGTAGGCGACCGTTCAAATCCAGCGTCTCTCCCAGCGCGGAGCCTTTGACGCACAGCCGGCCCAGGTTCGCCGGATGAGCGGGATCTCCGCTGATCTTTACCGCACCTTGCCCATCGTGTTCTGCCAGCACGCCACAGCCGACGCCACAATAGGGGCAGGTTGTCCGACAAACGCGCGCGTTCATGATGCTTTCGCCATAGCAGTGTCTGCCAGACCGACGCTTTCAGGCACGGCCAGCGGCTGACGGCATACCCAAATCTCGTCGTCCTCTACACGGACCGGCCACGCACGCACGTACAGCGCGCTGTCATCCGGGCTCACGCCATCACGCAGCTTGAAGCGTTTCTTGTACAGCGGTGAAATCACCACCGGTTCACCCGCCACGTCACCGATCAACCCACGCGACAACACATTCGCCCCGCTGCCCGGCTCATGGTTTTCTAACGCGTACACCTGCTGCTCGCTCCCCGGCAGGTGGAACAGCGCGATCTGCTGCTGCCCGAGGCGCACTGCCATGCCAGCATGACGCGGAATATCCCCCAGCGTCGCCACCTGTACCCACTCCGCTTCGTGCGCAGCGGGTTTCAGGGCTACCGGTTCTGGCGAGACCGCTTTCTCATGCTCCTGCGCCGGACGAATTTGTCCACGCTCAGGTACCATCACCACCGCTTCATCCGGGCTATCGCTGTTCAGGAAACCGCGGAATAGCGCCAGACGTTCCGGGCTTTCCAGCGTGGTTTGCCATTCGCACTGGTAGGCATCCACCACGCGCTGCATCTCTTTATCTAATTCTTCACCGATATTCAGGCTGTCTTCCAGAATCACCTGGCGCAGATAGTCGATACCGCCCTCCAGATTATCCATCCAGGTGCTGGTACGCTGGAGACGATCGCCAGTGCGGATATAGAACATCAAGACCCGATCGATGGTGCGTAGCAGCGTTTCCGTATCCAGATCGCTGGCGAAGAGATCGGCATGGCGCGGTTTCATGCCGCCGTTGCCGCACACATACAGATTCCAGCCTTTATCCGTGGCAATCACACCGATATCTTTACTTTGTGCCTCCGCACATTCGCGGGTACAGCCAGACACCGCCATTTTGACTTTATGCGGCGAACGCAGCCCCTTGTAACGGTGCTCCAGTTGGATCGCCAGCCCGGTGGAATCCTGCACACCGTAGCGACACCAGGTCGATCCCACACAGGATTTCACAGTACGCAGCGATTTACCGTAGGCGTGACCAGTTTCAAACCCGGCATCGATCAGCTCGCGCCAGATCGCGGGAAGCTGCTCTAAGCGCGCGCCGAATAAATCCACGCGCTGACCGCCGGTGATCTTGGTGTACAGGTTATAGCGCTGCGCCACCTGACCGATCGCGATCAGCCCTTCCGGCGTGATCTCCCCTGCCGGCACGCGCGGCACGACGGAATACGTGCCGTCTTTTTGGATGTTGGCAAAGAAACGATCGTTGGTATCCTGCAACGGCAGGTGCTGCGGTTGCAGCAGATAGTCATTCCAGCAGGACGCCAGCATCGACCCCACCAGCGGCTTACACACTTCGCAGCCTAAACCATGGCCGTAACGCTCAAGAAGGCTGTCGAACGAGCGGATCTCATGCACGCGAATCAGGTGGTACAACTCCTGACGCGAATAGGCGAAGTGCTCGCAAATGTCCTTCTTCACTTCGACACCGAGTTGTGTCAGTTCATACTCCATCACCTGTTTCAGCAGCGGCACGCAGCCGCCGCAGCCCGTTCCCGCTTTGGTGCAGGTTTTCAGCGCGCCCAGTTCACCGCAGCCGCCCGCCACCGCCGCCGAGATATCACTTTTGCTGACGTTATGGCAGGAGCAAATCTGTGCGCTAGCCGGTAAGGCCGCCACGCCCAATCCTTTCGGCGCATCACCAGAGCGTGCTGGCAAAATCAATCCTTCCGGCTGTTTAGGCAGTGGCATATCGTTGAGCATCATTTGCAGCAGCGTGCTGTAATCGCTGCTGTCGCCAATCAGTACCGCCCCCAGTAAACGCTTACCGTCGGCGGAAACAACGATTTTCTTGTAGACCTCGTTCGGGCCGTCCGTCCACTGGTAGCTTTGGCTGCCCGCCGTGCGCCCGTGCGCATCGCCAATCGAGGCGACTTCAACGCCCAGTAGCTTCAGTTTGGTGCTCATGTCCGCGCCGGTAAATGGCGTATCGCGCTGTGCCAGCGTATCCGCCACGCTGCGTGCCATCTGGTAGCCCGGTGCCACCAGCCCAAAAATTTGGCCTTTCCACAACGCGCACTCGCCGATGGCGAAAATCGCGTCGTCCGACGTCTGGCAGCGGTCGTCAATCACAATGCCGCCGCGCGGCCCTTTCTCTAAATCACAGCTATCCGCCAATTTGTCACGCGGACGAATCCCGGCGGAAAACAGCACTAAGTCGGTTTCCAATACGCTGCCGTCAGCAAAGCAGAGACGATGCAACGCCTGCTCGCCGTCGGTAATTTCCCGCGTTTCTTTGCTGACATGAATCTGTACGCCCAGCGCTTCAATTTTGCGCCGCAGCATGGTGGCACCGCCGTCATCCAACTGCACTGCCATCAGGCGCGGCGCAAACTCCACCACATGGGTATCCAGCCCCAGTTGGCGTAGGGCATTTGCCGCCTCCAGCCCCAGCAGGCCACCGCCAATCACTACACCGGATTTAGCCTTTTTCGCCTGTGCCGCAATCGCGTCCAGATCGTCCAGCGTGCGATACACCAGACAACCGGGGCGCGTATTGCCGGGAATCGGCGGAACAAAGGCATAAGAGCCCGTCGCCAGCACCAGTTTGTCGTAGGCGGTTTCCCTACCCTGCGCATCGCATACGCATTGACGTTCCCGATCGATAGCCACAATCTCACTGGCGCTGCGTAGCTCAATGCCGCTCTCGGCAAAAAAGCCCTCTTTTACCAGCGACAAGGAGGCGGCGCTGCGCCCTGAGAAATACTCGGAGAGATGGACGCGGTCATAGGCTTCATGGTGTTCTTCACCAAAGACGACGATGTGGTAGTGCTGATGCAGGTCGCGTTCAACCAGTTGTTCAAGAAAATAGTGGCCGACCATACCGTGGCCGACGACCACCAAAATAGGTTTGCTCATGACAGGAATCCTTACAGCCTCAGGCTGTGAGTCAGAATCGGGGGAAGAAAGGCCGAAAAGCAGCGAGGCAGGCGGAAGCATCTCGCCTTCGGTGGTGTTCTCCATTGCGGCCAGCAGACGCTGGCTGTCATCGGTGTCGCCATACAGCAAGACACCGCTCAGCCGCCCGTCGCGCAGTAGCAGACGACGGTAGTGCTGCGTCTGCGGATCAAACAGGGTGTACACCTCATCATCCGGTGTCGCGTTAATATCGCCGCCGCTGACCACGCCAATTCCCGTGACTTTCAGCCGCGTTGCCGCCTGTTCACGCTGATAATCTTTCGGTGCGTGTCCGGCCAGGCGCTGTGCCAGCAGCGTGGCATGGGCGAAACACGGGGCAACCAGCCCGAATGTTTCGCCATTGAGTTCACAGCATTCGCCGATCGCGCTGATGTACGGGTCGGCAGTTTGTAGCTGTCCGTCCACCAGCACACCGCGGTTACAGGGCAAGCCGCACTCGCGTGCCAGTTGGCTGGCGGGAATCACGCCCGCCGTCACCACTACCAGTCCGGCGGGGATCGTGCGGCCATCAGCCAGTGCAACTGCCGTGACACCGTGTTCATTACCGTGCAGCGCCATAACCTGCACATCAGTTTCACAGGCAATACCGCGTGCGCGCAGGCTGTCGCACAGCAGGCCGCTCGCCGTCGCGTCCAGTTGACGCTCCATCAGAATCGGGACGCGATGCAGCAACGTGACGTCGGCACCGCGCAGTTTCAGCGCCGCTGCCGCTTCAATCCCGAGCAAACCGCCGCCAATCACCACCGCAGGAACGGACTGGCGAATCGCCGTCAGCATCAGCTCGACATCATCCAGCGTGCGGAAACCGCACACGCCCGCCAGCTCGATACCGGGCATCGGCGGCATAAACGGTGTGGATCCGGTCGCCAGCACCAGATGATCGTAATGCAGTTGCCGTTGCGTCGTTGTTACCTCACGCTGCTGGCGATCGATATGGGTTACCCGCTCACCCAGCAAAGTGTTCACCGGCAGCGCCGCATCATCGTCGATAGCCGCAGGCGTCATCAGCGTATCCGTAAACGCTTTCTCGCCGCTCAATACTGGCGACAGCAGAATGCGGTTATAGCTGACGCGTGGTTCATCACCAATCACGGTGATGCGATAGCGCGTCGCGGCCAGTTGACGCAGCGCATCGACGAATCGTGCGCTCGCCATCCCGTTACCAATCACAATCAGATGCGGTTTCATCATCGTTCCGGCCTCGCTGTCAGGCTGCTTTAGGCTGTTTTTCATATAAGAAATGCAGCACCTGCTGGCGGTAATGGTGATAGCGCGGATCGTCGGCCAGTGCGACGCGCGAGCGTGGACGTTCCAGCTCGACCGTCATGATTTCACCGACCGTCGCCGCCGGGCCGTTTGTCATCATCAGCACGCGATCCGACAGCAGTACCGCCTCGTCTACATCGTGAGTAATCAGCACAATCGTGGTTTGCAAACGCTGCTGAATCTCCATAACAGCATCCTGAAGGTGCGCACGGGTCAGCGCATCCAGCGCACCAAACGGTTCATCCATCAGCAACACTTTCGGCTTCATCGCCAGCGCGCGGGCAATCCCCACACGCTGCTTCATCCCGCCGGAAATCTCATTCGGCCGCTTGTTCAGCGCGTGCCCCATGTGCACCAGTTCCAGATTGTGAGTAATCCATTCGTGCATCTCGTGCTTGTTCATCTGCCCGCGAAATACCTGACGTACCGCCAGCGCGACGTTTTCATAGGTGGTCAGCCACGGCAGCAGCGAGTGATTCTGAAAGACCACGCCGCGCTCCGGCCCCGGTCCGTCGATTTCACGGTTGTCACACAGCAGACCGCCGCTGCTCGGCAGCGTCAGACCGGCAATCAGGTTCAATAACGTGGACTTGCCACAGCCGGAATGGCCGATCAGGCTGATCGTCTCACCGGTATGAATGTCAAAACTCACCTGATCCAGCGCCAGAAACTCACCGCTGGCGGTATTGAAACGCTGGCTCACCTGCTGCACTTGAATAATCGGTGTTGTACGCATCGTCGGCTCCTTAGCGGTTGTCATAGCTGAAACGGTTAGCAATCCACACCAGTCCCTGCTCAAGCAGCAGACCGATAACGCCAATCACCACGATAGCGATGATGATGTTTTCCACATTCAGGTTGTTCCACTCATTCCAAATCCAGAAGCCGATCCCGACGCCGCCAGTCAGCATCTCTGCGGCGACAATCACCAGCCAGGCGACGCCAATCGAGAGACGCACGCCGGTCAGAACGTTAGGCAGCACCGCAGGCAGCAAAATTTTGCGCATGATGGTGAATTCGGAGAGCTTTAGTACACGCGCCACGTTCAGGTAATCCTGCGGGATACGGCGCACGCCTTCGGCGGTATTGAGGATCATCGGCCAGATGGAGCAGATGAAAATAGTCCAACTGGATGCCGGTTCCGCGCGCTGGAACAGCAGCAGCCCGATAGGCAGCCACGCCAGCGGGCTGACCGGGCGCAGCAGCGAAATAATCGGGTTGAGCATATTGGCCAGAAACGTAAAACGGCCAATCAGGAACCCCGTAGGAATGCCGACCAGCGCCGCCAGCCCGAAGCCAATACCCACGCGTTGCAGCGAGGCCAACACGTTCCAGCCGATACCCTGATCGTTCGGTCCTGCGATATAAAACGGATCGGCGAAGAGGCTGAGCGCCGCAAGCCAGGTCGCCCACGGCGTCGGGAAGTTTTCGCTGTTCAACGCGGCAATCTGCCAGACCGCCACCAGCAGACCCAACCCCAGTACCGCAGGGAAAAGCGGCTGAAACAGCTTACGCAGCAGCGGGCGGTAGGCGAAAGCGGGCGTTGCCGGTGCTTTTTCAGGTGCTGCCGGTTTGGTTGGCAGCGGCATAATTTCAGCGCTGTGTACGGTTTCCGGAGCGTTATCCGCGGTAATCGGAATGATTTGGGCCTGGTTTTTCATCATCAACCTCACTTATTTCTTCACGCTAAAACTGTTGGCATAACCCGCCGGATCGCTACCATCCCAGCGGCGGCCATCGATAAGCACACTGCTGCGCATGTCGCTACCGGGCAACGGCACATTTCCCACGGCCTCGGCCGCCTGCTTGTAGATATCAATCCGGTTAACCTGCTTCGCGACGGCCAGATAGTCCGGCTCTTCGGTGAGCAAGCCCCAGCGTTTATGCTGGGTGAGGAACCACATGCCATCGGACAGGTACGGGTAGTTCACGGAACCGTCGTGATAGAAACGCATCGCGTGTTCGTCTTTCCAGCTTTTCCCCAGCCCGTTTTCGTATTGGCCCAACATGCGTCCGACGATGGTTTCTTCTTTGGCATTGATGTACGCACGCCCGGCAACGACGCTGGCCGTCTCACGGCGGTTGTCCTCCGAGGCGTCAATCCAGCGCGAGGCATCGAGAATCGCGGCGGTCAGTGCACGGGCGCTATGTGGGTTGGCGTTCGCCCAGTCAGCACGGGTGCCCAACACTTTTTCGGGGTGATCCGGCCAAATGTCTTGCGAGGTAGCGGCGGTAAAGCCGATTTTTTCGCTGATGGCACGCTGGTTCCACGGCTCGCCGACGCAGTAGCCAACCATGTTGCCAATCTTCATGTTCATCACCATCTGCGGCGGCGGCACCACCACGGTGCGTACGTCGTTCAATGGATGAATTCCGGCGGAGGCCAGCCAGTAATAGAGCCACATGGCGTGCGTACCGGTTGGGAAAGTTTGCGCGAAGGTGTAGGTGCCCGCCGGGCTGGTGGCGATATACTTTTGCAGCGCAGCGAGATCCGTGACGTTGGCTTCACGCAGTTGGTTTGCCAGCGTGATCCCTTGTCCGTTCTGGTTGAGCGTCATCAGCGCTGCCATGTTGCTCTGTGCGCCGGACAGCCCCATTTGCAGACCGTACAATTGCCCGTACAGAATGTGGGCGGCATCCAGCTCGCCCGACACCAGCTTGTCGCGTACTGCCGCCCAGCTTGCTTCTTTGCTGGGAACAATCGTGATGCCGTATTTCTTATCGAAACCTTTCACTGCCGCCATCACGACCGAGGCGCAGTCCGTCAACGGGATAAACCCGACCCGGATTTCCTTTTTCTCCGGCGCGTCGGAACCCGCGGCCCAGGCGCTATTCATCAACCCTGGCAGCATCAGGCTGCCACCCAGTGCAGCACTCCCCAGCAGAAACTGGCGGCGAGAGACGGTCATGCTTTTGGTTTTGGAATCACTCATCAACGACACCCTTGCGCAAAACACCTTTTCAGGCGGTAAAAACAAAAACGGCGTCCACAAGCCCATGCAGAATCTGCACGCTTATGGACGCCGTTGTCCGATTAACACCTTCCGCACCGCCGTTGGCCCGAAACGCATTATGAATGTTTGGTTGTTGCTAATGAGTTAAAGCAAGGTTTGTGCCAGATGTCACAGTTTTGCGTATTGCCGAGCGGGATTGTTTAATCGGGAAGTGAACTGAAATTTCGGTAACCACATGTAAATTATGATTATTATTTCGTGCGCGAGAATATTGCCATTTCTATGCTACGCCGTAGCACGCGCCCGACACGGGGCGCTCAGTCGCCGCCGCCCCGTGACCCGTGGCTTTTTCGCGAGAAATAACGTCGCTACGCGATACCTTCAGAAAAAACAGTCTCTTAGCGGACCGTCGTTGACGCGCTCCCGGCGCGGCAACGACTTTCGCGGCTTCCCTGCCGCTCATCCTAAGCCTGTTTTTCCTTCAGAGTTATTTACGCTCGACAGCGAGAACCAACTACGCACGAAACCATTTCACACCGTCAGTGACTCCGCTATTGACTCCACGATTTCCTCTTCACAAGACGGCGTCTTGCACCGCCAGCAAGCAGAACACGCACAGTTCATGTGCATATACCTCTTAAGGGGTATCTCCGAAGACATCTGCTACCGCGAGCATCGCCGTTGCGATGTCAATCAGCTTTTTATTCTGGCTCATCGCCATGCGGCGCAGGGTTTTGTAGGCCTCTTCTTCGCTTAATCCACGGTGTTGCATCAGTAAGCCCTTCGCGCGATCGATCTGTTTTCTTTCATTTAACGTCGCTCGTAGCGCAGCCAGTTCATGATCCTGCGCCTGTAAGCGCCGCGACTGTTGCTGTACCAGCGACAGCAGCGATCGCCCCAGCTGTGGGCTGACGCCATCACTATGTAGCCAACCGGGAGAGGCACTCTGCCCTTCCACATCGTGACCAGCGATAAATATCGAATAACCGGGTTCGTCCTTCTCCTGCTTCGCCATCAGCTCTTCGAGGTCCGCCCGTTGATCGCTGCACGCTTTCTCCGCTGCCGCAATACGGGTACGACAGCGCTGCATCAGCGTCTGCTCCAGTTCATCTTCCATCTGTTTCATTTCATCGATGCGCCGCGTGGCAATCGAAAACCAGTGCAGGCTGTCGGCTTCCGACAGCTTTTCTATCGGGCTGCGGGTGCACACAATCCGGCGCAGACGCTCAAACTCGCTGTCTACCGCGATAGCATGCCAGCGCTGCTGGTTTTCTTCATCGCTAAAACTGAGAAAGGTATCGAAGCAGCGTTCCTGCCGCTCAATCAAATCCAGCAGCTTTTGCCGGGTTTCCTCATCAACACTGCCCGCCGCATAGGCCGCCGCACCCATAGCCCGCTCCTGCCCCGCCAGTTCTTTCCCCTGCATAAAGCTGAACATGGCAATCAGCGCGCGGGAAATCCCCGGATCGGCCGCCGTGTCCGAGACTTCAAAAACCAACGCCAGCAGGTTACGGACAATATCGTTGAAAAATGTCATCGCCTGCGGCTGAGGTAACAAGCGCTGGCGAATCTGCTGGCGCAGCGCGGGCAGCAGGCTCAACGCATAGACCACGCTGGCGACACGGCTGAATAGGCGGCTCGCCTGCGGCAGTTCTGCCGTCATTTTCTCCAATCCGGCCAGATGCGTCATCAAGTGCGTCTGTGCCGCCTGCACGTCTTTCTCACGTAGCGCCAGTTCGTCAGCGAAAAAGCGGCCGTCGGAGCAAAGAAACAGGTTGGCCGTTCCCCGTTCGCGCTGCAATAGATGCACAAGCTGGCTGATTTTCCCCACCAGCTCACCACTTTGCAGCAGGTAGCGCAGGCTGTTCAGCTCACACTGGCGCGAGGCAAGTAAAAATCGAATTGTCGTTGAAGGCTCCGCCACCATCGCTGTCTCTCCTGAAAAAACCACTGTCAGGAAGATGCAATTAGCGCGCCATTTGCATCAGCTCACGGTTATCAGGAAGTAAGAACATAGCATCCGCTCAGTGACTGCCGCTTCCGCACGCGTTTCACTTCCATTTTTAAACTCCGTTACTAAACCCGCCGCACCGCAAACGGTACTCTCTTCATCGTTACTAAAACTGTTTGATAGACATCGGCACGATACTGATATCGGCGTGGAAACAGACAGAAACTCACAGTAAAAGCCGCATCGTAGCGCTGTCATAATCCATAGGAAGGCATGAACATGGCGAATTTATCTGAACAAGAAAGCTGGATTGATGGGATTTATCAGCTTGAGACATCGGATCCCGTTGTCGCAGGTCCAGGAGGAATCTCCAACCGTCAGGCTGAGCAGTTAGCCAGCCGCACGGCTTACCTGAAAAAAATGCAGGAAACCACTGGCGAGAGTTTGCAGGTACATCTCGCGGCCAGCGATCCGCATTCCCAGTATGCCCCGAAAGCGAGCCCTGCTTTCACTGGAACGCCCACCGCGCCCACCACCGCGCAGACAGCAAACAACACGCAAATTGCCACCACAGCATTTGTGAAAACGGCCATTGCCGCACTGATCAACGGTTCTCCGGCAGCACTGGATACGCTGCAAGAGTTGGCAAATGCGCTAGGCAACGATCCGCACTTCAGCACAACCCTATTGAATGCGATTGCTGAGGTGAAAACTGACGCGGCCAGTAAGCTGAATGCTCATGCTTCCATACTCGATGCGCACCCTCAATATGCCCCAAAAGCGAGTCCGGTATTCACAGGAACCCCAACCGCGCCGACGGCTGCCTCCGGTTCTAATGACACGCAATTGGCGACAACGGCCTTTGTGAAAGCCGCCGTAGCCGCATTGGTTAATGGTTCTCCTGCGGCGCTCGATACGCTGCAAGAACTGGCTAATGCGTTGGGCAATGATCCAAATTTCAGTACAACCGTACTGAATGCACTGGCCGGGAAACTGGCAAAAGATCAGAACGGCGCGGATATCCCGAATAAAGCTGAGTTTCGTCAGAATGTGGGGTTGGGGAATGTGATGATGAAGGGAGAATTTGGCTGGGGCGATGACGCAGTCATGATTCCGGATGGAACAAACGTTCAGGATTATTTTGCTCAGTCGCCTGCTTCTGGAGTCTACCGCTGTTATCTGCCATTAGGTATTACGCAAGGATTAGCGGCGGTTTTTCTTTTCACCTTCACGAAATGGAATAAAAACCACGCAACATTAATTGCAACATCACTGGGTTCTGATACTCAGTGGATGCTACAAAATACGCTACAAGATGGCACATGGAAAGGATGGGGAATCTTTTGGAATAATCAAAACATACCCAATCCAATGTCAGTTGGTCAGTATGGTTTTGGTGGCTTTGGCGCAAAAATATCAATGCACGACGATGCATTTTTACCTTTTTTACGCAATATGTCCAATCCATCACAGATAATACGAAATGACGCAATTAACTCGATAGCAAAACAGTATTCACCAGCACTAATGATGCGTGCGGATGATTTGTGGACTGTTATATCCGCGGGAATATCGCCAGATTCGACTACAGCATATGGTGGAGTAGAAATTGCTACGGGAAATAACGATGGAACCGTTACAACAAAGTACAGCGTTTGGACTGATCAAAATTTACCCGCTCCGTTCGGCGCATCAATCAATAGCGGAATAATCCATGACTGCGATTTAATCACTCCCGGCACGACAGCGCTATGCTCTGGGACTGCAAAAAATGGCCCCGGCTTCTATGCGATAGTTTTTAGCGCATATGGACATTCCAATCAGTACATCATCCAAGTAGCCCGTGCATATGGCGGTGGACAATTTGCAACCCGTGCGAGAAACGGAGATGTAAATCAGTGGACGGAATGGTCGCACACATGGGATTCGTCTACTCTAAAAAACCCCATAACAGCCTCCGAACTAGCAGGTATGCCGCAGCTATTCCCCGGCGCTGTTGCGCCAGCAGGGTGGCTGAAATGCAATGGCCAGCAGTTCGATACTGCACAATTCCCTGTTTTAGCGTCCCGCTATCCGTCCGGTTTCCTACCCGATTTACGCGGCGAATTCGTACGCGGTTGGGATGACGGACGTGGAGTTGATGCAAGTCGGGCACTGATGTCAGCGCAGGGTGATGCTATCAGAAACATTACAGGAACATTTAACCCTGGCGGGTGGGGCATTAGTGCCGATGGTGTATTTTCTCGCGGTGACACGCGGGGATCGAACAGTGGCCAATTTCATGATTCTGCGTTAATCACATTTGACGCATCAACAGTCGTACCCACAGCTAACGAAAACCGTCCCCGCAATATCGCCTTTAACTACATCGTGAGAGCAGCATAATGAGCAACTATTCAACCCAAATTAAAAACGCAGAACTGAACGAACGTGGATTAGCCATCAACACCGGGTGGATTACGGTTTATCACGTGAACCCGGCTACGCGGGAATATCAGAGCGCCAGCTATGAATATGTGATGCAAGGTGTTGGCCTGCCCGCCGACAGCTATGCCGACGAACCGCAATTGCCGCCTGTCGGCCAAGCCTTGCGCCGTAGCGCAGATGGTAAGGCCTGGGAACAGGTGCCAGACTATCGCGGCCAGACGGTTTACAACACAGAAACCCGTCAGGCGCAGACGGTAATGCAATTCGGCGATCTGCCTGAAAATATGACCTTTCTGGCTCCAGCAACCGAGTTTGATCAATGGGATGGTGCGGCCTGGGTGACAAATCGGGAGGCGCAACAGCTTGCCGCAGCCCAAAACGTGCAGCAAGAACTGGCGGCACGGCGCGCGGCGGCAAACACCCGCATTACCGAGCTGAGTTACGCCGTTGACTTAGCCATTGCCACAGATGAGGAGCAAGAACGGCTAACCCAATGGAAAATTTATCTGGTCGCGTTGAGCCGCCTTGATCTCACTGCTGCATCCGTCGTGTGGCCAGTAGCGCCCTCCGTGTAATCGGTGTAACCCGCATCCATTACATCAATAATGGTGTGCCGTATTTAGCATACGGCACACACGCCTTATCGCCCTCTCTTTGAGCAGAACATTCTGATAATTTCTAATTATTTTTATCGCCAAATGTAAAATAAAATAAAAAATGAAACTGTTATATTTATATATTTCAAATCTGTACTATTTAAATTAAAATAAGTCACTAACACATGAAAAAACCAAGCATAAAATGATAATAAGTTTAATTTAAATAAAATTAAAAACCAAGAATAAGTTAAAATTAAACATATAAAACCAAAAAATCAACATTAACGATAAAGACGTCAAATCGAAAAACTGTACTATTTATCCTTCAGTTTTTGCACGGTATAATCTCAACACGTTTCACTCACTATTTATTCTTATCTCACACCGATCAGTGATCGTTAATTTCCGACGGATGCAAATTCCGTCGACGGTAATTTATTCGCATTTATTCATCACTATTTATTCCGGCAAGTATCGGAATAACTGCATTTTCCTGCCTGAAGTTAGGAGCGTAACATGTTTGATGTCGTTGAGCTGTCGCGGCTGCAATTTGCCCTGACCGCCATGTATCACTTTCTTTTTGTCCCGCTAACGCTGGGGTTGTCTTTCCTGCTGGCCATTATGAACACCACGTATGTGTTAACCGGCAAGCAAATCTACAAGGATATGACCAAATTCTGGGGCAAGCTGTTCGCCATCAACTTTGCGCTGGGCGTGGCAACCGGTCTGACGCTGGAATTTCAGTTCGGTACCAACTGGTCTTACTATTCTCACTACGTGGGCGATATTTTTGGCGCGCCGCTGGCGATGGAAGGGCTGATGGCGTTCTTCCTCGAATCCACGTTGATCGGCCTGTTCTTTTTCGGTTGGGATCGTCTGACTAAAGTCCAGCATATGCTGGTGACCTGGTTCGTTGCGCTGGGCTCCAACTTCTCCGCCCTGTGGATTCTGGTCGCCAACGGCTGGATGCAAAACCCGATTGCCGCTGAGTTCAATTATGAAACCATGCGCATGGAAATGCTGAGCTTCGCCGAACTGGTGCTGAACCCGGTTGCGCAGGTGAAGTTCGTCCACACCGTGGCAGCGGGCTATACCGCTGGTGCGATGTTCGTCCTCGGGATCAGCTCTTACTACCTGCTGAGAGGCCGCGATATTGCCTTTGCCAAGCGCTCGTTCGCCATTGCAGCGAGTTTCGGCCTGGCTTCGGTGCTGTCCGTCATCGTACTGGGTGATGAATCCGGCTATGTGATGGGCGACGTACAGAAAACCAAGCTGGCAGCGATCGAAGCCGAATGGGAAACACAGCCTGCACCGGCCTCTTTCACGCTGTTCGCCATTCCTAATCAGGAAACGATGCAGAATGAGTACGCCATCCACGTCCCCTATCTGTTAGGGCTCATCGCCACGCGTTCGCTCGACAAACCCGTCGTCGGCATTAAAGACCTGATGGCGCAACATGAGATTCGTATTCGTAACGGCATGACAGCCTATGGTCTGCTGGAGGAGCTGCGTTCAGGCAACACCGATCCCGCCGTTCGTGCCCAATTTGAGGCTGCCAAGCGAGATCTTGGCTACGGCCTTCTGCTTAAGCGCTATACCGATGACGTCGCCAACGCCAGCGAAAACCAGATTCAGCAGGCAACCAAAGACTCAATCCCGCGCGTCGCACCGCTGTATGTCGCGTTTCGCCTGATGGTGGGCTGCGGCGTGCTGATGCTTGGCATTTTTGCGCTGTCGTTCTGGAGCGTGATACGCGGCCGCATGGGACAGCGTAAATGGCTACACCGCGCCGCGCTGTACGGGATTCCCCTGCCCTGGATCGCGATTGAATCCGGCTGGTTCGTCGCCGAGTACGGCCGTCAGCCGTGGGCAGTCGGCGAGGTTCTGCCTACCGCCGTTGCCAATTCTTCACTGGAGGCACACGACATTCTGCTGTCGATGGGGCTGATTTGCGGACTGTATACGCTGTTTCTGATTGCGGAAATGTATCTGATGTTCAAATTCGCCCGACTGGGGCCAAGCAGCCTGAAAACCGGCCGCTACCACTTTGAACAACCGACCGCATCGTCCCTCGCAACACCTGCAAAACCGTAACGGGAGCCATAATAATGCTGGATTATGAAACATTACGCCTGATTTGGTGGGGATTGATTGGCCTGTTGTTCATCGGCTTCGCCATCACCGACGGCTTTGATATGGGCGTGGGCATTCTGCTGCGCCTACTGGGCAAAAACGATACCGAGCGGCGGGTGATGATCAACGTGATCGCTCCACACTGGGACGGCAATCAGGTCTGGCTGATCACCGGCGCGGGCGCGCTGTTCGCCGCCTGGCCGATGGTCTATGCCGCCGCCTTTTCCGGTTTCTATTTCGCCATGATCCTGGTACTCGCCGCCCTGTTCTTCCGCCCGGTTGGCTTTGATTATCGCTCCAAGCTGGAAAACCGCCGCTGGCGCAATATGTGGGACTGGGGCATTTTCATCGGCAGCTTCGTCCCCACGCTGGTGTTCGGCATCGCACTTGGGAACCTGTTGCAGGGTGTGCCGCTGAGCGTCGATATGTATTTGCGCCTTACCTATCACGGCGGATTCTTTGGCCTGTTGAACCCGTTTGGGCTGCTGGCGGGCGTGGTAAGCGTCGCCATGATCGTCGCACACGGCGCGATTTACCTGCAAATGCGCACCACCGATGCACTTCAGCGCCGCGCGCAAAAAACCGTACTGTTTTCCTGTGCACTGATGAGCCTCACCTTCTTACTGGCTGGCTTCTGGGTGCAAACCGGCATCGACGGCTACGTGATTACCTCAGCTATAGATAAAGCGGCCCCGTCGAATCCACTGCACAAAGAGGTGGCGCAGCAGGCCGGTGCCTGGTTAGCCAACTTTACGGCACATCCTGCGCTGTGGGCGATCCCCGCGCTGGGCGTGATTCTGCCGTGGCTAACAGTGCTCTTCTCACGCCTGAACCGCTGCGGTTGGGGTTTTCTGACCTCGTCATTGACGATTGTCTGCGTGATTCTGACGGCAGGGATTACGCTGTTCCCGTTCATTATGCCTTCCAGCTTTGCCCCTAACGTCAGCCTGACCATCTGGGATGCCACATCCAGCCAGCTTACGCTTCAGGTGATGACCATTCTGGCCTGTATTTTTGTCCCCACCATCCTGCTTTATACCAGCTGGTGTTATTACAAAATGTTTGGCCGGGTCGATGCCCGCTACATCGAAGAAAATAAGCATTCCGTTTACTAAGGATTTGAGGAGAAAGAAGATGTGGTATTTCGCCTGGATACTCGGCACGCTGCTGGCCTGCGCATTCGCGCTGGTCACCGCATTAGCGGTAGAGAACCATGAAGCGGGGAAAGACGCGTCATGAGAAAACGAAGCGCCCTATCGGCGCTTCATCATTCAGGGCAAATATCGTCACCAGGGCAGACGAAATCAGCCAGGGGCGTTAGAATGCAGAGGCTATGCCCACATCGGATACCCTCTTCAACCTGAAATCAGACGACGACATGACAACACCCAGACAGGACAAAACGCCGTGGTGGAGCCAGGGGAAAACCCCGGACTACCGTTTCTCATTAGCGAATGAACGCACCTTTCTGGCGTGGATTCGCACCGCGCTGGCGTTTCTCGCGGGAGCGGTGGGTATCGACCAATTTACCGTGCACATCGATCCGCTGGTGCGTCAGGGGCTGTCGCTGTTGCTGGTGGTCAGCGCGGCACTGCTCGGTGGTCTGGCCTATCGTCGCTGGGTCAACAATGAAAAAGCCATGCGGCAGGAAAGCGATATGCCGTATACGCCAATGCTGCTGATCGTGACGCTGTTTATCACTCTCATCGCCATCGCACTCGCCGCCATGATTCTATTCGGGTAATACATGGAAACGACACGCGATCCGGGATTACAGCCGCAGCGAACTGGCATGGCCTGGTCACGGACGCTGTTCGTCATGTTAATCAATAGCCTGCTGTGTTTTCGTCTGAGCATGGTGGACGACAGCCGAGCGGTGTTTGCCTGCGCCATTCTGCTCTTGTGCGTTGCCGCGCTGATGTCGGTGCTGGCGATTTTGCGCTACCGTTTTAATGCCTGTTGCCAATCGGTGCTATCGCGCGCCAGTCAGGGATTGATCGTGCTCACATCGTCGTCAATAGTGCTCACCGCACTGGTCTTGCTGCTGCATTTCAGCGGCGTGTGGTAGGCCCCGATTTTCTGTCATTTTTTGTTTTCTGAAAAGAAAGGTTTTCTGAAAGAAAGGCGGTGAAGCCCAAACGCGCTTCACCGCTGAGATGGGCTATTCGATCGAACTTTCCGGGAACAGGAAGGGGTTGATGCTACTGCGAGAAAAGCCTTCTTCCTCCATTTTCACATCCAGCACCAGCGAAGCCAGATCGTCGGCGACGGCTTCCACACGGTGATCTTTTTCCTGATATAGCAGCTTCAGATATGTGCCACAGTGACCGCAGCTTTCTGCCTTAATTGCAGAATTTTCGCTATCCAGCGACCAGTAATTGAGATCGCTCGACTCTTCACAGTTGCTGCATTTCACCCGCACCATGTGCCATTCACTCTCGCACAGATTGCAGTGCAGATAGCGCAAGCCGCTGGACGTGCCTAACTGCACCACGCCCGATACCGGAATACTGCCACACACCGGGCAGAACTGACGATGTTCGCCGGGTACTGCGCGCGCTTTACCGGGCAGCAGGCTTGCCATCTGTGCCCAGAACAGCGACAGCGCCGCCCAGATGAACGGGGCTTTATCATTATTTTCAGCACGAAACTCATGTTGCAGCAGCGCCGTTGCCTGTTCTTCCAGCTCCTGATCCGAGGCTTTTTCCAGATTCTCCAGCGTGGATAATACCTGCCCGCTGGCATCCGGCTTCAATTCTTCAATCAGCGCACGCAGCAGCGTGTGCCAGTGCGCATCACGCGGGAATACTGCGATATCAAGCGGCGGGCGTTCGCCAGACTGGGTCAACACGTCACTCAGGTCAAGCTGCAACGGATGATCGTGCAACACCTTCTGCTGGGCTTCCACTACGCCAGCGGCGAAGGTGAGGTAATCCCCCAGAGGGTGATCTTCAGCTAGCTGGCGCAGACGCTCCGCGCGGCTGCTGTACAGGCTTTTTAGATTGGCAAACAGCAACGGAGGAATATGCCCGTCCACTGTCGATTTTTCATTCTGTTCTAACTGTTCCTGAGGAACAATGCGAATACTCATCAGGGGGATTTTTCCTGTTGTTTACGTTGTCTATCCGATAGATTTCGGGGTGCAGGAAGGCCGCCAGCGCGGTCCGAAAGATAGCGGGTATAGCTCACCTTTAGTCGGGATTATACGCACCGTGCCTGATGGCTTCCTGATTTCCGGCAAGGTTATGGCTGTTTTTCGCCATCGATGCTGCCACCTTCCGCCATGGCGCAAACAGTAACAGAAAAGCGGCAAACATCTCCACACCTCTAAAGGGGTGATCGCGCCAAACACTCACCTATCTGTGCTCGAATCAGCGAAGCCAATACGATCACGCTTTGCTCGCAGCGCTCGTCCCATGCGTAAGAGGCGTTGAAGCGGAAGTAGCGATCGTATTTGTCGCCGGTCGTGAACATTTTCCCCGGCGCAATGCTGACGCCCCGCGCCAGCGCACGGCGGTATAGCTCCGTGCTGCTGACGCCTTCAGGTAATTCCAGCCAGAGAAAATAACCGCCTTGGGAATGATTAATGAGGACGTCGCCCGGAAAGTGCCGACGCAGCGACTGTAATGCCGCGTGTTTACGCTGCTCCAGCGCCCGCCGCAGGCGGCGCAAATGGCTGTCATAGCTGCTGGTCGCCAGATAATCCGCAATCGCCAGTTGCATGGGTGCGCTGGTTGATAAGGTACTCATGAGTTGTAAACGCTGAATGCTGCCCGCATAGCTCCCTGCGGCCACCCAGCCAATGCGGAACCCTGCCACCAGATTTTTAGAAAACGAGGAGCAGTGCAGGACCGCGCCTTTTTTATCCAACGCTTTCGCGGGCAGCGGGCGTTGCAGTCCCGTGTATAGCTCGCTGTAGACATCATCTTCTACCAGCCCGACGCCGTGTTTTTCCAGCATCGCCACCAGCCGCTGCTTCTTCTCCCAGGACAGCGTGCAGCCGAGCGGGTTATGAAAATTGGTCATCAGCCAGCAGGCTTTGATCGGATAGTCGTTCAGCGCCTGCTGCAACGCATCAAGATCGATGCCCTGCTGCGGATCGGTTGCAATCGCAATCGCCTTGAGTCTAAGGCGTTCAATCGCCTGTAGCGCGCCGTAAAACGCCGGAGATTCGATCACCACGTAATCGCCCGGCTCCGTCAGCACCTGAAGGCTGAGATTAAGGGACTCCATTGCCCCCGCCGTAATCACAATCTCATCGGGCGAGACGGCAATCCCCTGCAACGCATAGCGCTGAGCGATATTCTTCCTTAAGCTCTCATTGCCCGGCGGTAAATTATCCAGTGCGCTGTGCGGCTGCATATGGCGCGCCACCGAGGCCAGCGAGCGCGTCAACTGACGCTGTGGAAAAAGCTGCGGGTCGGGAAACGCCGATCCGAACGGCATCACTGCCGGATCTTTGCTGGCCTGAAGCACATCAAAAATGAACGCGTTGACGTCCACGTCTTCGGTAAGCTGTACACGCTCCTGCCCCACGGGCGAGTGCAGGCTGTCCGCAGGTAGTGCGGACAGCTGTGGCGCCGCGTAATAACCCGACTGTGGACGCGACACAATCAGCCCCTGACTTTCCAGCAGTTGATAGGTGTGCAGCACGGTCATCAGGCTCATACCCGAATGCAGTGATTTCTCCCTCAGCGAGGGCAGTTTGTCGCCCGGCTGCCAAATCCCTTCCTGAAGTTGCTCACGGATCTGGTGAGCGAGCTGTTCAAACTTTGCCATAGCGCTACGGTTTCGGTGGGTGAAGCTGTCATGATTATTGGCTCGATCATCACCAATGAGTGACGATCGAGAAGGACGTTTTATCGCGCATAACGCGTTGCTCGAGGGCTATTTCGCCGCGTAGCGTTGTACAAAATCCAGCAGGATCTTGCGCGCCCAGACCGGTTCTTGTGGGATATCCATCATCCGATCGACATCCCAGCCGCCCTGTCGCAGCGCCGTTTCATTATGGCGCAGACACGTCAGCATAATGTCCGTGCTGAATTCAGGGTGGAACTGCACGGTCAACACTTTCTCGCTGTAGCGGATAATCTGGCAGCCGTCCATCTCTGAGCTCGCCAGCACCTGTGCCCCTTCAGGCGCTTCCAGCACGGATTGCTGGTGGGTCAGATAAGCGCCGAACTGCTGCGGATAATCACGCAGTAATGGGTCTTGTGCAGCGGCTTCATTCGTTGTCACAACCTGAACACCGACTTCCTTGCCGTTCGGGTTATCCCCTACTTTGCCGCCCAGCGCATCGGCCAACAATTGATGCCCATAGCACACGCCCAGCAGCGGAATCTCCGCGTAATAGGCTTCACGCAGCCAGCCAGCGGTATATTCACTCCAGTCCAGCCGATCCGTGACCATCGACCACGAGCCGGAAATAATCACCGCCGCCAGCGTATCAAACGGTGGCAGCGACTCGCCACGATCGGGACGCACCACCTGTATCAGCTGTGAATTCCCCTGTACTGCATCGCTAAACCATTTCCCCTGTTGCCCAACCTGAGAGGCAATGCCTTCCGGCGGTTGGCCCAACTGAATCACCAGCAATACCTTTTCGCTCATCGTCCTGTTCTGCCCGTACTTGAAAATACTATCAGCCTGAAAACCTACGTCTGAAAAATCATAAGAATATGGCACGCACGGCTTCTTATGAACGCACTTGAGTAGCTACAATTTGTCAAAAAGGTGGATCTGTCTGAACGCGAGAGGATAACTCTTTGACCTTCAGCCAGAACTGCGCAGAAGAGACGATCTTCCCCAACGCATTAGCTAATGACTCCTGATCCCAACAATCGACTCTTTCACCTTGATACTCAATCGTAAAAGGGTAACCATCGGCATGTTGTTCCCATATGGCAATATTTGAAATAACACCATCATATATAATGCCCAAGCCCCCTTTTGGTCGGATGCTAAGTTCACGGTCATTGTCATATTCTTCTATTTTTTCCCATTCAGAAAACGGGTTGGCTTTACGAACTCGATTTATTGTTAAATGCCCATTCAGCTCGCTTTCTAACTCTTTATTTAATAAGCGAAAGACATCCCCAATATCTTTGTGATTTTTTTCAACATGGGAGGCAGATTCCTGTCCTGCCTTAATAAATTCTTTAAATTGAAACATTCGCTGCCCCTTTTTTTCTGACACAACCAATGACAGGCATGTGGTCAAAATAATGCTGACTATCCAGAATAGCAGCACGCAATACATCCGTTAGTACGACACCTGTCGCCGCCTCATCCAGATACCACGGTCCCGAACTAAGGAAATTACCCGAAAAAATGATCTGATCGAAAGCCGACCAGACATTACGACTCCCCGATTTACTATAACAGGTTCCAAAATCATGTTGCCGTTCTTCAATTGAGAATGGCACTCGGGCCGAGAGCGTTTTCCAGTAGGGGTTATAGAGCCAATAATCAGGCTGAGAGAGTACCAATGCACGATCGTTGGTTGCCGAAAGGTTTTTAAACAGGCTGTGGGCATAGGGTTCATCGTTATAATCGCCCATTAGAATCACCTGCTGCTTATCAGCAAGAAGAGAATCAACAAAGCCCCTTAGCCCGATAGAGCATTTATTTCTAAAATCCTCAGCAATGGTTCGTAACTAACTCGGCCAGTGTGAAACCAACATGTTTATTTCGTAAGCCGCTTCCGCTTTAAACGCTATTTTTAATTGCTGTGCAATTTTGAGCGATGAGCTGCCAATTCGGCCAGTATGCGTCTTCCCTTGGGTGACCGCGATGCGAGTTGAACGATAAAAATAGCCGATATCAAATTGGCCTCCAGTTGGCGTAGTGTCATCCATAAATTCGGATGCAATATCGATGTCCAGAAGTCCTTCAACCAGTAATTGGAAAGAGGTTTGATTCACTTCACAAACTGCTAATAGATCAATGTGTTCATGAATAAAAAGATGTCTGATGATCCCAACAGCATCGGCGACATTACCCCGACTTTGCCAATCTTTTATACCAGGAGGCGATATCGCACAGTTCCAAAAAGCAAAACGAAAACTCAATGTAATCAGCCTTGAGAGAGGTAATCCTATGCATTGAATTTAATCACAAATCGCTCTTCCAAGGTAATACACTGGGTGAAATTTCGCACTGCTTCGCAGATTCAAAACATCACCCAACCAAAAAACGCAGAGAGCGCAATCAAAAACAGAAAAGATTAGATGGAAGGCTGTTGACGATAGGCCAGAGAGAAAACGTCATAAAAATCTACGTCGCCTTTCGTCCTCTGAATTTTCTCTATCCCCGCCTTCACCGCAGACGGTACCTGCTCATTGCGTAGCAGTTTATCCAGCGTGTCCTGCGACACGTGGCGGATTGTAAACCACTCGCCGTTATAGCACACACGTAAATCCAGAGTGTCGATGTCTTCAAAGCGATAGGTTGGATTAATATCCATCGAAAGTGCCAGCGTCATCACCAGCAGGAAAACGGTAAAACCGATCAGATACGGTAAACCAAAATAAGAGGCATAAAAGAGGATGAGCGCGACCGGCACGTAGCTCACCAGCATCGCGGTAAACAAATAAGGGTGAGACTGCATGAATTTACGGCTGAAACGTATTTTATTGTCGCGTTTTTCTTCCCGGTTAATGCGTTCGATCTCTTCGGTAAGAAGGCGTTTTACTTCGTCCATCGTCGTCACCATCATGCTTAAGGAATACAACACTGCTGGCGTCGATTAGAACATAGCCATATAAGAGATAACAGATACAGTTTTCGACAGATTGACTATAACAGTTTGTCTGCTGCCGGGAGAGAGTATCCCGACAGCATTAGATGACGGCGTCGTAGGGATTACGGAATGGCAGGCATGGTGAGATCGGGATCGATCAGATTATAGATCTGATTGCCAAACACAGGCTGTTGCAGCAGTTGATCAACCGCCAGCGCCACATCCCAACGTGACACCAACCCCAACGTCGCCGCGCCTTGCATCAGTTGCGCATTGTGTGTCGCCACCACATCCAGCAGGCCACCGGGACGCACAATACAGTGATCCAACGAACTGCTTTGCAACCAGCTTTCTGCCAGCGACTTCTCACGTACCGCGAAGCCAAACGCGGCTCTGGCGCGTGGCGACAGCAGCGGCCAGCTATCACCACAGCCCAGCGACGTCACCAGCAGCATACGTTTGATGCCCGCCTGTTCTGCGCCATCGATCACCGTCCGGTGCCCCTGATAATTTACCGTACCGCCGCCCATTGTCGATACCACAATGGCCGAGGGGCCGGCCACACGGCAGGCTTCTGCGACCGTTTCCGGGTCGCAGGCATCGCCTTCCACTACCGTCATCCCCTGCTCACGCCAGTGTTTGGCCTGTTCAGGATTACGCAAGACAAGTACGACCGCCTGCTCGCACTCAATCGCGCGCTGTAATAAACAGGCGCCAACCCCATTGCCCGCGCCGAAAAGTAACCACGTCATACCTGCTCCGGTTGTAATTCACTCGCCAGCGCGCGGAACGCCTCAACCTGAGCGCTCAGCAGTTGGCGGTGGCTGTCTCGTCCAAGGAAGATTTTAAACATCGCCGCACCGTTGGCATTAAAGAACACCACGGACGCCGTGTCCATCCCCATAAACTTACGCTCAATAAACGCAATGTGCTGACAGCTCGTCGCCCGGATGTGTCCACTCAGGCCATTTTTGCCACGTAGGTTAAAGTAACCGTGGCGATGTGTACCGGTTGGCAGCTCACTCTTGAATTCCAGAATTGCGTCCGCCGTATGGCTAATCAACGTCACTTCACCCCAGGTCGCTATTGTGTCCCACACCTGATCGAAACGATCGCCCGTCGCCAGCGTACGCTGCGCCGCAGGCAAAGCCTCAACGACGGCAAACAGCGAGGTATTGTACTTTCCGGCAATCTCTTCCAATGTGCCATCAGGGTTGGTTGCCAGTAATTCATTCAGTGTCATGGTCATGGTTGCGTCTCCGGTTAGTGCGCATGCGCTTCGGCATTCAGCTGAGGGATAATTTGTTGTAATGCCTGCATCAGGTTGTTTGCCCAGAAGCGACCATCGTTGGTCAGGCGCAGACAGGTGGAATCGTCACAGGTCAGCCCGGCCTGATGCCACTGGCTAAGTAACGGCTGAAGTTCACGGGCATGTGGAGTCAACTGAGGCAGCGTGATGCGGCCCACTTCAATCCCCGCCTGAAGCTGATGCTGCCATGGCCCAGTCGGACTGGCGGGCGTCATCATCATGATCGGTTTTTGCCCCTGATCGATCTGCTGATAATAGCGCTCCAGACTGCGTTCCATCATGTAGGCTTGCCCGTTTATATTGCCACCCGCGCCGCTTCCCATTGCCAGACAGTCCGCACCTTGTTTAATCAACAGGTTGTACAGATTGCGTTCACGCGTGGTGCGCGCCCAGTGGCTATTGCTGAGCTGGTGCCACCCAGCGTCAGCCAGAAACGCTGCGCCAGTCCGATAGAAATCACGTCGCGCAACCACATCAGGCAATGCGACACGCTGGTTTTCGGCGGCTTTCGCCAGCGGCGTTGTCGGTAACAGATTGAGCGCATACAGATCGACGCCGTCTAATGGTAAATCGCTGACGATGGCCAGATCTTCGCGCCAGATTTCCGGCGTTTGTTCCGGCAGGCCAAACATCAGATCGCACACCACTGCGGCCCTGTCTCGCTCGCACAGGCGTTCAAGGAAACGGATTGACTGCTGTTTATCCGACGTACGCGCCATACGCTGAC
The DNA here is from genome assembly GCF_037136835.1 of Pectobacterium sp. 1950-15. NCBI lineage: Bacteria > Pseudomonadati > Pseudomonadota > Gammaproteobacteria > Enterobacterales > Pectobacteriaceae > Pectobacterium > Pectobacterium sp. 1950-15. Next base: position 150,101 of record NZ_JBBBQR010000003.1, on the reverse strand, counting down.
GAATGCGGGTATCAAATGTCTGAATCCCGATGGAGAAGCGGTTCGCTCCCGCATCCAGACAGGCATCGATCCGTTCATCATCAAAATCCATCGCCCGCCCTTCTACCGTGATTTCACAGTCTGGCGCCAGCGGCAGTGAGGTGCGGATCGCACGAATAATTTGCGACAATTCATCGGCTGCCAGCGCCGTTGGCGTGCCACCGCCAAAGTACACCGCATGAATGGGCGCAGACTGGTGCAGCGGGCTGTCCGCCTCCATCGCCAGTTCCTGCAACAGGTAGCGGGTATAGGTCGCCGTGCTGTCATCACGCAGTTTGTTCTGGTAAAAACCACAGAACGTGCAATGCGTCGCGCAGAAAGGAATATGCAGATAGAGCAGACGTTTACGCGCAGGCACAGTTTGCTGTTTCAGCGCCTGCCAACCGGGCGGAATCTGTTCTGGTGAAAGTGGCACATGGTTGCGCCAAGGCATGGCCATACGTCGGGCGCTAAAAGGCTGCTCACCGGGCTCGGCATAATACGGCGTCAAATCGATGTTCATTAACGGCCCCCAAATAATCAATAAAATAAATTAAATGATAATTATTTTTATTTGGCAACGAGGAGAAAACGTAAATGGATGAGCTGAATTTGAATACAGCAAAATAATAACAGGGGTTAACAAACTGTTTTCTTTTGTGCAAACTGAAAATCATGCATAAAAAACGTATTGCTATTTTATTTCAAAGGGTTACGGTATATCCCTCTTTGTTTTTTTAACAAGTACGAAAAAAAAACAGCGTTTATTAAAGTTCGTTAATTTGAGTAATAAATACAGGCAGGATCGGAGAATGTTTCCGTCCGATGGCATCGGCGAAAAGAAATAAACAGCGCACAGAGAGAACGAAAGAAAGGAAGATAGCCGACCTTCAGGCCATGATTTAGGCCTGAAAGTCGGCATAGGGCTTACTGAATACCCTGACTACGCAGGTAATCTTCATAGTTACCGGTGAAATCAATCACTTTATTTGGCGTAATTTCCAGAATACGGGTCGCCAACGAGCTGACAAATTCACGGTCATGAGAGACGAACAGCAGCGTCCCTTCATACATTTCCAGCGCCATATTCAGCGATTCAATGGATTCCATATCCAGGTGGTTGGTCGGTTCATCCATCACCAGAATATTCGGACGCTGCATCATCAGCTTACCGAACAGCATGCGACCTTTTTCACCACCGGATAACACCTTCACTTTCTTCTTGATGTCATCCTGGCTGAACAGCAAACGACCGAGTATGCTGCGCACGGCCTGCTCGTCGTCTTTTTCCTGTTTCCACTGGCTCATCCAGTCAAAAACGGTCAGCGTCTCATCGAATTCGTATTCGTGATCCTGTGCGTAGTAGCCAATTTTTGAGTTTTCAGACCATTTCACCGTACCGCTATCCGGCTCGAAATCACCGACCAACGTTTTCAGCAATGTCGATTTACCGATACCGTTGGCACCCAGAATAGCGACTTTCTCACCCACCTCGACCATCAAACCCAGCTTGCTAAACAGCGGGCCATTATCAAAACCTTTGCTCAACGCTTCAACTTCCAGCGCATTACGGAACAGTTTCTTATCCTGATCGAAACGGATAAACGGGTTTTGACGGCTGGACGCTTTCACTTCATCCAGCTGGATTTTATCGATCTGGCGCGCACGCGATGTCGCCTGTTTGGATTTAGAGGCGTTGGCGCTAAAGCGGCTAACGAACGATTGCAGTTCGGAGATTTGCGCTTTTTTCTTGGCGTTATCGGCCAGTAGACGCTCACGAGCCTGCGTCGCGGCCGTCATGTATTCATCGTAGTTACCGGGGTAAATACGCAGTTCGCCGTAGTCCAGATCCGCCATGTGCGTACAGACCATATTCAGGAAGTGACGGTCATGCGAAATGATGATCATGGTGCTGTTACGCTCGTTCAGCACCTGCTCCAGCCAGCGGATAGTATCGATATCCAGGTTGTTGGTAGGTTCGTCGAGCAGCAGAATATCGGGATCGGCAAACAGCGCCTGCGCCAACAGGACACGCAATTTCCAGCCGGGAGCAATCTCACTCATCAAACCATAGTGCTGCTCAACCGGAATCCCTACGCCCAGTAACAGTTCGCCGGCACGAGATTCTGCGCTGTAACCATCCATCTCACCGTATTGTACTTCCAGATCGGCAACTTTATAGCCGTCCTCTTCGCTCATTTCAGCCAATGAGTAGATACGATCGCGCTCTTCTTTTACCGCCCACAGCTCCCCGTGGCCCATGATGACGGTATCCAGTACGCTGTATTTTTCAAAAGCGAACTGATCCTGACGCAGTTTACCCAGGCGCTCATTAGGATCGAGGAAGACATTACCGGCGCTCGGCACCAGATCGCCACCGAGAATCTTCATGAATGTAGATTTACCGCAGCCATTTGCGCCAATCAAACCGTAACGATTGCCACCGCCAAATTTAACGGAAATGTTTTCAAACAACGGCTTGCTGCCGAACTGCATGGTGATATTGTTGGTACTTAACACAGCACTTATACTCGAGTCGGAATGTGATTTGGCGCGCATTATGCCACAAGCGCGCGACAGGATCGCGGTTAGTTTTGAGTAATATTTAAGCGATAGCGCATACAGGAGAGAAATGCGATGCCGATAGTACGTCGTTTCAAACAGGTCGACGTTTTTACCCAACAGCCTTTCAAGGGCAATCCGCTTGCCGTCATTCTGGAAGCAAATGGATTAACCGATGCGCAAATGCAGAATATCGCGCGTTGGACAAACCTGTCAGAAACCACGTTTGTCCTGCCAGCCACCGATCCTCTGGCGGATTACCACGTACGCATTTTTACGCCAGAATCGGAAATGCCCTTTGCCGGACACCCGACGCTAGGCACCGCGCATGCTCTGCTGGAAGAAGGATTGCGCCCTAAATCCCCAGGTCAGTTAGTGCAACAGTGCGGTGTTGGCTTAGTGCCGATCAATATTCATGACGATGGCAGTCTGGCTTTTCACGCACCGCAGGCCACCCTGGTTCCGTTCGGTGACGAGCATATGCCACTGCTGGAAAAAACGCTTGGCATTACTGGTTCTGATAATGCTGCTATCGATAAACGCTACCCGCCCACCGCAGTACACATGGGTATTCGCTGGCTGGTGATTCGTGTAGACAGCGCCGACACCTGTCTGAACATCACACCCGATGCAGACGTGCTCTCAGCCGTGCAAAACCTCAGCCAGACTAATGGCATCGCTATCTACGGCCCGCACGATAACGCGACGCCAGCCGATTATGAAGTTCGCGCGCTCTATATTGAACGTAGCCATCTCAAAGAAGATCCGGTTACCGGCAGTGCCAACGCTTGTCTGGCAGCGCTGCTTCGCCAGCAGCACTCGACCAATAACGTCACCGCGCCACTCAGTTACCTGGCACGACAGGGTACAATGCTGCACTGCGATGGCCGGATTACCGTCACTTACCTGAACGATGAACCTTGGATCGGCGGGCACAGCGTCACGATCGTTGACGGTACCTTGCAGGGATAAGGGAGGGATTTTATGGAAACGCCGGTTGTAGATCCGTTATTTGCAGACAAACTGTATGAGCTACGTCATCAGCCCCATCTGCGCCTAACGATACAGGAAGAATGCGATGCCGATGCGCTCTTCACCCTGATTCAGCAGGAAAAAGCGCGTCTGCGGCGGACGTTACCCTGGCCGGACTCCGTCAAGAACGTCGATGACACCCGTGAAACGATTCGTGGCAACCGGAAGGCATTCTTCGACAAAACGTCCGCCGTATATGTTATCCGCTGGGACGATGCGCTGGCTGGCATCGTCTCCTTCAACACGATTCAGGATAAAGAAGGCGTCATCGGCTACTGGATCGCCGAAGCCTTTGAAGGTAAAGGCATCGTTTCTCAGGCTGTCAGTACACTAATAGCCGCCTATACCGATGCGAATCTCGTTGGGCGCTGCGTCATCAGAGCTTCAACCGCCAACACGCGTAGCAACGCTGTCGCCCAACGGCTTGGCTTCCGCTTTCACCACACGGAGAAAGACGCCGAGCAGATTGGCGAGCAGTGGTTCGATCACAATATTTATCACTATCCCACCTGATATTACCTCGCATACTTTCCATCACCTGATGCGCTGACCTTCCAACTGCGTATCAGGTTCTTTCGTTCCGCGACGTGTTTCGCTTATCGTGTCGTTATATTTTTGTGACTAACATCACAAAAATGTTGAAATCCGATCTCATCTTCGCTACCATTAAAAACGTGATGAACATCACAATTAACTAACCCGTTAGAGGAGTCTGATAATGAAAACTTTTCGCAAAATCAGCAAATTCTTTAAAAGAATGGGAGATGTTTATGTCAGTTACTGTGAACGTATTGGGTCAATCATCAGCCCGTTCTGATTGTGATATAAACAATCTCTAAAGCCGCCTCTTACAGGCGGCTTTTGTTTTTTCAGTCTCCCTTTCACCCTGTTCATCCCCCTTTCCTTTTTGTCTACCCACACGTCGCAGATTTGTGCAGCACACCGCATGCCTGAACATTCTCTTTTAAAAACAGCTCAATGCGTTTTCCTCTCACGGCAAAACCACCGTTAACAGGCTATGCTTTTCTCTAGCTGTACTTGCTTCGCGTCCCTGACGTCTGCGCTAAAAGATATACCCTAAATAATTCGAGTTGCATGAAGGCGGCAACCGAGCGAATCCCCAGGAGCTTACACAGGTAAGTGACTGGGGTGAGTAAGGGCAGCCAACGCACAAGCAGCTTGAAGTATGACGGGTAAAAAGGACATGACTATGAGTAAAGTGAAACAACAGGATATTGACCGTCTGATCGAACTGGTTGGCGGACGCGAGAATATCGCGGCTGTCACGCACTGCATCACTCGTCTCCGCTTCGTCTTGCACGACTCGTCCAAAGCCCATCCCAAAAACATCGAAGAGCTGCGTATTGTTAAAGGGTGTTTTACCAACGCCGGACAATTTCAGGTCGTGATCGGCACCAACGTGGATGAGTATTACAAGGCACTGCTCGCCACGACGGGAAAAGGCGAAATCAATAAGGAAGAGGCCAAAGTCGCCGCCCGGCAAAATATGAGCTGGTTTGAGCGCAGCATTTCGCACTTTGCCGAGATCTTTTTTCCGCTGCTACCTGCGCTTATCAGCGGAGGCTTGATCCTCGGCGCACGTAACGTTATCGGCGATATCCCGATGCGCGACGGGCAAACGCTGGTACAACTCTACCCCACCTGGCAAACCATTTACGATTTCCTCTGGCTGCTGGGCGAAGCCATCTTCTTCTATCTCCCCGTTGCGGTCTGCTGGTCAACCGTACGCAAAATGGGCGGCACGCCGATCCTCGGCATCGTACTCGGCATCACGCTGGTATCGCCGCAGCTCATGAACGCCTACCTTATCGGCCAACAAACGCCTGAAGTATGGAATTTCGGCTGGTTCACGATTGAGAAAATCGGCTATCAGGCACAGGTCATTCCGTCCGTCTTAGCCGGGATGGCGCTGGCAATAATCGAGACACGGCTGAAGAAAATCGTGCCGGATTACCTCTATCTGGTGGTCGTACCCGTAACCTCACTTATTCTGGCCGTGTTCCTGGCACATACCTTAATTGGTCCGTTTGGCCGTATGATTGGTGATGGCGTCGCCTGGGCGGTTAAAGCCGTCATGACGGGTAGCTTTGCCCCCATTGGCGCCGCGCTGTTTGGGTTCCTGTATGCGCCGCTGGTCATCACGGGCGTGCACCAAACAACGTTAGCGATTGATATGCAAATGATTCAAAGTATGGGCGGCACACCGGTTTGGCCGCTTATCGCGCTGTCCAATATTGCGCAGGCGGCGGCGGTCGTCGGGGTGATTCTCGTCAGCCGGAAAGCCAACGAGCGTGAAATTTCTGTTCCCGCCGCGATTTCCGCTTTTCTTGGCGTGACCGAGCCAGCGATGTACGGTATCAACCTGAAATACCGCTTTCCGATGTTGTGCGCCATGATCGGTTCCGCCGCCGCTGCGCTCATTTGTGGCCTGTACGGCGTAACAGCAAATGGCATCGGTGTCGGTGGATTGCCGGGCATTCTCTCCATCAAGCCACAATTTTGGGGCGTTTTCGCTCTCGCCATGCTGGTTGCCGCCGTCATCCCGATTGTATTGACGTCGCTGGTCTATAAACGCAAGAGCCGCAATGGCACGCTGGATCCTGCATAGAGGCCATACATAGATTAGGAGGATTGTTCATGACTACCTCGCTTCCCTGGTGGCAAAACGGCGTGATTTATCAAATCTACCCGAAGAGCTTTCAGGACAGTACCGGAAATGGCATTGGCGATATCGCTGGCGTCACCGCCCGACTCGATTACCTGCAACAGCTGGGTGTCGATGCGATCTGGCTGACGCCGGTTTACCTTTCCCCTCAGGTTGATAACGGCTATGACGTCGCCGATTACTGCACCATCGACCCAACCTACGGCACGATGGCCGATATGGAAACGTTGATCGTAGAAGCGCACCGCCGCCGTATTCGTGTCGTCATGGATATGGTGTTCAACCACACCTCGACGCAGCACCACTGGTTCCTGAACGCGCAGGATCGCCGCAGCCCCTATCGCCATTTTTACATCTGGCGTGATGACAATGGCGGTGCGCTACCCAATAACTGGCGGTCAAAATTTGGCGGCCCGGCCTGGCAGTGGCACGCGGAGAGCAAACAGTATTACCTGCACCTTTTCGCCACTGAACAGGCCGACCTGAATTGGGAACACCCACGCGTGCGGGATGAATTAAAACAGGTCTGTGAATTTTGGGCGGATAAAGGCGTGGACGGGCTGCGACTAGACGTCATCAATCTGGTCTCCAAGCAGCAGGATTTTCCGTCCGATATTCAGGGTGATGGACGCCGTTTCTACACCGATGGGCCATTGATTCATGATTACTTGCAGGAATTCAGCCGGGATATTTTTCAGCCCCGCGGTTTAATGACCGTCGGCGAGATGTCATCGACCTCGCTGGAGCACTGCCGCCGCTACGCTGCGTTGGATGGTAGTGAACTCTCCATGACGTTCAATTTTCACCATCTGAAAGTCGATTATCCCAATGGGGAAAAATGGACGCTGGCGGAGCCTGACTTCATCCAGCTCAAGCAGATTTTCACTCATTGGCAGCAGGGTATGCACAACCATGCCTGGAATGCGCTGTTCTGGTGTAATCACGATCAGCCACGCATCGTGTCGCGTTTTGGCAATGAAGGTGAATTCCGCGTGCAATCCGCCAAGATGCTGGCAATGGTGCTTCACGGTATGCAGGGCACGCCTTATATCTATCAGGGCGAAGAGCTGGGTATGACCAATCCCTGCTATACGCAGATTGAACAATACCGGGATATTGAAAGCCTGAATCAATTTGCTGTACAGCGCTATCGGGGTCAGCCAGAGTCACAAACCTTAGCAATCCTCGCCAGTAAGTCGCGCGATAACGGCCGTACGCCGATGCAATGGGATGCCAGTAACCATGCCGGATTTACGACCGGCACGCCGTGGATAGCACCGTGTAAAAACTTTACCCAGGTCAACGCACAGCAAGCATTGGCAGATAAAACGTCCGTTTTCTACACCTACCAGCAGCTCATCGCGATGCGTAAAGCGCTGCCGCTGCTGACCTACGGAGACTATCAGGATTTGCTGCCGAACCATCCCTGTATCTGGTGCTATCAGCGTAGCTGGGAAGGCCAACGGCTTCTGGTTCTGGCAAACCTCAGCAAACAGACTCTGCGCTGGCAGCCTCCCCTTGATCTCCACGATCGCCGCTGGCGACTGCTATTCAGCAATTACTCTGATGCTCAACCTCAACCCGCAATACTGGAGCTACGTCCGTTTGAAGCCATATATTGGGTACAAGGCATGCCGGAGAAAGAGGATAAGATCCAGGAATAGAGGATATCGGAGGATGTAGCGGGGAATCCCGCTACATGATGGCAGAGGCTAGCGCTTAGCCAGCAGCAATCCCAACACCAGACCGACGGTGGCACCGATACCGATACCGTGCCAGGGTTTGTCATGCACATACACATCGGCTTTGTCGGCTACCTGCTTGGCGCGTGCATAATAGCTGTCCGTTACGCCAATGCGGGCTTTGACTTCCAGCAGCGCTTTTTCTGCCCCCTTCTTCAAATCAAGGTAGGCCTGATCTGCCTGATCGCCCGTATAGCGCAGTACCTCATCCAGCGTTTCAGACAGAAGTTTTAAATCATCATCGACACGAATTTCTTCAGGCTGTTTTTTGGTTGCCGCCATAGAGTGCTTCCTTCTGTTATGAGAAATCATTGGTTATGAAAAACCATGAGTTATAAATCGTTGTCTTCTTAACTATAGACAATTTTTCCTGACCTCTACGGCTTCAGCAGACCAGATCATTCCTAAAACGCACCTTGCCTGCTATCACCGCCGCCCGAGAAAGTAGTGATTTTGCTGACAAAAAAACGCCGTTGATTCTCATCAACGGCGTTTCGTGACTCAACCCGACTCTCGGCAGCGGTTACAGCATCGGCTGCGCCAATTGCACCAGAGAGATAAGCGGCTGTGGATACAAACCGAAGAACAATACTGCGATGGAAGAGATCAGTACGACCACACCACCCGCCGTTAAGGCCCAGTTGTTTGGCGTATCACGCTGTAGCTGTTGAGGAGCAGTCAGATACAGGCTCACCATTACGCGCAGGTAATAGTACAAACCGATGGCGCTACCCAGCACGACCGCACCCGTCAGCCACCACAGCTCCGCATTAACACCGACAGCCAGCACGTAGAATTTACCGAAGAAGCCCAGCGTCATCGGGATCCCCGCCAGCGACAGCATCATCACCGTCATCACCGCAGACAGAATCGGTTTATGCCAGAACAAACCACGGTAAGAGAACAGCGAATCGGCATCCGGGCCACGGTACGGGCTGGACATCAGGCTAACCACACCAAACGCGCCCAGGCTGCTGAACAGGTAACCCACCAGATAAACGCCGACAGTTTCCAGCGCCAGTTGATGGCTCTGAACCGCGATCAGAGCAACCAGCAAATAACCCAGATGCGCGATGGAGGAGTAACCGAGCAGACGTTTGATGTTGGTTTGCGATACCGCCATCACATTACCGAACAGGATCGATGCAAACGCGATGATGCCCAGCACGATTCTGACAGACTCGCTATCGGCCATCGGCGCGTACAGGAACAAACGCATTACCGCGCCAAAAACGGCAATTTTACCGGCCGTGGCCAGAAACGTAGACACGGGAGCAGGTGCCCCCTGATACACATCAGGTGTCCACAGCTGGAACGGAACCAGAGACAGCTTGAAGCCCAGACCGACAATCATCATCCCCAGACCAGCCAGCAGCAGCGGCGCATGGATTTGGTGATCGCTCAGGCTCTTACCGAGGCTGGAAAAGCTCATATCGCCCGATTCAGCATAAATCAGCGCCATGCCAAACAGCAGGAAGGAAGACGCCGCCGCCGACAGCAGCATGTATTTAATACTGGCTTCCAGCGAACGTTTCTGACGGAAGGCATAGCCAACCAGACCAAACAGCGGAAGGGAGAGCAGTTCAATCCCGATGAACAGCGACGCCAGATGGTTGGCGCTCGACAGCAGGATTCCACCCAACGCAGCAATCAGCACCAGCAGGTAGAACTCATCGCGGTTGTCCGGGTAGCCTTGCAGCCACGGATAGGCAAACGTACTGGTAGCCAGACTGGCAAGCAGAACCAGCCCGGTATAGAACATTGAGAAGCCATCAACACGCAGTAGCGGCGTCACGTCCGTTGGGCCAACCTGACCGACAAAGTACAGTGACAGCAACGCAATATTCAGGCCGATAACCGTCATGGTTGCGTTGACAAAATGGTTGCGTCGCCACGCAATGCACAGCATCACAACCACTACCGTCAATCCGACGATCAACAGCGGCGATAGCGCAATTAGTTGTTGAAGAGTTATTGTCATGGCGAATTACGGCCTTGTTGTTGAAATAATTGAATCTGGAGCAGACGACATAAACCACTGCTGGATATTTGACATCGCGGCACTGGAGGTATCCAGAATCGGTTGCGGGTACACCCCTAACAACACCAGTAATACCACCAACAGCATCACGATAGACAATTCGCGGAGCGACATACTCTTCAATGGCTCATCAGATTTAGGCGCGCCGTAGTAAGCACGCTGCATCATGATCAGTGAGTAGACTGACGCAAATACCAGACCGAAGGTTGAGATCACCGTAATCACCGGCACAACCTGATAGCTGCCGAACAGAATCATGAATTCGCCAACGAAGTTGCCCGTTCCTGGCATCCCCAATGTCGCCACAGCGAAGAACAGAGACAGCGCAGGCAGGAACTTCAGACGCGACCACAGGCCGCCCATTTCACGCATGTCACGGGTATGCAGACGTTCGTACAGTTGACCACACAGAATAAACAGGCCAGCAGCAGACAAGCCGTGCGCAATCATCTGAATCACCGCGCCCTGATAAGCCAGTTGATTACCGGAATAGATGGCAATCATCACGAAGCCCATGTGGGACACCGAGGTGTAAGCGATCAGGCGTTTAATGTCAGTCTGTTTAAACGCCAACCAGGCACCGTAGAAGATACCAATCACACCCAGCCACATGGCAATCGGTGCAAAGGCATGTGACGCGTTAGGGAACAACGGCAGGCTGAAACGCAGCAGACCATAGGCCGCCGTTTTCAACAGGATCCCCGCCAGGTCAACAGAACCCGCCGTTGGTGCCTGACTGTGTGCATCCGGCAGCCAACCGTGCAACGGCACGACAGGCATTTTTACAGCAAACGCAATGAAGAAGCCCAGCATCAGCAGATATTCAACACCATATGACATCGGCGTCTTCAGCAGGTCTTCATAGTTGAACGTCCAGACACCGGTGGCATTGTGATGCACAAAAACCAGCGCCAGAATCGCAATCAACATGATCAGGCCACTTGCCTGGGTATAAATGAAGAACTTGGTCGCCGCCGTAATTCTGGTTTTACCGTCAGAGCCTTTATGCCCCCACAGTGCAATCAGGAAGTACATCGGCACCAGCATCATTTCCCAGAAGAAGAAGAACAGGAACATGTCGATGGCAAGGAACACGCCGATAACGCCGCCCAGAATCCACAACAGGTTCAGGTGGAAGAAGCCCTGATAGCGCTGAATTTCATTCCAGGAACAGAGGATTGCCAACACACCGAGCAGCCCCGTCAGTACCACCATCAGCAGAGACAGGCCATCCAGCGCAAGATGGATACCGATGCCGAAGCGCGGGATCCACGGCACATAGAACTCGGATTGCCATTGTGGTACGCCTGTCGGCGCGGTCAGTGAGTAACCGCCTTGCAACCACAGTTGCAGAGACAGTACGAGTGTCAGCCCCATTGCAATCAACGCGATCCAGCGCGGTACCTTCGTACCAAAACGCTCTAACTGCCAACACAGCAGACCGCCGATAAAGGGGAGAAGAATTAGCCAAGGTAGTAGCATGGCGTTTTGTGTCCCTAAATTAAAGAAATCTGAAAACTTGCCGTGGCGGGCATCCCTCTCTGCGGAATGCCCTACCTTTCATACGTTACCGGATGCTGCTTTACACCAGCAGCAACAAGGCCAGCACCAGCACGGCACCAAAGCCCATCGAGGCAACGTACCAGCGCAATTGACCATTCGCACTGAGCGCCAGCCCACGGTTACCCCAGCGGGTAATCGTGGCCGGGATGGTCATCAGCCCATTTAACGGATCACGCTGCAACAGCTTCGCGATAGCCAGATACGGTTTAACAAAGACGTGGTCGTACAACCAGTCGAAGCCCCACGCGTGGAACCACCAGGTCGAGAAGAAACGACCCGGAGCACTCTTCGCGATGCTGCTCACCGCCTGACGTTTACCCAGCCACAGCACAGCAGCAAGCAGAATACCGGCAATCGCCACCACGCCAGAGGTAATTTCCAGCGTCATTAACTGGCCGTGTTCAAGCTCAGTCGTCGCTGGCAACACACCGTGCAACGGTGGAACAATCATCGCACCAATAAAGGTGGACAGAACCATCAGCACGACCAGCGGTAAGTGGTGAGAAATGCCTTTTCCTGCATGCGCTTTGGTTTTCTCTTCACCGTGGAACACGATGAAAATCATACGGAACGTATACAGCGAGGTCATGAAGGCACCGGCCAATCCCGCCACCATCAGATTGATGTGACCATTTGCCCATGCGCCAGCCAGAATCTCGTCTTTACTGAAGAAGCCCGCGGTAACCAGCGGCAGTGCAGCCAGCGCCGCGCCCCCGACCAGGAAGCAGACATAAACCAGCGGAATCGTTTTACGCAGGCCACCCATCTTGAAGATGTTCTGCTCGTGGTGGCAGGCCAAGATGACCGAACCAGAAGAGAGGAACAGCAGCGCTTTAAAGAACGCATGCGTCATCAGGTGGAAAATTGCGGCATCCCATGCCTGAACGCCCAGCGCCAGGAACATGTACCCAATCTGGCTCATGGTGGAATAGGCCAGCACGCGCTTGATGTCGGTTTGCACCAGAGCAGCAAAACCTGCCAACACCAGCGTTACCGCCCCCACAATACCGACCAGATGCAGGACATCCGGCGCCATCAGGAACAGGCCATTGGTACGTGCAATCAGGTAAACACCCGCGGTAACCATCGTCGCGGCGTGGATCAGTGCAGAGACTGGCGTTGGACCGGCCATCGCATCCGCCAGCCAGGTTTGCAGCGGCAGCTGTGCAGATTTACCGACCGCACCACCCAGCAACATCAGCGTAGCCCAGGTGATTTCCGGTGAACCTTCAGCCAGTTTCTGCGGTGCTAATACCATCAGCTCGCGGAAGTTGAGCGTACCCAGTTCTTTGTAAAGGATGAACAGCGCAAAGGCCAGGAAGACGTCACCCACACGGGTAACGATGAAAGCCTTCATTGCCGCCGCACCGTTCTTCGGATCGGTGTAGTAGAAACCGATCAGCAGGTAACTGCACAGCCCCACCCCTTCCCAACCGAGATACATCAGCAACAGGTTATCTGCCAGTACCAGAACGACCATACTCGCGATAAACAGGTTGGTGTAGGCGAAGAAGCGAGAGTAGCCCTCTTCTCCGCGCATGTACCAGGAGGCAAACAGGTGAATAAAGAAGCCAACGCCCGTTACAACGGACAGCATCGTCAACGAGAGGCCATCGAGCGTCAGCGTTACGCTGATGTCGAAGTTACCCACAGCCATCCATGTCCACAAATGCTGATTAAAGAAGGTAACGCCGCCGTGCTGTTGGCCCATGAAATCGACCACAACCCAAGCGGTAACCAACGCTGCCAGACCAATCGAGCCAACACCGACGGTCGCGGACGTATTTTCCGACCAGCGACCACGGGAAAATGCCAGCAACAGAAAGCCGAGCAGCGGGAAGAGTATTGTTAAATAGAGTAAGTTCATCCGCGCATCTCACTGACTGTATCAATATTCAGGGTCTGACGACGACGATACATCTGTAACAACAGCGCCAGACCAATACTGGCCTCAGCTGCTGCCAGCGTAATCGCCAGAATGTACATCACCTGACCATCCGGCTGCTGCCAGTAACTTCCCGCGACGACAAATGCCAGCGCGGCAGCGTTGATCATAATTTCGAGACTAATCAACATAAACAGCAGGTTACGACGAATCAACAGACCAGTCAGCCCTAGAACAAACAGGATAGCGGCTAAAATCAACCCATGTTGTAACGGAATCATGCGCGTTCCCCCGTTATTTTCTTCTCAACGTCCTGGTTCGCGCCTTCTTTACTGACAACGTCACCACGTTTATCTTCACGACCAATGTGGAAAGCGACAACCAATCCTGCCAGCAGCAGCATTGACGCTAATTCAACGGCCAGAACATAAGGCCCGAACAGGCTGATACCCACGGCTTTCGCCTCAACAGGCGTGCCAGTGATTCCCTGCTCTTTCAGGCTGAGGATCGCGTTGACAACAATCACCAGCAGCGCCAGAGAAAGAATGCCAGGTCCTACCCAAGCGCTGGGTTTCAGCCAATTCCGTTCTTGTTCTTCCACGGAGTTACCGAGGTTGAGCATCATGACGACGAATACGAACAGCACCATGATGGCGCCGGCATAAACGATGATGCTCAGCGCGCCGGCAAAGTTAGCCCCCAGCGAGAAAAAGACGCCCGCAATCGCCATAAGCGAGGTGACCATATACAACAGTGCATGCACAGGGTTGGTATGCGTAATGACGCGCAATGTCGCCAGTATCGCAATCAAGCCTGTGGTATAAAAAGCGAATTCCATGCTAGCTCCTTAGGGCAACAGGCCTTTGACATCAATGGGTTTGGCTTCGTTTTCCGCTTCGCCTTTATCTTTCCCATCGATTGCCATACCAGCCATCCGGTAGAAATTGTATTCCGGATATTTACCCGGCCCCGATATCAGCAGATCTTCTTTCTCGTACACCAGATCCTGACGTTTGTAATCGCCCATTTCGAAATCCGGCGTCAGCTGGATAGCGGTTGTCGGGCACGCTTCTTCGCAGAAGCCACAGAAAATGCAGCGTGAGAAGTTGACGCGGAAGAACTCGGGATACCAGCGACCATCTTTGGTTTCCGCTTTCTGCAATGAGATACAGCCGACCGGACAGGCCACCGCACACAGGTTGCAGGCAACGCAACGCTCTTCACCATCGGGATCGCGCGTCAGCACGATACGACCACGGTAGCGCGGCGGTGGATTCACAGGCTCTTCGGGATACATTCTGGTTTCGCGCTTCTTGAAAGCATTCGAACCCACCATACAGATACTGCGTATCTGGGTGCCGAAACCAACCACTAACTCTTTCAATGTCATGGTTTATTCACCCCTTCTTAAGCGTTGTACAAAATGACGGCCGCTGTCGCCAGCAGATTCAAAAGCGTTATCGGCAGACAGACTTTCCAACCGAAAGACATCACCTGGTCATAACGCGGACGGGGTAACGAAGCACGAATCAGGATGAACATCATCATGAAAAAGCCCGTTTTCAGCGCAAACCAGACAAATGGAGGCAGAATTGGACCATGCCAGCCACCGAAGAACAGCGTCACCATCAGCGCAGAAACCGTAACGATCCCGATATATTCCCCGACAAAGAACAGACCGAATTTCATACCGGAATATTCAATGTGGTAACCATCGGCAATTTCCTGTTCAGCTTCAGGCTGGTCAAACGGGTGACGGTGACACACCGCCACGCCTGCGATGGCAAACGTAATGAAGCCGAAGAACTGCGGGATAACGTTCCACAGGTGTTCCTGAGAATCGACGATGTCACGCATGTTGAACGAGCCAGCCTGTGCGACAACCCCCATCAGCGACAGGCCGATGAACACTTCATAGCTCACAGTCTGAGCGGAAGCACGTACCGCACCCAGCAGTGAGTATTTGTTGTTACTCGCCCAACCAGCAAACAGCACTGCGTAAACCGCTAAACCCGCCATCATCAGGAAGAACAGGATCCCGATGTTCAGATCGGCGACACCCCAGGTTGGCGTGATCGGCACAATCGCAAAGGCAATCAGCATTGACGTGAACGCGATCATCGGTGCCAGCGTGAAGATCACCTTATCGGTAAAGTTCGGCACCCAGTCTTCTTTGAAGAACATTTTGATCATGTCAGCGACAAGCTGTAATGAACCGCCCCAACCTACCCGGTTTGGTCCATAACGTCCCTGGAAAAGACCGAGCAGTCGACGTTCACCCATACTCATGAATGCGCCACAGGTCACCACAACCAGCAGAATTACGATCGCTTTTCCGACGGAAATCAGGATCTCGGTTAATTCCGGTGTTAACCAACTCATTGTGCGGCCTCCCGCAGATTTTCAACGGTTGCACCCGCCAGCACCGGCGCAATACCCGGCAAGCCCAGCGGTAAACCAACCTGTCCCTGACTCAATTCCGCACTTAAGCGCAGTGGCAGACGTAACGTTTGTCCTGCACAGGTCAGCTCCAGCAACGTACCGGCGTTCACACCTAGCGTTGCCGCATCGGCCGGGTTCACCATCACGTAAGGCTCTGGCATACGCTGCTGAATCACGTCAGAACGCTGTGACATTTCATCACTGCCAAACAGGTGATAATACGGCGCAACGCGCCATTGACCCGCTTGTGGGACGAAAGCCGCAGGGATGTTGTCGAAATACGCCAGTGAACCTTCTCCGGCCTCAATCATACGCACACCCGGATCGCCATGACGCAGATGTCCACCCACTTCATCCTGGAATTTGTTCCAGGCTTGCGGTGAGTTCCAGCCTGGTGCCCAGGCAAATGGAATCTGCTGACGGTTGGCTGTCGGGCTGTTGTTCCCTTCCATTGAGAAGGCGAACATGGTGTCTTTATCAACAGGCTGACGCGGTTCGTGCACACTGATATTGGCTCGCATAGCGGTACGACCACTGGAGCGAATCGGTGAACGCGACAGTTTCTGACCACGAATACGGAACGAAGCATCCGGCGCGGCCTCTTTGATCGCAGCCAACTGCGGCAGTGCCGCGGCACACGCATCAATCACGTTATCCAGTTGCGTCCAGTCAACCTGACGGCTGTTGTAAGTGATATACAGCGAGTGCAGCCAGCGCCAGCTTTCCAGCATCACAACTTTGTCGTTGTAGTACGTTGGGTCATAAACCTGGAAGAAACGCTGAGCACGGCCTTCCTGGTTCACCAACGTACCGTCGCTTTCGGCAAAGCTGGCAGCGGACAGAATCATGCTGGCTTTGTCCATGATGCGAGTACGCTGGTGGTCAACCACAATCAGGTTCTCCGCTTTTTCCAGCGCGGCATCAACGCGAGCGATTGGGGCATGACGGTAGAGATCGTTCTCCAGCACCACCACGCTGTCGGCGTCACCGTTTTCCAACTGCGCCAGCGCCTCATCCAGCGAACCACCGCCCATGATTGACAACCCGATGCTGTTAGCAGCAGGAGCAACAAAGGTAATACCGACGTCAGAACCGCGATTCTTCAGCGCCTTGGCAACGTTTGCAGCCGCAGAGATGACTTCTTCGCTGCCAGCATTGGTGCCGGAAATGATGAGTGGTTTTTTCGCACCGGCCAGCGCCTGTACGATGATATCGACTTTCTGGTCAAGACCCGCAGCCAGATCGGCAACTGCCGGCGCGCTGCTATCCAGACCGTGTGCAATAGCAAAACCAAGACGCGCCTGATCGGCAACCGGCGCACGGTAGTTCCACGCTGCGATGTCGTCCAGACGAGTGCTGTCTACGTTAGTGACAAACAATGGATGCTTGGCGTGTTGACCAATGTTCATGATCGCCGCGATCTGCCAGTCAGCCACTTTCTGCGCTGCCGCCATTTCACGGGCTTTGCCTTTCACAGCCTGACGAACGGCCAGTGCGATACGTGCCCCCGTCTGCGTCAAGTCTTCACCCAGAATCAGAACCGCATCGTAGCCTTCGATTTCACGCAGCGCTGGCGTTCTCACACCGCTTTCGCGCAGCACTTTCAGGATCAGTTGCAGACGATTTTGTTCTTCCTGCGCAATACCGGTGTAGAAGTTCTCTGCCCCTACCAGCTCACGCAAAGCGAAGTTGCTTTCGATGCTGGCACGCGGCGAACCGATACCGATCGTTTTCTTCGCCTGACGCAGCACATCCGCCGCACCTTGCAGTGCCTGATCGGCATTCAGCGCGATCCAGTCATCACCGCGACGTTGCAGCGGCTGGCTCGGACGGTCTTTCTGATTAACGTAGCCGTAACCAAAACGGCCGCGGTCACACAGGAAATAGTGGTTTACGCTACCGTTAAAACGGTTTTCGATACGACGCAGTTCGCCATAACGTTCACCGGGGCTGGTATTACAGCCGATGCTGCACTGTTGGCAGACGCTCGGTGCAAATTGCATATCCCATTTACGGTTATAGCGCTCAGAGTGCGTTTTATCGGTGAAGACACCGGTAGGACACACTTCAACCAGGTTACCGGAGAATTCGCTTTCCAGCGTGCCATCTTCCGGGCGACCGAAATAGACGTTGTCGTGCGCGCCGTAAACGCCGAGATCTTTGCCATCCGCATAGTCTTTGTAGTAACGCACGCAGCGATAGCACGCGATACAGCGGTTCATTTCATGAGAAATGAATGGACCGAGATCCTGATTGCGGTGGGTACGCTTGGTGAAGCGATAGCGACGGAAGTTTTGGCCCGTCATGACCGTCATATCCTGCAAATGACAGTTACCGCCTTCCTCACACACTGGGCAATCGTGCGGGTGGTTGGTCATCAGAAACTCAACTATCGTCTTACGGAATAGCTTCGCTTCTTCATCTTCAATCGCGATGAACGTTCCCTGGGTTGCCGGTGTCATACAAGACATCACCAGACGACCGCGGGTGTCTTCCGCGTTTTGATACTGCTTTACCGCACAGAGGCGGCAGGATCCGACGCTCCCGAGCGCGGGGTGCCAGCAAAAGTAAGGAATATCAAGTCCCAGAGTCAGACAAGCTTCCAGAAGGTTGTCCGCTCCGTTTACTTCATACTCTTTGCCGTCTACATGAATAGTAGCCATAGTCAGCATGCTTCCATAATGGCCCGTGTTGCCACGAGCGCTAATCAAAAATTCTGTATACCCTCATCTTTCAAATCACAAATGCGTTGGCTATCTGCGCCTGAAATCTGTTGGGTTTATAGAGGGTGGCTTATTTGCGCCACCCTGCGGATACATTCACTGCATCTCGCACGTATTGAGCGATAGCTTACCAGCGCTCTTTCAACAGGTTAGGCTGAATACCGCCAATCGCTTTGACGTTGCCTAAATACTGTTTAGAGATACCCGCTTCGAATTCTTCCCGGAAATACTTGATGGCACTTTGCAGCGGCTCAACCGCACCCGGCGCATGCGCACAGAAGGTGTTACCCGGTCCGAGGAAGCGGCAAAGCTGTTCCAGCGTTTCGATATCGCCGGGCTGACCTTCGCCCTTCTCCAGCGCACGCAGAATCTTCACGCTCCACGGCAGACCATCGCGGCACGGCGTACACCAGCCACAGGATTCACGGGCGAAGAACTCTTCCAGATTGCGCGTCAGCGAAACCATATTGATTTCGTGATCGACAGCCATCGCCAGCGCTGTACCCATACGGCTACCAGCTTTCGCAATGTGCTCAAAATCCATTGGCAAATCGAGATGGCTTTCCGTCAGGAAATCCGTACCGGCGCCACCCGGCTGCCAGGCTTTCAGCTTCAGGCCATCGCGCATACCGCCCGCATAGTCTTCCAGAATCTCACGCGCCGTGG
Organism: Pectobacterium sp. 1950-15; assembly: GCF_037136835.1. Classification (NCBI taxonomy): domain Bacteria; kingdom Pseudomonadati; phylum Pseudomonadota; class Gammaproteobacteria; order Enterobacterales; family Pectobacteriaceae; genus Pectobacterium; species Pectobacterium sp. 1950-15. The sequence goes on along the minus strand of NZ_JBBBQR010000003.1, from coordinate 130,741 downwards.
TGCCGAACGGCAGTTCCCACAGGCCCGGATTCTTGACGCGACCGGAGAAGCCCATCAGTTTCGTGCCCGCATCTTTACTTTTACCCGCAGACAGCCCCTGATACCACGCCGCACCGTGTTCGATAATCGCCGGGACGTTACACAGCGTTTCCACGTTGTTGACGCAGGTTGGTTTACCCCAAACACCCGCAGATGCCGGGAACGGCGGCTTAGAGCGAGGGTTGGCACGACGGCCTTCCAGCGAGTTAATCAGTGCCGTTTCTTCACCGCAGATGTAACGCCCAGCGCCCGTATGCACGAACAGCTCGAAATCGAACCCGCTACCCAGAATATTTTTGCCCAGCAGACCCGCCGCTTTCGCTTCTTCGATTGCACGACGCAAGTGGACAGCAGCTTCGATGTATTCGCCGCGCAGGAAGATGTAGCCGCGGTAGGCTTTCAGCGCAAAGGCGCTAATCAACATACCTTCAACCAACAGATGGGGCTCTTGCTCCATCAGCAGGCGGTCTTTATAAGTCCCAGGTTCCATCTCATCCGCGTTACACAGCAGGTAGCGGATGTTCATGCTTTCGTCTTTCGGCATCAGGCTCCACTTCAAGCCTGTCGAGAAGCCCGCGCCGCCACGCCCTTTCAGGCCAGCGTCTTTAACCAGTGAGACCACTTCATCCTGCGCCATGCCGGTTAACGCTTTTTGCGCGGCGACATAGCCGTTTTTGCTGCGATATTCATCCAGCCATACCGGCTGTTTGTCCGCGCGTAAACGCCAGGTCAGAGGATGCTGCTCAGCAGTCAGAACAATGTTTTTACTCATTGATACTGCTCCAATAACGATTCAATTCCTTCCGGCGTCACATGGCTGTGGGTATCATCGTCAATCATCATTGACGGCCCCTTGTCACAGTTCCCCAGGCAGCAGGTCGGCAACAGCGTGAAACGTCCATCGAACGTCGTCTGTCCCGGTTTGATGCTGAGCTTACGCTCAAGCGCAGCCTGAACGCCCTGATAGCCATTGATGTGGCACACGACGCTGTCGCAATAGCGAATGATGTGGCGCCCAACCGGCTGACGATAAATCTGGCTATAGAACGTCGCTACGCCTTCCACGTCACTGGCTGGAATGCCCAATACATCAGCAATCGCGTTGATCGCACCATCCGGTACCCAGCCGCGTTCTTTCTGCACAATTTTCAGTGCTTCAATTGACGCCGCGCGCGCATCTTCATAGTGATGTTTTTCGTGCTCAATCGCGTCACGCTCGGCGTCGCTCAACACAAAAACGTTGTTATCAGAAATGTTGCGTTCAGAAATATTGTGATCAGGCATAATTAGCGGTCCACATCTGACATAACGAAATCAATACTGCCGAGGTAAACGATCAGATCGGATACCAGACATCCGCGAATAACAGAAGGAATCTGTTGCAGATGTGCGTAGCTCGGCGTGCGAATACGGGTACGGTAGCTCATCGTGCCGCCGTCACTGGTCAGGTAATAGCTGTTGATGCCCTTTGTTGCCTCAACCATCTGGAATGATTCATTGGCAGGCATAACCGGACCCCAGGAAACCTGAAGGAAGTGGTTAATCAGCGTATCGATATGCTGCAATGTGCGCTCTTTTGGCGGCGGCGTCGTCAGCGGGTGATCCGCTTTGAACGGCCCTTCCGGCATGTTCTTGAGGCACTGATCCAGAATACGCAGGCTTTGGCGCAGCTCTTCAACCTTCAGCATCACGCGGCTATAGCAATCGCTGATGCCATCGCCGACAGGCACTTCAAAGTCGAAGTTTTCATAGCCGGAATACGGACGCCATTTGCGCACGTCAAAACCGATACCTGTAGCACGCAGACCCGCACCGGTTACGCCCCAATCCAACGCTTCTTTCGCATTGTAGGCGGCAACGCCCTGAGTACGGCCTTTCAGGATGGTGTTCTGCAGCGCAGCCTTAACATAGGTATCCAGGCGGCTCGGCATCCAGTCGAGGAATTCACGCAGCAGACGCTCCCAGCCGCGTGGCAGATCGTGCGCCACACCGCCGATACGGAACCAAGCCGGGTGCATACGGAAGCCGGTAATCGCTTCAACCAAATCGTAAATTTTCTGGCGGTCAGTAAACGCAAAGAACACCGGTGTCATCGCACCGACGTCCTGAATGTAGGTACTGATATACAGCAGGTGGCTATTAATGCGGAACAGCTCGGACAGCATCACGCGAATCGTTTTAACGCGATCCGGCACCTCAATACCCGCCAGTTTTTCTACGGCAAGCACGTACGGCATTTCGTTAACGCAGCCGCCAAGGTATTCAATACGGTCGGTATAAGGGATGTAGCTGTGCCAGGACTGGCGTTCGCCCATTTTCTCCGCGCCGCGATGGTGGTAACCCACGTCAGGCACGCAGTCGACGATTTCTTCGCCATCCAACTGCAGGATAATACGGAATGCACCGTGTGAAGATGGGTGGTTTGGACCGAGGTTGAGGAACATGAAGTCCTCATTTTCAGTGCCGCGCTTCATTCCCCACTCTTCCGGTTTGAACGTCAGCGATTCCATTTCCAGATCTTCTTTCTGCTTGGTCAGCACGAAAGGATCGAATTCGGTCGCACGCGCCGGGTAATCTTTACGCAACGGGTGCCCTTCCCACGTCTGCGGCATCATGATGCGCGTCAGGTGTGGGTGACCGTTGAACGTAATACCAAACATTTCCCACGTTTCACGCTCATACCAGTTGGCATTCGGGAACAGTTTGGTCACGGTCGGTACGTGCAGATCGCTCTCGGCCAACGCGACTTTCAGCATGATGTCGCGGTTACGCTCGATGGAAATGATGTGATAAAAGACGGAGTAGTCGGCGGCAGGTAGGCCTTCACGGTGAGTGCGCAGACGCTCATCCATACCGTGCAGGTCAAACAGCATGACATAAGGCTTCGGCTGTTTTTTCAGGAATGCGACAACGTCCAGTAATTGCTCACGTTTGACCCACACAACGGGAATGCCTGTGCGGGTAGCTTGTACAGTAAATGCATCTGGTCCAAAACGGTTACACAGCTCGCCAACGACCGGATCGTCAAGGTGATCGCGGGTTTGCCAGCCTGGCTGAGCGAGATCGTGTGTCGTTAAATCTGTCATAAATATGTCACCACATTAAATGTGCTATTTCTGTATCTGATAATGACCGCACACTATTATCGGGGTATTACACGGTCACCGGGTTTATCATCTACAGGTCAAATCTCATCAGGCGAACGCAGGTTTGTCACCGCGATTCGCTCGCCGCGTTTGCGCTCACGCTCAGATTGCATATTGGCACGGTAAACGCCCTGTTCACCTACCACCCATGACAGAGGGCGGCGTTCTTTACCAATGGATTCTTTCAGCAGCAACAGCGCTTGCATGTAGGCTTCAGGACGCGGAGGGCAGCCTGGAATATACACATCAACAGGCAGGAATTTATCTACGCCCTGAACGACGGAATAGATATCGTACATACCACCGGAGTTAGCACAGGCGCCCATGGAGATAACCCATTTAGGCTCAAGCATTTGCTCGTAGAGACGCTGAATAACGGGGGCCATTTTGGTAAAACAGGTTCCCGCTACGACCATGAAGTCAGCCTGACGTGGCGATGCACGCAGAACCTCAGCACCAAAACGCGCCACGTCATGAACCGCCGTAAATGACGTCACCATTTCTACGTAGCAACAGGAAAGGCCGAAGTTGTACGGCCACAGGGAGTTCTGACGCCCCCAGTTCACCGTATCGTGTAATGCATGTTCCAGTTTGCCCATGTAGACACTGCGGTGAACATGTTGCTCCAGAGGGTCGGAAACGATCTCCTGACGTTGCAGGGGATAACGGTCATTCTCACCGTCCGGCTCTATGCGGGTGAGCGTATAGTCCATCTTAAAATGCCTCGCTGTTACTGCGGATGAGTGTTGGTAGTGTTGATGATGTCTGATTTAACGACTTGTCTCTTGGAACGTACCGGGGTCCAGTCAAGTGCCCCAACGCGTACCAGATAAATCAAACCAGCCAACAGCACCAAAATGAAAATGGTTGCTTCAATGAAGCCAATCCAGCCGCTTTCTTTGATAGACACCGCCCAAGCGTAGAGATAGAGGGCTTCAACGTCGAAGATAACGAAGAACATAGCGACAAGATAAAATTTAGCAGACAGACGTAACCGCGCTGAACCCACTGAGTCGATCCCAGATTCATAAGGTACGTTTTTGGCCCTGGCTCTGGCTCTCCCCCCCAGCAAGAATCCACCGGTCAGCATGAAGACGCAAAGGCCTACGGCAATGATAAGGAATAGCCCAAATGCCCAATGATGGGCGAGGATTTCAGTAGTTGTTGACATTCTCTTTGCTTACTCATCAAAAGTGGCGGGTAACATCCCTGCTCTATTATCGGCAGTTAATGCGCCACATCGATTAAAAGGAAGGATTAATAACCACAAAAAAGCATGGAAACGTATCAGGTAAGCCTTGCTTGGTATGGTTGAGCCCCTAAATTTGTAACCTTTTTTTCAACCTTACTAAAAATAACAGTACATTACTTTACATGCACGCTGTTTTGTTAACATTTTGTGTTCTCACCCGTAGCTAAATCGAGTCAGTCCTTTTGTCGGTTAACCAACGTGCAGCGACACAGGAAGCAAGTTCACTGCGTCACTATACCATTTTCACAGAAAATGCCTGTTCTCCCATGGGGTTATTAGGGGTATTTTTTGATCCAGCACACATTTTTACCAATTTAGTTAGTAAAAAAACCACGAGATGCTGGACAAGACGGGACGCCAATTTCCATAACATTATTTTAAAAAAACAGAACCAGCGTTTTATAATTCAGAGATAACTATTTATCTCGCTACGCCTAGCCTGTTGATGTGAAATGGAAAACGCAAAGTGGGATCGGAGTGAAGAAATCAGGGCAATAAGACGCTGCCAATGCAGGTTTAACACCTTAGTCATAAATCATCATCATTCGGGGTGTATCCCTACCCTCCCCGAATGATAGTTAACTACCCATTACGATTAGATCGCGTCCTTCAGCGACGGATCGGAAGACAACTTATCATTCGTGCTGTTTGCTAACATACTGACAGGCGTAATGTGAGAGGGCTTCCCTGATTCAATCACATTGAAAATTGCCGTCGCCAGTTCATTCTCCTGATTAGGGTTCTGGCAGAGGAAATAACGCGTTTCAGGCAATCTCGGCAACCCTTCTTCTTCACCCAACACCCGCAGTTCCGGGCTCATCATTTCCACCGAACGCACGGTGATACCCATGCCAGCCTTCACCGCCGCTCGCACAGCAGATAGCGTTGAAGCCACGTAGGCGATTCTCCAGGGAATCCCTGCGGCCGTCAGCTGCTGCGTCGCCAAGGAACGGAAAGGACTGGGTTCATCCAAAACAACCAAGGGGACAGGTTCTTGCGATCGGAACTGATAATCCGCCGCGCAATACCATAACGTCGGGGAGCTCCGTAATAACACATGAGGAAACACCACACCGTTCATTGTGGTAATGACCAGATCTATTTTCCCCTGATTCAGCATATCCATCATTTCAGCGCTGCGTTTTACGCTGACATTGACGGAGAGCTTAGGAAATACCGATGTCACCCGGTGCAAAATATAAGGAAGGATGGTGTCTGCCGTATCGTCAGACGCCCCGATGGTCAGCGTTCCCTGAATATCGCTGTACATTAATGAAATACAGGCTTCATCATTGAATTGTAATATTTTTCTGGCATAACCCAAAAACTGGATGCCGTGTTCGGTCAGCAATTTATTACGCCCGTGCCGGGCAAAAAGCTCCTTTCCGATGAGTTGCTCCAGCCGCTGCATCTGCTGGCTGACAGCCGATTGAGTCCGATTGACTGCGGTCGCCGCCGCTGCAAATGTATTTAAATCTGCAACGGCAACAAACGTCCTCAGTAAATCAAGATCGAGATTAAGTACTGGTCGATTTACACTGGTCATACGATTTTTCACTTATCTATTTTAATTTTAACAAAATATTCCTGGTGTTTTATTACATGTACAGGTAATGACCGATACATTTAAAGACACTATCGCAGACGCACGATAAGGGCAAAAAAATACTTATATTTCGTTACCCCTATCGCCTTTCCATTGGTAAGACATCACTAATTAAATGGCTCACCAGTCTTAATCCTTCATTCAATAACAACGACACTTTCTCTTTATTTCATCTTGCGAAATAAATACGCTTCACACTTAAATAAACGAGCCTTCCCTGTCACCCTATTCTGGCGCTAAAAAAGTGCGGCATGAATAGTCGTCCGCCCCCCTACCATATCGCACCATCCAACGAGTACACAACCATATAGTGTAGATGCGCAATCATTTGCAGCAAAAGCGATAATCATTCTTCAAAAGGTACTACAGGAGGAGTACATTAAGCAGGTTATGCTATTCCGTATGGGAATATGCGCTCTCTGCAGAAGGTTCGTACTATTTATGTCTCCGATTGAAAAATCCAAGAAACTGGAGAACGTATGCTATGACATCCGTGGCCCAGTCTTAAAGGAAGCCAAACGGCTTGAAGAAGAAGGTAATAAGGTCCTTAAGCTGAATATTGGCAACCCAGCCCCTTTCGGCTTTGAAGCACCGGACGAAATTCTGGTCGATGTCATCCGTAACCTGCCAACCGCACAGGGCTACTGTGATTCAAAAGGCCTCTATTCCGCCCGCAAAGCCATCGTTCAGCATTATCAGGCGCGGGATATGCGCGATATTACGGTTGAAGACGTCTATATCGGCAACGGTGTGTCCGAGCTCATCGTGCAATCCATGCAGGCACTGCTTAATCCGGGCGATGAAATGCTGGTTCCTGCGCCGGACTACCCACTTTGGACCGCAGCCGTTTCTCTGTCTAACGGCAACGCCGTTCACTACCTCTGCGATGAGTCCTCCGATTGGTTCCCCGACCTGGATGATATCCGCAAAAAGATCACGTCCAATACTCGCGGTATTGTCATTATCAACCCGAACAACCCAACGGGCGCGGTCTACAGCAAAGAGCTGCTGCTGGATATCGTGGCGATTGCACGCGAACATAACCTGATCATCTTCGCCGACGAAATTTACGACAAAATTCTGTATGACGATGCGCAGCATCACTCTATTGCCGCACTCGCGCCGGATCTGCTGACGGTCACGTTCAACGGCCTGTCCAAGACGTACCGTGTAGCGGGTTTCCGTCAAGGCTGGATGGTACTGAACGGTCCGAAAAAACACGCCAAAGGCTATATTGAAGGGCTGGAAATGCTGGCTTCCATGCGGCTGTGCGCTAACGTGCCAATGCAGCATGCGATTCAGACTGCGCTGGGCGGCTATCAGAGCATCAGCGAATTTATTCAGCCCGGCGGACGTCTGTACGAGCAGCGTAACCGTTCCTGGGAACTGATCAATCAGATTCCCGGCGTATCGTGCGTAAAACCGCGCGGCGCGCTGTATATGTTCCCACGCATTGATGCCAAACGCTTTAATATCCACGACGACCAAAAACTGGTGCTGGATCTCCTGTTACAGGAAAAAGTGTTGCTGGTTCAAGGAACCGCATTTAACTGGCCATACCCCGACCATGTTCGCATCGTCACGCTGCCGCGTATCGATGAGCTGGATATGGCAATCCACAAATTAGGGCGTTTCCTGGGGCACTATCACCAGTAACCCGACCCAATTGTTGTACCTGTCTTCGCCGGGCAATCATCGCCCGGCGAAAACCTGACCTTCGTTTGCATAATCTCCGGCAAGTCCTCACAATAGACGTCCACGATATCGCTATTTCACCGTGCTGTTGTCTGAGAGATCGCCATGAATCAGAGCCACTTTTTCGCCCACTTATCTCGTCTAAAACTCATCAGCCGCTGGCCGCTCATGCGTAATGTGCGCACGGAAAACGTCTCCGAGCACAGCCTTCAGGTCGCCTTCGTCGCGCATGCGCTGGCGGTCATCAAAAACCGCAAATTCGAGGGTAACCTGAACGCAGAACGCATCTCGCTTCTGGCGATGTATCATGATGCCAGCGAGGTGCTGACCGGCGACATGCCGACGCCCATCAAGTATTACAACGCGCAGATCGCACATGAGTACAAGAAAATAGAGAAGATTGCGCAGCAGAAACTGGTTGAGATGTTACCGGAAGAACTCCAGCAGGATTATCGGATGCTGCTGGACGACAGCTACACCAGCGAAGAAGAACGCGCCATCGTTAAGCAGGCCGACGCGCTCTGCGCCTACCTGAAGTGTCTGGAAGAATTATCCGCAGGAAATGCAGAGTTCACGCTGGCCAAAGCGCGGTTGGAAAAAACATTGCAACTGCGCCACAGCCCGGAAATGGACTATTTCATGACAGTCTTTGTTCCCAGCTTTAGCCTGTCGCTCGACGAAATCAGTCAGGATTCTCCGTTATAGCGAACATCCACTATAACGGGCAGACATCGTCAGAACGGATACAACCACGGCACCATCACCACGCTGACCAGCATCACCAGAACGGTGAAGGGAACGCCAACGCGCACAAAGTCCCCGAATTTATAACCGCCCGGCCCCAATACCAGCGTATTCACCGGTGACGAGACTGGCGTCATAAATGCGGCGGATGCCGCAATCGCGATGATCATCGCAAAGGGATACGGTGACACGCCCATCTGCTTCGCCGCAGCAATCGCAATAGGCGCCATCAACACCGCTGTCGCCGTGTTGGAAATAAATAGGCCAATCACGGCACACAGCACAAACAAACACACCAGCATCACATGCGGCCCTGCGTCCCCGGCAACATCCATCAGCCCTTTAACGATCAGCGTAACACCGCCGGTCTGCTGCAACGCCAGCGCAAACGGCATCATCCCGACAATAAGGATAATGCTCGGCCAGTGAATCGCCCGGTAGGCGCTTTCCATGTCAATACAGCGGAATTTACCCATCAGCAAGCAGGCGATCAGCGCGGCAATCGCATTCGGTATCTCATCCGTCAGCATCATCGCCACCATCAGTGCAAGACAAAATAGCGCATGTGGAGCCTGACTCACCGCGGGTGCGACGTCATCAACTTCGGCAGGAAGATTAAGCAAAAGGAAGTCGTTTTTCTGTGTATGTAACTGCCGGATCATGCGCCAGTCGCCCATCACCAGCAGGATATCACCGAGCTGGAGCGGTTCATCGGCAAGGATACCGTCCATCGCCTCACCTGCCCGGCGGATCCCCACGACGCTCAGACCATAGCGGCTTCGAAAGCCGACGTCGTACAGCGTTTTCCCCAACAGTTCGGAATCAGGGATCAACGAGACTTCCGCCATCCCCACATCACGTGCCTGCTCAGAAAAATATTCACCGCGCAGTACCATGGGTTCTAGCCGCTGCGCAGTACAAAATTCACGTAAATCCACTTCCGATGCTGACATGTCGATCAGCAGAACATCGTTCAGGCGAAGTTCGGTATTGCCCGCTACGCTGATCATCACGCGGCGAAACTTACGCCAGCGTTCAATCCCCACCACGTTCGCCCCAAAGCGCTGACGCAGGCGTAAATCATCCAGACGGTGGCCGATAAAAGGCGATCCCGGACGAATCGCCAGTCGGCGCGCCCTGCCCGTCAGCCGGTAATCACGAATCAGATCGCGGAACGTTCTTCTCTTCCACATCTCTTTTGCTGTTGCTGTCTCCGCGCCGCCAAGCCAGTAACGCGCCACCATCATATACGCCACGCCCAACAGCAATACCACTATCCCTATCGGCGTCACGCTAAAGAACCCGAAACCTGCCACCCCTTCGCGCATCAACTCACTGCTCACCACCATATTCGGCGGTGTCGCTACCAGCGTCATCATGCCACTAATCAACCCGGCGAAACTCAGCGGCATCATTAGCCTTCCGGGGGAAATCTTCATCCGTGCGGAAACACTCAGCACCACGGGAATAAAAATCGCGACAACCCCAGTGGAACTCATAAAGGCTCCCAGCAACGCAACGGTGACCATCAGTAGGATCAGCATCTTCATCTCACCGCTGCCCGCCACGCGAACCAGCCAATCACCGACCTGATAAGCAACACCGGTACGAACCAATCCTTCACCAATAACAAACAGGGCCGCAATCAATATCACATTCGGATCGCTGAACCCGACCAGCGCTTCAGATAGCGTCAGCGTGCCGCTCAGAACAAACGCGATGATGACCAACAGCGCTACGACGTCCATGCGTAATTTATTGGTGGTAAACAACACAATGGCGATCAGCAACAGGGATAAAACCCAGAGAAGTTCGCTATTCAAAACGGTTCCCCTGACGGAAAAATGCATGTTGAGGTGTGGGTTCGCATACCCTGAAAAGGAGAGCCAACGCACGGGCAGCTTGAAGTATAACGGGTATAGTCTGCCATAAAAAAACCTCGCGGATGCGAGGTTTGATCATATTTAGTCACAGTTTTGTCATTATGTTACAGACGGCCTATTGGCGCAGATGTACCTTAGCGCCGTTCGGTAAGGGTTCTATTTCTATCTGCTCCAGCGAATCAAGGATCAGATCGACCTGATCCAACTTTGGCGTATCCGCTGGCGCCTTCACCGCAATGACCTTACAGCCCGCGGCCAGACCTGACAGCACGCCTGCTGGCGCATCTTCAACGACAACACACTCTTCTGGCTTCAATCCTAGCTGCTGTGCGCCAAGTAAGTAGGCATCGGGGTGAGGCTTACCTTTGGCAACCTGCTCCGCCGTAATAAAGGCACGAGGAGCAGGCAGCTCTCCACGGTGATGACGGGCGCTGGCAATCGGGACCGTGCCGGACGTCACAATGGCCCAGGGAATATTCAACGCATCCAAACGCTCCAACAGCGCCTTCGCCCCAGGCATGGCTACGATACCCTGCGTATCAGAGGCCTCGGTTTTCTCCAGCGCATCAAACTCCTGTTGAATCGTTTCTTCGCTCTGCCCTTGAAGAAAGTGGCGCAGGGACGTGATTGCCTGCTTGCCATGAATAAAATCCAGCACTTCCTGTGGTTCAATACCGTGATCTTTTGCCCAGTTAATCCACGCACGTTCTACAGCCGGCAGTGAATCGACCAGCGTACCATCGAGGTCGAACAGAAAACCTTTACACTCCACAGAAAGCCCCTTATTCATTAATCAGGCGTTGATGACCTGTGCGATCTCCACCGCACTCAAGTGATACTGGCGCGGGCAGGATTGCCAGACAGCCAGCATTCTGTTGTATTTTTCCCACATCTTTGTCTGCGCGTTAAACCCATGCGTGCCCGAATCAAAGTGGGGGTAGCGCCCTTCAACATGTACCATAAAGCGTACAAAACCGAGGTAGCGCGCTTCCGTTGCGGCATCAAAGCCCAGGAAGGTCAGACGTCGTTCGTCCAAATCCTGCTTATCTTTCAGATTGGTCCACGACACCTGGAGAGCATGGTGCATTTCCATGATGTTAATAATGGTGCGGCAGACTTCTTCAGTCAGTTCACCAAATTCACGATCCAGTTCGCGCATCTGCAAACCATAACCACGCTCAATGATCGTTTGTAGCCGACGATAGCGCTCGGCGTTGTCAGGATCGAGCATCGTCATCATTTTGTATTGGTTTGAAAGGATCAATCTCTGGGCATTCGTCATTTCCATGTTGCTCTCCTGAACCCTCTTTGGTGTAAGCCAATGTCGCTAAATAGGTATTAACCGCAGAATCGCATACTGAATCGTGTCACGATAGCGGTAGGCACCGCTTCTTTGATTTGAAACAGGGGAAAGAACAAAATAGCTATCAACCCTCACACAGCCTGACGCCGATCACAAATCATCAAGGAAGGTTTTATCAAGCTGGTTGAATGCCCGCTTCAGCACATCCGCCAATGATTGGTAAGTAGGCGCTTCTTCCAATGGGGCCAATGCCTGACCTGACTCCAGCAGCTTATGACGAATCTCATGGAACCACTGTGCCAGCGTCGGCGGTAAAGGCGTCACGGAACGGCGGCCAAGCCACCAAAGGCCTTGCAACGGCAGGCTACAAGCAAACAGCGCGGTGGCAATGGCCGGGCCGAGCTGGCCGCCGAGCGCAATCTGCCATGTTAAGGTAAACACCGCCAGCGGCGGCATGATGCGGATGCCAAACCGTGTCGCTCGCGCTACACGGTTTTCAGGAAAGACTGGCGCCAGTTGCTTTTCTGCCGGCCACGTCTTCATGTAATGCTGCCCACGTTGGAGTAGCTGTAGCCAACTGATTCTACTGTCTGGTTTCGTCGCCATAGCCACACCTCAACTTTACAGATAAAAAATAAAACTTTTGCACAAATCAACAACTCAAGTTGATAAGGTTAAAATATATTTTGTGTTTACCCTACGCTATCGGTATCCTAGATCGGCCTTTTGGCCGCTGTATACCTAAAGTAGTATGACTACACGCAAGGAGTATAATTCCCTTCGCGACATAAGCGCAGCCAACGGCCATAACGCGGTTATTCATCGCTTTAAAAGCTGCGGTTTACATCAGGTCGATGTCACGTTGTTGTAGAGATGAGTTATAGCGATTAATTGTTGTAACGATTACCCGATATAACATACGTCATAGTATCGACCCTATTTCACCATTGTGTCTGGTGTATCACACCAAGGTATGATGTTAATCATAAATGCCAGCGGCGGCATGCGATACGCTATGCCCTGTATGACATTTTTTTAACCATGTATAACAAGTAGGTACTTCCATGTCGAGTAAGTTAGTACTGGTTCTTAACTGCGGTAGTTCATCCCTGAAATTCGCCATCATCGATGCGATTAACGGAGAAGAGTACCTGTCTGGTTTAGCCGAGTGTTTCAACCTGCCTGAAGCCCGCATCAAATGGAAAATGGACGGCGGTAAACACGACGCCGAACTGGGTGCCGGTGCAGCTCACAGCGAAGCGCTGAACTTCATCGTTAATACCATTCTGTCTCAGAAGCCAGAGCTGTCTGCTCAACTGGTTGCTATCGGTCACCGTATCGTTCACGGCGGTGAGAAGTTCACCCAATCCGCGATCATCACTGATGATGTTCTTCAGGGTATCAAAGATTCCGTACCTTTTGCACCTCTGCACAACCCGGCGCACTTGATCGGTATCGAAGAAGCACTGAAATCCTTCCCACACCTGGCTGATAAAAACGTCGCTGTCTTCGACACCGCGTTCCATCAGACCATGCCGGAAGAGTCTTACCTTTATGCACTGCCATACAAACTGTATAAAGAAAACCACATCCGTCGCTACGGCTTCCACGGCACCAGCCACTACTTTGTTTCTCGCGAAGCCGCTAAAGTGCTGAACAAGCCGGTAGAAGAGCTGAACGTCATCACTTGTCACCTGGGCAACGGTGGTTCCGTTACGGCCATCCGCAACGGCGAATGCGTTGACACCTCTATGGGTCTGACGCCGCTGGAAGGTCTGGTTATGGGTACGCGCTGTGGCGATATCGACCCGGCTGTGATTTTCCACCTGCACGACGCACTGGGCATGGATGTAGACAGCATCAACAAATTGCTGACTAAAGAATCCGGCCTGCAAGGTCTGACTGAAGTGACCAGCGACTGCCGTTACGTTGAAGATAACTACGAGACGAAAGCAGACGCGAAACGTGCAATGGACGTTTACTGCCACCGTCTGGCTAAGTACATCGGTTCTTACAGCGCCCTGATGGAAGGCCGTCTGGATGCCGTAATCTTTACCGGTGGTATCGGTGAAAACGCCGCAATGGTTCGTGAACTGTCGCTGAAAAAACTGGGTCTGCTGGGCTTTGACGTCGACCACGAACGCAACCTGGCTGCACGCTTCGGTAAAGGTGGCAACATCGCTAAAGATGGCACCCGTCCAGCGCTGGTTATCCCGACCAATGAAGAATTGGTCATCGCTGAAGACGCTTACCGTCTGACAGCGTAAGACAAGTAACCTCCCAACACCGTCAGCCAAGGCTGACGGTGTTGTTTTTGACTAACGAGCAACCGTAAAGAGGTTCGGCCGTGTCCCGTATAATCATGTTGATCCCAACTGGCACCAGCGTCGGTCTGACAAGCGTCAGCCTGGGTGTCATCCGTTCCATGGAACAGAAAGGCGTTCGCCTGAGCGTGTTCAAACCTATCGCCCAGCCGCGCAGTGGCGACAATACGCCAGATCAAACGACCACCATTATTCGTGCGAATTCCGCTATCAACGCCGCCGAGCCGCTGGCGATGAGCCGCGTTGAAGCCCTGCTGAGTTCTAACCAGCAAGACGTGCTGATGGAAGAAATCATCGCGCGCTATCACGAAAATACCAAAGACGCCGAAGTCGTTCTGGTTGAAGGTCTGGTTCCTACCCGTAAGCACCAGTTTGCTAACGCATTGAACTATGAAATCGCCAAAACGCTGAACGCAGAAATCGTCTTCGTACTGGCGCTGGGTAACGACTCCCCGGCACAGCTGAAAGACCGTATCGAACTGGCACGTTCCAGCTTCGGCGGCAGCAAAAACAAAAACATTACTGGCGTGATCATCAACAAACTGAATGCGCCGGTAGATGAGCAGGGCCGTACTCGTCCTGACCTGTCTGAAATCTTTGATGACTCCACGAAAGCCAGCGTTGCCAACATCGATCCGAAGCAGCTGTTCGCTAACAGCCCGCTGCCGGTGCTGGGCTGCATTCCATGGAGCTTTGACCTGATCGCAACGCGCGCCATTGATATGGCGAAGCACCTGAATGCGCGTATCGTCAACGAAGGTGACATTCAAACGCGTCGCGTTAAGTCTGTGACCTTCTGCGCACGCAGCATTCCTCATATGCTGGAGCATTTCCGTCCGGGTTCACTGCTGGTGACCTCCGCCGATCGTCCTGATGTTCTGGTTGCCGCTTGTCTGGCTGCCATGAACGGCGTGGAAATCGGTGCCCTGCTGCTGACTGGCGGCTACGAAATGGATCCGAGCATCGCCAAGCTGTGTGAGCGCGCCTTCCAGACTGGCCTGCCTGTATTTATGGTCAACACCAACACCTGGCAGACCTCACTCAGCCTGCAAAGCTTCAACCTTGAAGTACCGGCTGATGACCGTCAACGTGTTGAGAAAGTGCAGGAATACGTTGCACGCCACATTGATACCCAGTGGATCGACTCACTGAGCGCAGAGTCTGAGCGTTCACGCCGTCTGTCTCCACCAGCATTCCGCTATCAGCTTACCGAGCTGGCGCGTAAAGCAGGCAAACGCATCGTGCTGCCAGAGGGTGATGAGCCGCGTACCGTTAAAGCCGCCGCTATCTGTGCTGAACGCGGTATCGCTCACTGTGTGCTGATCGGTAACCCGGAAGAGATTCAACGCGTTGCCGCCGCTCAGGGCGTAGAACTGGGCAAAGGCATTGAAATCGTCGATCCGATTGTCGTACGTGAGCGCTATGTTGCGCGTCTGGTTGAACTGCGTAAGAGCAAGGGCATGACCGAAGTGGTTGCGCGCGAACAGCTCGAAGACAACGTGGTTCTGGGTACGCTGATGCTGGAACAGGGTGAAGTTGACGGTCTGGTGTCTGGTGCCGTTCACACCACGGCTAACACCATCCGTCCGCCGTTGCAGCTGATCAAAACTGCACCGGGCAGCTCTCTGGTGTCTTCAGTGTTCTTCATGCTGCTGCCTGAGCAGGTTCTGGTTTACGGCGACTGCGCCATCAACCCAGATCCAACCGCAGAGCAATTGGCTGAAATCGCTATCCAGTCCGCTGATTCCGCGACAGCATTCGGCATCGACCCACGCGTTGCAATGATCTCTTACTCCACCGGTAACTCCGGCGCGGGTAGCGATGTAGAGAAAGTGCGTGAAGCAACCCGTCTGGCACAGGAAAAACGCCCGGATCTGGTTATCGATGGTCCACTGCAATACGACGCCGCTATCATGGCTGACGTTGCACAGTCCAAAGCGCCGAACTCACCAGTTGCGGGTAAAGCGACTGTGTTCATCTTCCCTGACCTGAACACCGGTAACACCACGTACAAAGCGGTACAGCGTTCTGCCGACCTGATCTCCATCGGGCCAATGCTGCAAGGCATGCGCAAACCGGTTAACGACCTGTCTCGTGGCGCACTGGTAGACGACATCGTTTACACCGTCGCTCTGACCGCCATTCAGGCTACACAGCTCTAATCATCTTCATGATGACGTAAATGCCAGCCTTCGGGCTGGCATTTTTATTTGGAAGGAGAGCAAGGAAAAATGCCGCAGTGGAGAAAAGGCCGCGGCGAGGCGGGCACAGATTATTTCTGCGAATCCGTTTCCGATGGAGCAACGTTGCTGTCGTTCTCATCATCAACATTGTCATGATTAACGACAGATGTCTCGGCAGCTTCTACTACCTCATTCAGCTTGCGTGAAATCGGCTTGCCATATTCCCGATCGCTGTAGCGCGTCAGCCACAGCGACAGGGCTTTTAGCGAGTCTGGCGTAAATTCATCGCAGCGCGCAGTGATCTCTTGCGGCGTCAGCCAACTCACTTCATCCACTTCTTCTTCCTGTAACGCGAATGGCCCATGGGTGACGCAGCTGAACAGCCCGCCCCACACCCGGCAATTTTCGCCTTCGTAATAGAACAAGCCGTGTTCTGCAAATGGCACGCCAGCAATACCAAGTTCTTCTTCCGCTTCACGACGAGCGGATTCCAGCATTTGCTCACCACTTTGCACCACACCACCTGCGGTCGCGTCCAGCCAGCCTGGATAGAAGTCTTTAATCTTGGTCCGGCGTTGCACCAGAATTTTACCCATTCCATCATGCACAACAATGTAAGTGGCACGATGACGAAGACTCTGCGCACGCATCTGCTGACGACTTGACTGAGCAATTACCTCGTTGTTTTCATTGACGATATCAACCCACTCTGTGCCTGCTGCCTGACTTTGTTCCGCCATCCTCTGAAACCCTTTAGTATTGGCACGTTGCTACGCGCGTCTGTTTTAAATGATCGATTTTGCTGTAAATATTCCCTGCTACCTTGCCGTGATTCAAGGTCAAAAACAGGGTATAGCTAAATTAGTGTCTAATTGAGAGCTGTGCAATAGGCTCGCCGCCGTGTAACGGCAGAACCCGCAACGCGTCTTGTTCAAGCAAGCCATAGCTCGCAGGGAATCCCCCTTTCGGCAAGCTTACTGAGCCGGGATTGAAGAAATAATATTCTCCGCGTCGCTCGGCAACCGGGATATGGGTATGACCATACACCAGCACATCCCCCGCGCGTAACGGCGGCAGATTATCTGGATGATAAAGATGACCGTGCGTCAGGAAAAGGCGATTCTGCGGTAATAGCACATGTTGCCACGGTGCCGTGATCGGAAAGGTCAACAGCATCTGATCCACCTCGCTGTCGCAATTCCCGCGTACGGCGATGATGCGTGACGCATAGGCATTCAGTCGGGCAGCCACTTCCGCAGGCTGATATTTTTCCGGCAGCGGATTGCGCGGACCATGATTGAGAAAATCACCCAATAAAATAAGCCAGTCAGCACGACTCTGCTCAAAAATCGTCAGCACGCGCTCCGTCGCGCTGAGAGAACCGTGTATATCGGACGCAAACATCAACTTCATCGTCATCTCCACAACGTTTATATCCACAATACGCGTACCTTTCACCAGAAGTAGTCTACCAAAGTTGACCAACCGCTTCCGGTAAAGATCGCACAACGATGTGCGCCATCGCTTATTTTTCACCCGTAGAAGTGGTAGGGTAAGGACCCGTTCCCCAATACGCTATTCTGACAGCGCATCGCTCTCTGAAGCGATCAACTGCCATACAGTCCATGATGTTTTTCTGAATTAAAACGGAGACTTGATTCATGATTGACCTGTATTACGCACCAACCCCTAACGGACACAAAATCACTCTGTTTCTGGAAGAAGCAAATATCCCCTATCAGCTCCACCGCGTAAATATCAGCAAAGGTGAACAGTTCAGACCGGAGTTTCTGGCAATCTCGCCTAACAACAAAATTCCCGCGATTGTCGATACGCAGCCCGCGGAAGGCGACACGTCTATCAGCCTGTTTGAATCTGGCGCGATCCTGCTTTATCTGGCGGAAAAGCACGGCGTGCTGTTGAGCTCGTCGCTACGTGAGCGTACGGCCACGCTACAGTGGCTGTTCTGGCAGGTCGCCGGTTTTGGGCCGATGCTGGGACAGAATCACCATTTTAACCACTATGCGCCTCAGCCAGTCCCTTACGCTATTGAACGTTATCAGCAGGAGACACAGCGCCTGTATCGCGTGCTAGATAAACACCTGCAAGACAGTCCGTGGCTCGCAGGGGAGCATTACAGCATCGCCGATATCGCAACCTACCCGTGGGTGGTTTCTTATGCCCGCCAGCGTGTCGATCTTGATGATTATCCGGCGGTAAAAGCATGGTATACGCGTATTAGCGAACGCCCGGCAACACAACGAGCCTATCAACTCGCCGAGCAATAAAATTCTGGCATCATCTCATTCGGCCTTTGGGTATCTTCTGCTATGGTAATCAACATATTGTCGTTAACGATACCCCTGACGCTGCGGTGTTATCGCAGTCACAGAAGCAACCGAGGGCCGAGCAATGCCACATCACTATTCTGACGCCGTTATTCGTATAAAAAATCTGCGTTTGCGCACCTTCATCGGTATCAAAGAAGAGGAAATTACGAATAAGCAGGATGTGATCATCAACGTTGTGATTCACTACCCAGCAGAGCAGGCGCGCAACAGCGAGAATATCGCCGATGCGCTGAATTACCGCACCATCACCAAAAGCATTATTCGCCACGTGGAAGATAACCGCTTCGCTTTGCTGGAAAAATTAACGCAGGATGTGCTCAACATCGCCAGCGATCACGAATGGATCACCTATGCTGAAGTAGAAGTCGATAAACCGTTTGCCCTGCGATACGCCGATTCAGTTTCTATGACCCTGCGTTATCACAAGGCATAAAGATAGGGAGAGGGGGAGCGATGCAACTACTCATAACAGGCGGGACCGGCCTTATTGGCCGCCATCTTATCCAACGATTACAGCTGCTTTCCCATCACATTACGGTACTGACACGCGATCCTGAACGCGCCCGAGGCGTTCTCGGCAATCAGGTGGAATATTGGTCAACGTTGAGTAATATCACCTCACTGAACGACTTTGATGGCGTTATCAATCTAGCCGGCGAGCCTATCGCTGACAAACGGTGGACGCCACAGCAAAAACAGCTGCTGGCAAAGAGTCGCTGGAACATCACCGAGCAGCTCGCCACGCTGATAAAAGCCAGCAGTGAACCACCAACCGTTTTTATCTCAGGTTCTGCTGTCGGGTATTATGGCGATCAGGGTGAAGCGCTGGTTACGGAAGATGAATCTCCGGTCGATGAATTCACGCATCATCTCTGCGCCCGCTGGGAAGCGCTGGCGCAATCCGCCGAAAGCGATAAAACCCGCGTCTGCCTGCTGCGCACTGGCATTGTACTTTCAGCACAGGGCGGCGCGCTGGCAAAAATGCTGCCGATTTTCCGGCTCGGACTTGGCGGACCGATGGGTTCTGGCAAGCAATATATGCCGTGGATTCATATTGATGACATGGTTAACGGTATCATTTACCTGCTAGACCAGCCGATATTGAGTGGCCCCTTCAACATGGTTGCGCCCTATCCGGTTCACAATGAACAATTTTCCGCCACGCTGGCACACGTTCTGGATCGCCCCGGTTTTCTGCGAGCACCCGCTTTTGCGATCAAACTGCTGATGGGAGAAGCTTCGACGCTGGTACTGGGCGGGCAACGTGCCATCCCGCAGCGGTTAGAAGCCGCAGGCTTTGGTTTCCGTTTCTTTGAGCTGGAAGAAGCCCTACAGGACGTCGTCAAAAAACCGGGCTGACTCAGTGCTGAGAGAAACGTATGGGGCTGATCACCATCAGCCCCAAAACCTACTTCAATGCACCTGATAAAAACTGCTGTAAACGCGCACTTTTCGGACTACCGAAAAGCTGATCCGGTGGGCCTTCTTCTTCAATTACCCCCTGATGCAGGAAAATAACGTGGCTGGAAACATGGCGGGCAAACTCCATTTCATGCGTCACCACTACCATCGTTTTTCCTTCCTCCGCAAGCTGCTGCATGATGCGCAACACCTCGCCGACCAGTTCGGGATCGAGCGCTGACGTAGGCTCATCAAATAATAACACTTCCGGTTCCATCGCCAGCGCCCGCGCAATCGACACGCGCTGCTGCTGACCACCAGAGAGATCAGATGGATACTTCTGCTGGGCAGAATCGGTGATCCCGACCTTGTTCAGATAGAATACCGCCCGCTCGCGCGCTTCCGCTTTGCTAAGTCCTAATACCTGAATCGGTGCTTCCATCACGTTTTCCAACGCGGTCATGAAGCTCCACAGGTTGAAATGCTGAAACACCATCGTCAGGCGCGTGCGCAGCATTTGAAGCTGTTTTTTATCAAACACCTTCAGCTGTCCGTCAGTATCACGCACCATGCGAATTTCCTGATCGCTGACGTAAATCGCCCCTTCACAGGGTTTTTCCAGAAAATTAATACAGCGCAGTAAGGTGCTTTTTCCCGAACCGGACGAGCCAATAATTGAAATAACGTCACCCGCTTTCGCCTGTAATGAGATCCCTTTTAGCACCTCATGCTGGCCATAGCGTTTACGCAGTTCCGTCACCATCAGTTTGTTATTCGACATGCTTTTTTCCTGCGCTTAATGAGATGAACGGGTATAAAGATGACGTAACCAGCGCCGTTCCGCCCTTCTGAACAGCCCGATTAACACAAATGAAATCGCCAAATAGATGACCGCAGCAATACCAAATGCATAAAACGGCTGGTAGGTTGCGGCGTTGATATCTCGGGCAATCTTCAGAATATCCGGTACGGTTACGGTGAAGGCCAGCGCCGTCGAATGCAGCATCAGAATCACTTCGTTGCTGTAGGCAGGCAGCGCAATACGCAGCGCTCCCGGCAAAATAATGCAACGATACTGCTTAAAACGGGAGAATCCGTATGCTCTGGCCGCTTCAATTTCCCCATGCGGCACCGCGCGGATAGCGCCTGCAAAAATTTCTGTCGTATACGCACAGGTATTGAGCGCCAGCGCCAAGATGGCACAGTTTAGCCCGCTGCGAAAAAAGGCATTCAGCAGATCGGTGCCGCGCACAATCTCCAGGCTATACACGCCGGAATAGAACACCAGAAGCTGCACATAGAGCGGCGTACCGCGGAACACGTAAGTAAATAACCACACAGGAAAGCTGAATCGGCGTCGCGGCGACACGCGGGCAATCGCCAGCGGCAGCGCCATCAGCCCACCGATAATCACCGACGAAATAAGTAGCCAGAGCGTCATCGCCAGCCCGGTCAGTCGGTAGCCATCGCTCCACAGTAGCGGCTGCCAATATTGTTGCAGGATCTCACTCATAGTTTACTTTCTTGACTCCCTGCGAATAGTGCCTTTCCAGCCACCACAGCACGCCGTTAGAAATGGTGGTAAAAATCAGGTACATCGCCCCAGCGACCAGCGCAAAATAAAACGGTTCATGTGCGCCCTTTCCCGCCAGTTGCGTCGCCTTAATCACATCATTCAGGCCAAGCAGTGACACCAGCGCCGTGGCTTTCAGGATCACCTGCCAGTTATTGCCAATGCCAGGCAGCGCAAAACGCATCATGGAAGGAAACAGAATACGGCGGAACACCTTCATAGGAGAGAAGCCAAATGCCACAGCCGCTTCGATTTGCCCACGCGGCACGGCAAGATAGGCACCGCGAAAGGTTTCCGTAAAATACGCGCCGTAAATAAAGCCCAACGTAATAATCCCGGCGGTCAAAGGATCGATGTCAATCTGCGCCATCCCCATCGACTCCGTCACGCCGTTTAAGACGATTTGCAGACCATAGAAAATCAGCAGCATCAGCACCAGATCGGGAATGCCACGAATCAGCGTGGTATAGCAGGAAAAACACCCTGCCAGCAGCCGGTTGGAAGACAGCTTCGCCGATGCGCCAATCAGGCCGATAACCAGCGCCAACAGTAGCGAACTGGCTGCCAGCTCCAGCGTCATGATGGCACCGTCCAGAATTAGCTGGGAATAGCCATAGAGCATCAATGATATCCGTTGAAATAGCGGTTAATGGCACAGTGCGTCATCATCAGGAATACGACACGGGAGGAACGGTCCCATGTCGTAGGCCCTGCGATTCCGCTACAGAGTGTGAATCGTTAGGAGAAATTAGCCGCCGTAGACGTCAAAATCGAAGTATTTTTTCGCGAAGGTATCGTAGGTACCGTCTTTACGCATCTCTTCAAAGGCTTTATCCAGCGCGGCTTTCAGCTCGGTATCCGCTTTACGCAGACCCATCCCCGTCCCCACACCGAAGAATTTGTCATCTTTCACCGCCGGGCCAGCAAACGCGTAGCCTTTACCCATATCAAGCTTCAGGAAACCTTCGCTTCCCGCCACTTCATCCTGAAAAGCGGCATCGATACGGCCTGCGGTCAGGTCTGCATAAATCAGATCCTGATTTTGGTAAGCCACAACCTCAACGCCTTTTGGCTGCCAGTTCGCGTTAGCAAATGCCTCCTGCGTTGATGCCTGCAACACGCCGACACGCTTGCCGCCCAGAGACACCAGCGTTGGCTCGATGCTCGCGCCCTTCTTCGCAATCAGACGCGCATTGGCAGCATACAGCTTCTCGGTGAAGGCAATTTCCTGCTGGCGTTTTTCGGTGATGGACAGAGAAGAGATGATGGCATCAATTTTTTTAGCTTTAAGGGAAGGAATTAATGCGTCAAAGTCACTTTCCACAAACGTACAGTTAGCCTGAATGCGTTTACACAGCTCTTTCGCCAGATCGATATCAAACCCAACCAGTTCGCCGCTGGCGTTTTTGGACTCAAAGGGGGCATAGGTCGGATCGGTGCCGATTTTAATATTCTTAGGAATCTCCGCCATCGCGCTGCCCGCAGCCAGAATGAGTGCCAACGGCAAAACTTTGATCAGTTTCTTCATATTGCTACCCTTATCATGAGTGATTGATGTCATGTGTCGTCAACGTCGGAACAGATATCGATTTATTGCTTTAAAAATGAACGATGTGAGTGCTATTTGTTTTTTAATGCCGACGATTACCGTTTTCATTAGCAAGCAGTTTTCATGCCACAATGAACGCAGGGACACCGTAAAAGTCTCATAGGCAATTCATGCAGAAACTAATGAATAACTGTTTGATTATGAAATATTTTCCGTAGAATTTTTCGGCGCGTAATAATAAGAATAGATAACATTGCCATGAATACAAAAACTCAAGCGCACCATTTAGGTGCTCTTGCGCGCAAAATTGGTGCAATGTGATAAAAAAGCACAAAAAAAGGGCAGTAATACTTTACTGCCCGGAGAGAAGAAAACGGCACGCGTTAGCGTCTAGCCTGCTACGACGCACCTTGCCAGCGGATAAAGAGATCTTTCGGCAGCTCGATATCAAACTGGTCCAGAATACGATTCACCGTCTGATCGACAATATCCTGCACACTTTCTGGGCGATGATAGAACGCAGGCACAGGCGGCATGATTATCGCCCCCAGCTCAACGGCAGTGGTCATCAGCCGTAAATGCCCTAAATGCAGCGGTGTTTCACGAACCCCCAGCACCAAAGGACGACGCTCCTTCAGCACCACATCGGCCGCGCGGGTTAATAGGTTGTCGCTGTAGCTGTGCACAATGCCGGACAGGGTTTTTATCGAACAGGGTAAAATCACCATCCCCGCCGTTTTAAACGACCCCGAAGAGACGCTGGCAGCGATATCACGCGTGTCATGCACTACATCAGCCAGCGCCTGCACATCACGCAGACTAAAATCGGTTTCTAACGCCAGCGTCTGCCGGGCAGCCTGACTCATGATCAAATGTGTTTCGATACCTTCCAGCGTCTGTAAAACCTGTAGCAGCCGGACGCCGTAAATAACACCGCTGGCGCCGGAAATTCCTACAATGAGTCGCTTCATTCGTACTGCCTCTGGCTGACTGCGTAAGCAAAAACGCGGAAAAATCATCTGCGCAAACTTTGCCGCATTGACTGGCGATAAGCAAGGAGAAGCGCTGAAGCAATGTTTTTATATACAACGATTTTCTATACCACTGTGTTCTATATATAGAAAAGGGGGAAGACACTTTCGCGTCCTCCCCCTTCGATGAAGCCTTAACGTGCAACTAGCCGTTAGCCTTCGTTGTGTAATTCCAGATCTTCAACTTCATTCTGGCTACGCAACGCTTTGGCGTCGTCATTACGCAAGACTTCCAGATAATCCAGATAGCCTTGATCAACATCCTTCGTCACGTAAATCCCGTTGAATACCGAGCATTCAAACTGAGCGATATCCGGGTTATCTTCACGCGCAGCGTCGATCAGATCGTCGAGATCTTGGAAAATAAGCGCATCGGCACCAATAATCTTACAGATCTCATCCACTTCACGACCGTGAGCAATCAGCTCGTTGACGCTCGGCATGTCGATGCCATACACGTTAGGGAAGCGAATTTCCGGTGCCGCCGAGGCCAGATACACACGCTTGGCTCCCGCTTCACGCGCCATCTCCACAATCTGCTCCGACGTTGTACCACGCACGATGGAGTCATCCACCAGCAGCACGTTTTTGTCACGGAATTCAGCACGGTTGGCGTTCAGTTTACGGCGTACCGATTTCTTACGCGCCTGCTGCCCCGGCATGATAAAGGTACGGCCCACATAGCGGTTTTTCACAAACCCCTGACGGTATGGTTTGTTAATGATACGCGCGATTTCCAGCGCGATATCACAAGAGGTCTCAGGAATCGGGATCACGACGTCTATATCGAGATCTTCCCACTGACGCGCAATTTTTTCACCGAGCTTCTGACCCATGCGAACGCGTGCGCTGTAGACCGAGATTTTATCGATGAAAGAGTCTGGGCGAGCGAAGTAGACATATTCGAACAGACACGGGTTGCTCTTTGGATTCTCCGCACACTGGCGGGTAAACAGCTGCCCTTTTTCCGTAATGTAGATCGCTTCTCCCGGCGCCACATCGCGTAAAAATTCAAAGCCCAGCGTATCCAGCGCAACACTTTCTGACGCCACCATGTATTCGCTACGGCCATCTTCCAGATCGCGCTTACCAATCACCAGCGGGCGAATCCCGTTAGGATCGCGGAAAGCCACCATACCGTGACCGATAATCATGCCAACACAGGCGTAGGCACCGCGAATTTGCTGGTGCGTCGCGGCAACGGCCGCAAAAATATTATCGGCTTCCAGCGGGTAATGTTGGAAACGGTCCAGCTCTCTGGCAAAAATATTCAGCAGAATTTCAGAATCAGACGTGGTGTTAACGTGACGGCGCTCCTGCTCGAACAGCTTTTTACGCAGTTCATGGGCGTTAGTCAGGTTACCGTTGTGAGCCAACGTGATACCGAACGGAGAGTTAACATAGAAAGGCTGTGCTTCCGAGGCGCTGGAACTGCCCGCGGTTGGATAACGCACATGACCAAGCCCCATGTTTCCCTGTAAGCGTTGCATGTGCCGCGCTTCAAACACATCTTTCACCAGGCCATTGGCCTTACGCAGGCGAAAACAATTAAAGGCATCGATGGTCACAATACCCGCTGCATCCTGCCCACGGTGTTGCAACACCGTTAACGCGTCATAAATCGACTGGTTGACCGGTGTAAAACCGGCGATACCGACAATACCGCACATGGTGTCTTTTCCTCATCAGCGCTACCGCAGCGGTAAATGCTGCGGCAAGAAACTTGACGTGCTTTGCAGGTAGTCAAAAAACCACCTGATAATATAACTGAACTGCGGGATTAACTGGGACTGCTTCCAGTCATCACTTTGTGAAAAACCGGTGAAAGTATCCAGAAAGAATAGCAGTGCGGAAACGATCAGCACCCCGCGCAGCGCACCAAAACAGATGCCCAGAACGCGATCGGTGCCGGATAATCCGGTACGTTCAACCAGCGAACTAATCGCATAGTTGACGATAGCCCCCACAATCAACGTTGCAACAAACAGAATGGCAATCGCGATACCGTTACGCACCAGCTCATCATCAAAACGGGTGAAGTAGACCGCGAGGTACGCGTAGTAATGGCTGGCGACAAAAAAAGCACATCCCCAGGTTACTAACGACAGCGCTTCACGAACAAACCCCCGGATCAGGCTAACCAGAGCCGAAAAACCGATGATGCCAATAATGACGTAATCAACCCAAACCATGAACGATCCTAATAATGAACGATGCTACCGATAAGCCGCTACGTCATCCTGTTCGCGGCGCATTCTAACAGAAAAAGAAAACGTTTGCGTAGCGTATTTCCGCCGATTTCATCAATAGATAATCAGGCGAAAAAACCAGCAACTCGCTATGCCTGATTCTATTCACTGTCGGCATAACAAAATCAACAACAGGCCACTCAAAACGAGTGCGGGGCGAAGCACCACGCCTATGAGCCCCATCCCCGCAGCCTGCCTCTTCTACTTATTACGCGGCAGACAACAAACAATCCACCCCGTTATTTTCACGTTTAACAGCCTTAACGAACGGAATGTGCACGCACCTGCCCACTGAGTCCGCTGAGCTGTTTCAGCTCACCCAGTGAAGACTCAAGCTTCTGCTTCGACGCATCAGGCCCCACGTAAATACGGGTGATTTCTCCTGAAACCGGCGTTGACGGCACGGTATACGCGCGATAGCCGGAAAGACGCAATTTGGCGACAATCTCGTTCACCTTATCTGCATTTTTCAGCGCACCAAGCTGCACAATGTAGGCCTGTCCGACAGGGGCTTGCTGCGCCGGCTGTGTTTCAGGCTTCACTTCCGGTTTGGGTTCCGGTTTGGGTTCCGGTTTAGGCTCAGGCTTCGGTTTTACTTCCGGTTTCACCTCAGGTTTTGGCTGAGGCTTCGGCGTCACTGGCGCTGGGGTCTGAACCGGCGGACGCTCAACCACAACCGGCGGTGCCGTCATCGCTGGTGTATTCGTGCCAGAATGGGATGATGGCGGTGTCTGCGTTGTGGTTTCAGGTGCTGTCGCTGCCCTCGCCTCAGGCGCTTCGGCTTCCGGGCTGTTCTGCATCGCCGCCTCCGCCCCTTCCGGTGGTTGACTCGGCAGCGACGGGTTCAGAGCAGGCAGCGATTCCATCTCATTGCTATCACCCGGTTTAGGGATCAGCGGAATCGACGCAAACTCGTCCTCATAGTGCTTTTTCTTACCATCCAGCAGTCCGGGTAAGACGATCACACCCAGCGCGACCAGAATGACTGTACCCACCAGGCGATTCTGAAATTTACTCGCCATTCGCCTTCTCCTCATCCAGCGCTTCCATCACATGCGCTACCGTATGAAAAGATCCACACACAATGACGACATCCTGCTCCGCAGCCTCGGACATCGCCTGCTGCCAGGCCGCCACGACATCAGGGAACGATTGGCTGCGCGTCAGGTGCTCGGCAATCTGCTGCGCGGTGGCACCACGCGGCCCTTCCAACGGGGCGCAATACCACTCATCCACCAACGGCGTTAAGTGGGCCAGCGTACCGGCAATATCTTTATCCGACAACATGCCGACGACGGCCCGTATTTTTCCGGTGGTCGGCAACGCGGCCAAACGGTTTGCCAGATACGCCGCCGCATGGGGATTGTGTGCAACATCAAGAATCAATCGCGGTGATTCCTGCACCGTCTGAAAACGACCGGGCAATATCGCGTGCCGTAAACCCTGTCGAATCGCGTCTTCGCTCACATTGAGTGACGAATAGTGCAGCGCAGCCAGCGCCGTGGCAGCATTGGCCAACGGGACATTGGGCAATGGCAGCCGTGATAACTCACGCTGCTTATCCTGCCAGCTCCATGTCTCTCGCTGAACGGAATAGTCCCAGTCGCGACCACGACGGCGCAACAGCGCCCCTTTCTCAGCGGCAACATCGGCAATCGTTCCCGGCATATCCGGCTCGCCGACAACGGCAGGTCTACCCTGTCGGAATATCCCGGCTTTCTCACGACCGATGCTTTCCCGATCGTTACCTAGCCAGTCGGTATGGTCGATAGCAATGCTGGTAACGACGGAGACATCCGCATCCACGATATTGGTGGCATCCAGACGCCCACCAAGCCCCACTTCCAGAATGACGACATCCAGATTCGCCTGCTTAAAGAGTTGCAGCGCCGACAGCGTACCGAATTCAAAATAGGTGAGCGATACCGCACCTCTTCCCGCTTCGATATCCGCAAATGCCTGAGTGTGTTGCGCTTCAGGCAATTCTTTGCCCTGAATACGCACCCGCTCGGTATAGCGAACAAGATGGGGAGAACTGTACACGCCAACCCGCAGCCCGGCGGCCAGCAGAATGGATTCCAGCGTACAGCAGGTGGTTCCTTTGCCGTTCGTCCCCGCGACGGTGAAAACCGTTGGGGCAGGCTGTAGCAAATGGAGATGTTCAGCAACCTGCTTAACGCGCTCCAGACCTAAATCAATGGCCTGAGCATGCAGGTGCTCAAGATAATGAAGCCACGTGACCAAAGGTGACGTGGCTTGAGGTGTTTGAAGTGTATCCATGAGTCCCGTTCACTGGCTTACGGTTCATTGCGGGCAGAGCGTGCGCATTACTACTCGGTCGAGAACGACGTGGTCGAGTACCACACGCCCAGCCCATCATGTCAATTATGCGTCATCCTGTGATGATTCAGACGGCGCATCGCTGCGGATTTCCACGTCATCGTTGCCCGGTTCTGGATGATTCGTCAGTTTGGCAAGAATAGTGGCCAGCTTATAGCGCATTTCCGGACGACGAACGATCATATCGATCGCTCCTTTCTCAATCAGGAATTCGCTGCGCTGGAAGCCCGGCGGCAGCTTTTCACGCACGGTTTGTTCGATAACGCGTGGACCGGCAAAACCGATCAGCGCTTTCGGCTCAGCAATGTTCAGATCGCCCAGCATCGCCAGACTCGCGGAAACACCGCCCATCGTCGGGTCAGTCAGCACGGAGATATAAGGCAAGCCACGCTCACGCATTTTTGCCAACGCCGCACTGGTTTTCGCCATTTGCATCAGCGACATCAGCGCTTCCTGCATACGCGCACCGCCACTGGCAGAGAAGCAGACCAGCGGGCAACCGTCTTCCAATGCCTGCTCAACGGCACGCACAAAACGCGCGCCCACAACAGACGCCATTGAGCCGCCCATGAAAGAGAACTCAAACGATGCCGCCACAACCGGCATGCCGTGTAGCGTGCCTTTCATGACGATCAGCGCATCTTTCTCATCGGACTGTTTCTGCGCAGAAACCAGACGATCTTTATATTTTTTGGAGTCCCGGAATTTCAGGACATCCTTCGGCTCCAGTTCGCTTCCCAGCTCAACAGTGCTTTCTTTATCCAGAAACGCCTGTAGACGGTTACGTGCGGAAAGACGCATATGGTGATCGCACTTCGGGCAGACCCCCAAATTACGCTCCAGCTCGGCACGATAAAGAACCTGACCGCAGCTATCACATTTTGTCCAGACCCCTTCAGGGATGTTCGCTTTACGGGTCGGTGTGATGTTGCTTTTGTTAAGAATTCGTTCAATCCAGCTCATTGATAACCTTTCTGCTTGAACCTGGCAAATGCCAGTCCGCTGTTCATGTTATTCCCTGACAACATTGCCAATGAAAAAATGCCTGAGACGCACGACGATCGCGGTACAAAGGCATCGGCACCCAGGGTGTTCCCAAGAACAGACCATAAATGCTGCCCATTAAACCATAACGTTCCGGTACTGTGGATAAAAAACTGGTCAAACCGGATGTTAAAATACTTCACTTATTTCACATTGCCGCGCGCGGCCGCTCTACGATGACGGACAATCTCAATAACGCCCGGCAGGATAGAGAGGAAAATAATCGCGACAATCAGTAATTTCAAATTTTCCTGCACGACCGGCAAATCGCCAAACAGGTAGCCCGCATAGGTGAATGACAGCACCCACAGCAGCGCACCAATGACATTATAGGCAGCAAAATGCCGATAGCTCATGTGCCCCATTCCGGCGACAAACGGCGCAAATGTTCTCACAATCGGGACAAAGCGCGCCAGAATTATCGTCTTACCGCCGTGACGCTCGTAAAACGCATGCGTTTTATCCAAATAGCTGCGGCGGAAAATCTTCGAGTTCGGGTTGCTAAACAACTTTTCACCGAATAGCCGTCCAATCGTGTAGTTCACTGCATCGCCCGTAATCGCGGCAACAATCATCAGGAACACCATCGTGTGTACATTCAGATCGTTCGACGGCAGCGCCGCCAGCGCCCCTGCAACAAACAGCAGCGAATCGCCCGGCAGAAACGGCGTCACTACCAGCCCAGTCTCACAGAACAAAATCAGGAACAAAATGGCATAAACCCAGACACCATATTGCGCCACCAGTTCCGCCAGATGAACGTCAATGTGCAGAATAAAATCAATAATAAACTGTATAAATTCCATCACAACTTCTTCTCCCCAAAGTGTATACCGATCGCACGCGGTCGATATACGCAAGGCAGCCGGCATTCCCGCGTTGCCTTGCGTATAGCACGCCAAACAGCATCGTCCTTAATACGCACCGCACACGGTCAGATGGCCATCGGTCAACAGGCCGCATGCGATACGACAAAAAACAGGTAAATCACACCAATAAGTGCTAGTCCGCCAAAAAGAGCGGCCCCATCGTAGCCTGTGGCAAGGCAAAACGCGCCGGGTAATCCACCGCCACTAAATACAACCCTTCTGCTCTGGCCGTCGCTGCCGCCAGCGTACGATCCTTGGCGGCCAGCAGCTCTGCAATCCACGACTCCGGGCGATTGCCACAACCGACTTCCATCAGGCTACCAACAATGTTGCGCACCATATGATGAACGAACGCATTGGCCTTAATATCTACCACGATATAGTCACCGTGACGTGTAACCTTTAAATGATTTACATAGCGCCACGGCGTGCGCGACTGGCATTGCACTGCACGAAAAGAGGTGAAATCATTTTCCCCCAACAGGCACTGCCCGGCACGCTCCATCCGCTCCACATCCAGCGGATGATAAAAGTGCGTCATGCCATGTGAGAGCACCGCTGGGCGATAGCGGTGATTATAGATGACATAGCGGTAGCGGCGTGCCGTGGCGCTAAAGCGCGCATGGAAATCCTCGTCCACCGTTTTCACCCAGCGTACGGCGATATCTGGCGGTAAATTCGCATTCACGCCCATCGTCCAGGCCGCGTCTTTCCTGACAGCGTGCGTAGTAAAATGCACAACTTGCCCAGTACCGTGAACCCCAGCATCGGTTCGTCCGGCACAAAACACGTCTATCGGTTCATCCGCGACTTTGCTCAGCGCCTTTTCAAGACAGGCCTGCACGCTGGCAACTTCAGCCTGACGCTGCCAGCCATAATACTGGCTACCGTCATACTCAATACCCAACGCGATTTTCAGCGGGGCGCGTTCGTTTTCCGCAACGGCGTCGGCCTGAATCGCCTCCGCCTGAGTGGTTTCCGACATTACCCAAGATACTCCTGCACCAGACGTTCCGCTGTTTCCACCGCCATCAGCGCACCGCCAAAGCGAGCATTATCAGCAACCGACCAGAACTGCAGCAGCTCAGGAATGCCGTAATCGTTACGCAGACAGCCTACGCTCAGTTGCCCATTGCCGGACGCATCGCCAACCTGCGTGGGGTAATCCTGCTCGTCGCTTACCTGAATATTCCCGGCGTTGAGTAATTCATCACGCGCTTCTTCCGCAGAGAGCGGACGCAGCGATTCAAGATGGACAACCTGCGCATGACCATAGAACACAGGAGACTGAATGCAGGTCACTGAAATCGGTAATCCTTCGTCCTGCAAGACCTTACGCACCTGCTCCACCAGACGCCGTTCTTCACGCACGCTGCCAGCGTCATCCGGCAGTAAAGGCAACAGGTTGAACGCCAGCTGTTTCGGGAAAATCCCTTCTTCTGGCGGAATACCGTTCAGCAAACGGGCACTTTGCCCAGCCAGATCGTCTACCGCCGCTTTGCCGAAGGCAGAAACCGACAGCATATTGACGACATGCAGACGTGAAAGCCCTGCCGCATCGGTCAGCGGTTTAATCGCCGTCAGCAATTGACTGGTCAGGCTGTCTGCCACCGCAACAATGTTACGGTTACGATAATCTGCCAGCGTATGCGTATTGACGCCCGGCACCACCAGCGGGACATCCGGCTCCAGCGCAAACAGGCCGCTGCTGTCGATAACCAGACAGCCTGCGTCCCCAGCTTCTTCCGCATAGCGGGCGCTGACATCCTGACCGGCGACAAAAAACGCCAACTGTGCCTGTGACCAGTCGAAATCCGCCACATCGGTGACCAGACAGGACTGGCCGTTAAAACGTATGGTTTCACCCGCGCTACGTTCGCTGGCCAGCGGATACAGTTCACCCACCGGGAATTCACGTTCCTGCAATAATTCCAGCAACGCCGTGCCTACTGCGCCCGTTGCGCCCAGTAGAGCAATATTCCAGCCGTCAGACATTTGGTTCTCTCCCAAATTTTGAATGAAACACAAATCATAAATGGAACCAACAGACGATCGCGACGCCGCCTGTTGGTGCATGAATAAAAAAAGTGATGCTCGCGAGAAACGCCGTTAGCGTGCGCCCCGCACTGACGCTGTAAATCCCAGCGCATTCAGGCAATCTGCGCTGTCAGCATCGGCGCAGATAACATGGAGTGACGACCATTCGCGTCGTTCCTGATAATGTTTGCGCAGGCGATCGAATTCGCCTTCCTGATGCGCAACGTGGCGCAACAGTGCATCGTCCCGGCGCACATCATACACCAGATGCACCAGACGTTTTAGCAGCGCCTCATCCAGCGGTACGGTCAGAGTCACTTCGGCAAACTCTGGCTCAGGCAAAAGCGACGAAAGCGCCACCTGCTGAGGGGTTCCGATAAACTCGCTCCAGGCTTCAAAAACCTGCGTAGTGCCGCGCGCCTTCCCTTCCAGCGTATAACCGGCGATATGCGCCGTACCAATATCGACTCGCGCCAGCAGATCGGTTGATAACTCGGGCTCAGGCTCCCATACATCAAGAATGACGCTGAGTTTTTTACCCCGCTGCAACGCCTCAAGCAGTGCAGCATTGTCCACCACCGGGCCGCGACAGGCATTAATCAAAATACGTCCGTCCGCAAACGCGTCCAGCACGTTGGCATCAACCAAATGATGGGTACGGTATGGGCCATCGAGATACAGCGGCGTGTGCAGCGTCAGAATGTCGGCATCGCGCACCAGCGTTTCTAGCGGCAGAAAATCGCCTGCATCACCGCGATCGGCACGCGGCGGATCGCACAGCAGTGTTTTCACGCCCCAGGCTTTCAGACGCGCATCCAGGCGTCTGCCAACGTTTCCCACGCCGACAATCCCTACGGTTTTATCACGCAGTTGGAAGCCATCACGCTCGGCCAGCATCAACAAAGAAGAAAACACGTACTCTACCACCGCAATGGCATTGCAGCCGGGCGCAGCAGAGAACGCGATACCGTTGTCGTTAAGCCAGATATCATCAACATGGTCGGTGCCAGCCGTCGCGCTGCCGACGAATTTTACCGCCGTACCAGACAGCAGATCCGCATTCACCTTCGTGACAGAACGCACCATCAGCGCATCGGCGTCTGCCAGCAGATCGCGCGGTAAGGGACGTCCCGGCACAGCCTGCACGTCACCCAGCCTGCTAAAAAGCGCGCGGGCATACGGCATATTCTCATCAACCAGAATCTTCATTGTCTTCTCCGACATCGGTAGCCAGCCAAAAAAAGCGGGGAGATATTTTGCCACCGAATGATGCAGAAACCCAAGGCAATTACGACGCAATGTCGTGCCGTTATCAGCCCGCCTCAAGGAGAGCATTGCAAAGTCGTGGTCATAGCAAGCCAATCGCATACAAGGTTGATAGCCGTCACGTTGCTCTGCTATGTTGTTTGCCGTTGCGGCACTTGCCCTATTTTTATCTCCCAGACTGGCAACCGCTGCGTTTTCCGTCTGGTCTGTTATGAGAAATCCAACGTTGAACGCCCTATTTCCCACCATTGCCGTCCTGATCTGGTCAATTAATGTCATCGTTAACAAGCTCTCCGCGAGCGTCATTGACCCGGCCGCTATCTCATTTTATCGCTGGCTACTGGCATTCCTCGTCATGACGCCGTTCATGCTGCCAACCCTGCGTCAGCATGCAACGGCCATTCGCCAACATGCCTGGAAGCTGCTGGTACTGGGGTTGCTCGGTATGGTGCTATATCAAAGTCTGGCCTACTACGCAGCGCACTCGATCAGCGCCGTGATGATGGGCATTATGGGGTCGCTCATTCCACTCCTCACGGTCCTGCTTAGCATCCCTCTGCTACGCATCGCCCCCACATTAGGTGTGCTGCTCGGCAGCATTCTGTCGCTGGCAGGCATTATCTGGCTGATTGGAGAAGGACATCCAGAACAGATTCTGGCGCAGGGCATCGGCCCCGGTGAATTCATGATGTTTTGCGCGTCGTTGTCCTATGCCCTCTATGGCGTATTAACCAAACGCTGGAGCATCCCGTTGCCCAACTGGGTATCGCTCTATGTGCAAATTGCCTTTGGCGTGGTGGTACTGATTCCAAATTTTCTGCTGACGGACAATGTGCAGCTTACTGCCCAAAACCTGCCGCTGGTGATTTTCGCTGGCATCATGGCCTCAATCATCGCACCTTTTCTTTGGATTCAGGGCGTTATGCGTCTGGGAGCCAGTAAAGCCGCCATCTTCATGAACCTGACGCCCATCTTTACAGCAATGATCGCGATTGGTTTTTTGCACGAGCCTTTGCATCATTATCACCTGATTGGCGGCGGCATCACGCTACTCGGCGTTATCCTCGCCCAACATCTGCGTACCCCGCTGGGGCGCACCTCATGAGACCCGCCTGATATTCGTGCCGTTTTAAGCGACGCATGACTATCGGCCGTCACGGGAGATTGCTATGATTCATCTCAATCATGACGGCAGTGAGGATAATCGATATGCAACCTGTAAGTGGCCCAGGTGCCCCACTGCCCGGCGAACGTCCGGTTACGCCGACAACCACATCCTCGGCCTCATCCGCCTCGAACACCACGGGTTCAGCTAACGGCGATCGGCCGCTCACGCTGGCGCAGCGCACCACACTGGAAAATCTGGTGCTTAAAGTTGCTGCACTGACAACATCAAAGGCCGCGGAAGTCTGGACAACGGTAAAACAGGGGTTAGGTTTGGCAGAAAATAGCGAACTGCAATCCCGCCACTACCAGCCTGCCGAGCAGATACTCCAGACACGTTTAACACAGGCACAAGATAGCGGCGGGCGTCAGCAACTGCTTCAGCGCCTGACGGAGATGCTGTCTCAGGGAAATAATCGTCAGGCAGTCAGCGATTTCATCCAGCAACGGTTCGGCAGCACCACGCTAAGCGCATTGAATAAAACGCAGCTACAGCAGGTTGTGACGCTGCTGCAAAATGGGCAAATCCCGCAGTCAACGGCACCGGTCAGCGCGACGCAAACCGCTCAGGCTGCCAACTCGCCCGATCGTCCCCTCAATCCTGCTGAACAGCGCGGCCTGAATCAGTTAGTCACCCGATTGGCGACCATGACAGGGGAACAGCCTGCAAGAGTGCTGAGTAATCTGATGATGATGCAGAATCTTAACGAGGGCGACGCCATCCCGTTAAAACACCTGCCGTTGCTCACGCAGTTCCTGCAAGCGCAGGTTGAGCTGCAACAAACACAAACGCTGCTACGCGCCACCTCACCGGTATCGCAGGGGACACCGACAAATTCGGGAACCGCAGGCGCAGCACCAGAACCGCTGACTGCCAACACGGCTAATACGACAAACGCGAATCAGTCATCTACAGCGAACGTATCATCACAGCCGCTACCGACACAGAACGCGCTGCTTTCCCCGAACCTCGCCCCGTTGCAGGCTTTGCTACAGCAGCCCATGAGCGCGCAGGAACAGCACCTATTGATGGATTACACGCAGAATCGCTTCAATATCGGCTTACAAACGCCGCTGACGCCGATGCAGGTCAGCGATCTGCTGACCTTCCTGTTCACACAGCGTATTCAGCGTGCGCAGGAAACGGATTGGACTACGACATCACAGCTGCTGCATCCGCTGTTTAACCCTCTGATCGCCTCACTGCCGCTCAGTTGGCAATCCCTGTTCCATAAGCCGATGTTTCTGGTGATTGTCAGCACCTGCGTGGCTGCATTTCTGCTCTGGGTTCTGATCTAACCGCCAAGCACGTTAAAGGCAGGCTGATCGCTCATCACTCTCTCAACAAAATCATCGCCAACAAAAAACCCCGCGGCTTGCGCCAGCGGGGTTTTATTTATTTGAGATAATGCCGAAGAATAATTCGGTTATTTATCGAGCTTTCTCATGACCAGCGTCGCATTGGTGCCGCCGAAACCGAAGCTGTTAGACATCACCGTGGTCAGTTTACGTTCCATCGGCGTAGTCACGATGTTCAGGCCGGCAGCCTGCTCATCCAGATTTTCCACGTTAATGCTTGGTGCAACAAAGCCGTGTTCCAGCATCAGCAACGAGTAAATGGCTTCCTGAACGCCAGCGGCACCCAAAGAGTGACCGGTCATCGCTTTCGTCGCGGAGATCGCCGGCGAGTTGTCGCCAAACACTTCACGAATTGCGCCCAGCTCCTTCACATCGCCAACTGGCGTAGAGGTACCGTGAGAGTTCAGGTAATCAATTGGCGTATCGACACCGTGCATCGCCATCTTCATACAGCGAACGGCACCTTCACCCGATGGGGCAACCATATCTGCACCGTCAGACGTCGCGCCGTAGCCGACGATTTCTGCGTAGATATGCGCGCCGCGCGCCAGCGCGTGTTCCAGCTCTTCGACAACAACCATACCGCCGCCGCCTGCAATCACGAAACCATCGCGATCGGCATCATAGGTGCGGGAGGCTTTTTCTGGTGTTTCATTGTATTTGGTCGACAGTGCGCCCATCGCGTCGAATTCACAGGCCAGTTCCCAGCACAGCTCTTCAGCACCGCCAGCGAATACGATGTCCTGTTTGCCCATCTGGATTTGCTCAACCGCATTACCGATACAGTGCGCAGAAGTCGCACAGGCAGAGCTGATGGAGTAGTTCACGCCGTGGATTTTGAACGGCGTTGCCAGACAGGCAGATACCGCTGAACCCATGGACTTGGTCACGACATAAGGGCCAACGGCTTTTAGGCCACG
This sequence comes from Pectobacterium sp. 1950-15, assembly GCF_037136835.1. NCBI lineage: Bacteria > Pseudomonadati > Pseudomonadota > Gammaproteobacteria > Enterobacterales > Pectobacteriaceae > Pectobacterium > Pectobacterium sp. 1950-15. Next base: position 93,413 of record NZ_JBBBQR010000003.1, on the reverse strand, counting down.
CGGGCTACGCATCGCGTCAGCACCAAACACCTGGTAGCGTGCAGAGCCGCCGGAACCGGCAATCAGACCAACGCGTGGGTTATTCTGATAGACCTCATTGGACAGCCCGGAATCCTGAATCGCCTGCTCCATGGATAAGTAGGCATAAATCGATGCATCACTCATAAAACGCACAATTTTGCGATCGATGAGGCCAGTGGTGTCCAGTTTGACATTCCCCCAGACGTGACTACGCATACCGGAATCTTTCAGCTCTTGAGAGAAAGTAATACCCGAGCGGCCTTCCCGCAATGATGCCAGAACTTCCTGCTGGTTATTACCGATGCTTGATACGATCCCCAGGCCAGTAATCACTGCACGTTTCATTTAATACCTCTTCTTCCACTTATAGAGTTTGGGATTTCGCTTCGCACTTTAGCGTACAGTTGTAAGCTGAACAAGTCCGATCAGCCGAACTATCGCGAAATTATTGCTAAATTTGCGCCACGATATTCCGCTCGTTAAAATCTCGCCATCACTTGAATAATGAGCTTTTGTCGTGACGAACCTTCCCATCCAACATGCGTCGTTAAGTTGGAACGCTCAGGGTACACCTGTATCGCAACAGTTTGATGACGTCTATTTTTCGAATCAGGATGGGTTGGCTGAAACCCGTTATGTGTTTTTAAAGGGCAATCAGTTTCCTGAGCGTTTTGCCACGCATCCGCGCACGGCCTGCGTGGTAGCAGAAACCGGCTTTGGGACTGGCTTGAATTTTCTTACGTTGTGGCAAGCCTTTGCCAGCTTCCGTCAACAGCAGCCACAGGCAACATTGCGCCACCTGCATTTCATCAGCTTCGAAAAATTCCCTCTACGCCAGCACGATTTGGCTGCCGCACACGCCCAGTGGCCGGAGCTGGCAGCATTCGCCGATGAACTGCGTGAACAATGGCCGCTCCCGCTGCCGGGTTGCCACCGTTTGATACTGGCACAGGGGGCTATCACGCTCGATTTGTGGTTCGGTGACGTCAATACTTTATTACCTGAGCTGGATGACACCCAGAATCATCAGGTCGATGCCTGGTTTCTGGACGGCTTCGCACCGTCCAAGAATCCGGATATGTGGACAGATAACCTGTTTCAGGCGATGGCTCGTTTGTGCCGTAAAGAAGGCACATTTGCCACCTTTACCGCTGCGGGCTTTGTACGTCGAGGTCTGCAACAGGCAGGATTTCAGGTCAGAAAAATCAAAGGATTCGGGCAGAAACGCGAGATGCTGAGCGGCATCCTTCCCGACACGCTTCCCGCTATTTCGCCCACACCGTGGTATGCCCGCCCTGAGGCCAGCACGACTGACGATATTGCGATTATCGGCGGCGGCATCGCCAGCGTGCTAACAGCCCTTGCTCTGCAACGGCGTGGGGCAAACGTCACGCTCTACTGCGCGGAGGCTCAGCCGGCCACGGGCGCTTCCGGCAATCGTCAGGGGGCGCTGTATCCTCTGCTGAATAACCGGCACGATGCGGTATCCCGTTTTTTCTCCCTCGCGTTTGATTTTGCCCGCCGCAGCTACACGGCACTGGCGCAGCAGGGTCTGGCGTTTGAGCACCAGTGGTGTGGCGTCAGCCAGCTTGCCTGGGATGAAAAAAGTGCGCGTAAGATCGAACAGATTCAGCAAGCAGAGTGGCCGGAAGGGCTGGTCGTTAGTGTGGATGCGCAACAGTTGGAAAAGCAAAGCGGCCTGAATCCCGGCGCAAACGGCATCACCTACCCCGACGGCGGCTGGCTGTGTCCGGCGGAGCTGACGGCTTCTGCGCTGAAGCTGGCAGAGCAAAACGGCCTGTCGGTACAGATGAGTACCACCGTTTCCACACTGGAGAAAACGGACGACGGCTGGGCACTCACCCTCAGTACCGGCCAGCGGGTACATCATGCAGTCGTGGTACTGGCAAACGGTTATCACATTACCGACTGGCCGCAGACATCCCATTTGCCCGCCTACGCCGTGCGCGGACAGGTCAGCCATATTCCCACTAACCCCGTGTTGGGGCAGCTTAAACAGGTTCTGTGCTACGACGGCTATCTGACACCGGTCAGCCCGCGCCATCAAACGCACTGTATCGGGGCAAGCTATGTACGGGGAGAAACCCGCTGCGATTATCGGGAAGAAGAGCAGCAAGAGAACCGCCAACGGCTGCTGAATTGCTTGCCTGACGCAGAGTGGGTCAAGACGATCGATGTCAGCGATGCGCAAGCGCGTCAGGGGGTCCGCAGTGCGCTGCGCGATCATCTGCCGCTATTAGGAGCTGTGCCGGACTATGAACAAACGCTGGCAGAGTATGAAGAACGATTGCATCCCCAACACCGCGCCGACACGGTACCCAGCGCGCCCTACTGGCGAGATCTGTTTATCATCGGTGCGTTAGGTTCACGCGGGCTGTGCTCTGCTCCACTCGCAGCCGAAGTCCTGGCCTCACAGATATATGGTGAACCGCTACCGCTGGATCGCGATACGCTCGCCGCGCTCAATCCGAATCGTTTCTGGATAAGAAAACTGCTGAAAGGCAAACCCGTAACTCAGGATTAATAAACTATCTCTTCACAGACAAACGGCCTCTTGTGCACAAATGCCACGACTTGTAATAGTTTTTGCCAGAATCCGGCTTAAAAAATTATGCAGCGGTGAGCTTGACCGCCGAGTGAGCGGCAGGACGCCGCGAAAGCCAGTGCCGCGTCGGACAAAACGTCAACGACGTTTTGAACAGCACTTTTGCTGGCCCGAAGGGCGAGCCCCATTTATGGGCGAGTAAACGCGTCACTGGCGGTTCGATTAGCGGTCACGAACACCGATGGCACCGCGAAGCGGCATAATTTAGCCGGGAGCCTGGGTTCGCAGGGCGGCGGCGACTGAGCGCCATGCGTCGGGCGCGTATACGGTATCGCATATGAATAGCAGCGGTGTGGCGCACGAAACTGTCTCTGAGTCGGCATAGGAATGTAACTGAGAGACAGTGAGTAGGGAACGTCATAACGAGTTCGGCTAAACTCATTCTAAACAATTCAAGCTAGTGGGTGCTATTCTGCGCCTGTTGGAACAAACGCTCCCACATTCCGTTGACCAGTACCTGATCCGGCGGTGACAGTTCACCGTTTTTGATGGCGTTATTAATACTGTCGCTAACGCGCACGTGCAGGGCTTCAAGCGTGTTTTCCCCGTTTTCTTCCGCTTCTGCCACCGACACCGTCAGATGACCGCGCAAATAGCCACCGGCAAACAGTTCATCGTCGCTGGCATGCTCTACCATGTCATCAATCAGCGCCAGAATGCGCGTTTCAAATTCTGCGATCATTTCTTATCCTCAAATTTTTTGCAGTTCCCGCTCATCACAGATCGGCTGGATACGGGAAGCTCGCCGCCGTCAGCGGAGGCGTATTGTAAAACGATTGCAACGCACGAATAAAGCTCGCTGGACGCGCTGGAATACCCTCTTCCATATACTGCATCACCTGCGCATGCACACGCCGTTGGAAATCAATGCGATCTGGCTCGCAATCGCCGTTCAGGTTGTCACAGCTGACGTTAAAAGGAAAACCGGCCGCAACACAGAACAGCCAGTCGAAAGCCTGGGGTTTGATCTCCACCACCTCGAACTGGCTTTGCGTCGCCGCATCGCGGCCATCCGGGCAGTACCAGTAGCCGAAATCAACCTGCAAGCGCCGCTGGGCGCCGGCAATACACCAGTGGGAAATCTCGTGCAGCGCGCTGGCATAAAAACCATGCGCAAACACAATCCGGTGATACGGAATGTCATCATCCGCTGGCAAATAAATCGGCTCATCGTCGCCTTTTACCAGACGGGTATTGTATTCATCGCCAAAGCAATCATTAAAAATATCAATCAGTTGCTGATAATGGTGCGTCGTTGTCATGTTATCTGTTGTTATCATAAAATTGTTATCATAAAAACTGTCCCAGCCAGACAGCAATTTCGTGCCCGTGGCTGTCATAAATCAGCTTGCCGCTCATGGTGGCGGAAACCAGCACCAGCATAGGACGAATCAGTTTTTGCCCTTTCGTCATCACCATTCTAGCGCCCAGCCGCGCGCCGAGGATCTGCCCGATCAGCATGACACCACCGACCACCCAGACCACCTGACCGCCGAGCATGAAGAACAGCAGTCCACCGAAATTAGAGGTAAAGTTCAGGATTTTGGCATTCGCCGTCGCTTTTGCCAGATTGAAACCATAAAGGGTGACAAACGCTAACGCATAAAACGACCCCGCGCCGGGGCCAAAGAAGCCGTCATAAAAACCGACGCAGCCGCCTGCCAGAATCGCAAACGGCAGTGGCGACAGACGACGCTGCCGATCTTCATCGCCGACTTTTGGCGTTAATAAAAAGTAGAGGCCGATGCCAATGATCAGCACCGGCAGCAGTTGGCGCAGAAAATCGGCGTGAATTTGCTGGATCAGCCAGGCACCAAAGGTCGAACCGACAAACGTCAGCGCAATCGCCAGTTTCTGCTCGCCCAGATTCACCGCACGACGGCGAATGAAATAGAGGCTGGCGGAAAAGGATCCACCGACGGCCTGAAGTTTATTCGTTGCCAGCGCCTGCGCGGGGGATAGGCCCGCCGCCAGCAGGGCCGGAATCGTCAATAAACCGCCGCCGCCCGCAATCGAATCAATAAATCCTGCCAACGCCCCGACAAAAAACAGCACGGCCAGCGTTTCTGGCCCAAGAACTAACCAGTCCATAATTATTTTTTATCTCGCGACATAGTTATCCGTTATCTCGCAGCAAAATGTCTGTCGAGCAGTGCCTGACAAGAAGGAGGCAACGGCGGCGGCGTGGTTTTTTCTGGTGCTTCACTACTCGGCTGCTTCGGCTGGAACCAGCTGGTTAACTCGGCACCGCACCCGTCACCGAGCGGCGGATCGCTTTGCTCCTGACATTCCAGACTGTCTGCCGGGCAGCGCAAACGCACGTGCATGTGCGCACGGTGCGCAAACCAAGGGCGAACTTTGCGCAGCCAGTCACGATCGTGGCCCGCTTCTACGCACAGTTGTTTTTTAATCGCCGGATTGACGAAGATGCGTGTCACGTCGCTATCCAGCGCGGCGGTTTTGATCAGGGTAGTGATTTCTGGTCGCCAGACGCGCGGATTAACGTTAAGTCCGCTGGCGTTCACCAAATCGATAGGCTGTGGCTTCAGCAGTTGCTGCTCGCTCCAGCGCTGTCTGGGCAGTTGCAGCCAGATATCCACATCCAGCCCGGACTGGTGACTGGCGTGGCCGCTGCTGAAACGTCCACCGACAGGCATTCCCATATCCCCCACCAGCACATTACCCGAGGTCGTGCGCTTCACCTCGTTGCTCAGGCGGTGAATAAACGCCAGCAGATCGGGGTGACCGAAATAGCGGCGCTGATCGACACGCATCACCTGATAATCCAGCGACTGCAACGGCAGCGGCTGGGCACCGATGATACAGCCATTGGAAAAACTCCCAATTGACTGCGGCGTACCCGCAACCGGATGCGTTATCTCCTGCCAGGGCGTTTTCGCCCACGCGGCGTTCGACCACAGCGGCGCGCTCAGCGCCAGCGCGAGAACCCCGATTAACCCTTGTTTCATTATTTTTTTACCAGCGAGGAACCTGACTGTTCACATCTCCACACTGTGCGCGTTGGCGCAGCAGGTGATCCATTAACACAATCGCCATCATGGCTTCGGCAATCGGCACTGCTCGAATACCGACACAGGGATCGTGACGGCCGCGCGTGACCATTTCCGTCGCTTCGCCCTGACGGTTGATCGTTTTTCCCGGCACCATAATGCTAGAAGTCGGTTTCAACGCCAGATGCGCAACGATATGCTGACCGCTACTGATTCCGCCCAAAATGCCGCCAGCGTGGTTGCTTTGGAAACCGTCCGGTGTGATTTCGTCTCGGTTTTCACTGCCGCGTTTGGTGACAACCGCAAAGCCATCGCCAATTTCGACGCCTTTCACGGCGTTGATGCTCATCAGTGCATGGGCCAGATCGGCATCCAAACGATCGAAGACCGGCTCACCTAATCCGGCGGGTACGGATTCCGCTACGACACTCACCTTCGCACCAATGGAATCGCCCTCTTTTTTGAGAGCGCGCATCAGTTCATCCAAGGCTTCCAGCTTGTCGACATCCGGACAGAAGAACGGATTTTGCTCAACCTGTTCCCAATCTTTCAGCTCGCAGGTGACATCGCCAATCTGCGACAAATAGCCGCGTACTTTCACACCATATTGTTGTTGCAGGTATTTCTTCGCAATCGCGCCAGCGGCAACGCGCATCGCGGTTTCGCGCGCGGAAGAGCGGCCACCGCCGCGGTAATCGCGCAGGCCATATTTTTGCTCATAGGTGTAATCCGCATGACCAGGGCGAAAAACATCTTTAATCGCGCTGTAGTCCTGAGAACGCTGATCGGTGTTTTCAATCAGCAGACCAATGCTGGTCCCTGTCGTCACACCTTCAAAAACGCCGGACAGGATCTTGACCTGATCGGGCTCGCGGCGCTGCGTCGTATAGCGGGATGTTCCCGGACGGCGGCGATCCAAATCGTGTTGCAAATCCGCTTCCGTCAGCGGGATCCCCGGCGGTACGCCATCAACAATACACCCCAGAGCAATACCGTGGGATTCACCAAATGTAGTGACGCGGAAAAATTGCCCAATACTGTTGCCTGCCATCACAACTCCTTCGCATGTGTTCTGTTTCTGTCCCACCGCGCAGCCAGATGCACGATAGGACTAATGAATATCGTTATGACCGCTTAGTCGCGGTAAGCGCTAAAATGCGCTTTGCAATCGACCAGCTGTGATTGCGTTAACATAAACACGCCGTCACCGCCGTTATCAAACTCCAGCCAGGTGAACGGGATGTCTGGGTATTGATCGATCAGGTGCACCATGCTGTTGCCCACTTCGCAAATCAGCACGCCGTCGTCGCTAAGATAGTCTGGCGCACAGGCCAGAATACGCCGCACCAGATCCAGACCGTCGTTGCCCGCCGCCAGCCCCAGTTCAGGCTCGAAACGGAACTCTTGCGGCAGATCGGACATATCTTCTTCATCCACATACGGTGGATTGGTCACGATCAGATCATAGCGAATCGCCGGTAAATCGCGGAACAGGTCGGACCGGATTGGCGTCACGCGGTATTCCAGACCGTGCTGCTGAATATTCTGCTCGGTTACCGCCAGCGCATCACTGGAGATATCCACGGCGTCAACTTCCGCTTCGGGGAATGCCTGTGCGCAGGCAATAGCAATACAACCGCTGCCCGTGCACAGATCCAGAATATGGTTTGGCGCTGCTGGCAACTGCTCATCAAAATAGTTATTGATCAGCTCACCAATAGGAGAACGCGGCACCAGCACGCGTTCGTCAACGTAGAATTCCAGGCCGCAGAACCAGGCCTTGTTGGTCAGATAAGCAACCGGGATACGCTCATTGACGCGGCGAATCACGCGTTCAACAATGCGCTGCCGCTCGCTGGTGATCAAACGAGACGTGTACATATCTTCAGGAATATCGAGCGGCAAATACAGGCTAGGCAATACCAGCTGTATAGCTTCATCCCAGGGATTATCCGTCCCGTGACCGTAATAGACGTTGGCTGCGTTAAACCGGCTGACAGCCCAGCGCAACATATCCTGAATGGTATGAAGTTCACTGACGGCCTCATCGACGAAAATTTTGTCCAAGGGTGTCCTCCGCAGACAGTTCTGAACGGGAAATTGGCGCTTAGTTTGCCATGAAGCCCGCGACAAATCAGCAGATATAACCGACTGAACGTGCCCCGATACAGACTTTTATTTAGCGACAGCGAGGAGACAAGGTAAACTGATCGAATGTTGACGCAAGATGAATGAAATATGAGTAATAAATATTCGCTGAATGACGACGAATTGCAGCTTTTTCGCACGTCAATCACTGGCACAAAAAAGTTGCGTCAGGATACCTATACCCACAAACCGCTGCGCAGAAAATCAGGCGAATTGCCCGCCAAGCGGGTATTGCAGGAGCAGGTTGATGCCAGTTTTTATTTTTCGGATGAATTTCAGCCCCAGTTGGACGCTGAAGGCCCGACGCGCTACGTCCGCCCCGGAGCCAGCCACTATGAATTGAAAAAACTCCGCCGGGGAGATTATTCGCCGGAACTGTTTTTGGATCTGCACGGCCTGACGCAGCTTCAGGCGAAACAGGAGCTAGGTGCACTGCTGGCAGCCTGTCGGCGGGAGCACGTTTACTGCGCCTGCGTGATGCACGGGCACGGCAAACATATACTGAAACAGCAAACGCCGCTCTGGCTGGCGCAGCACCCTGACGTGCTGGCTTTTCATCAGGCACCGAAAGAGTTTGGTGGAAATGCCGCGCTGCTGGTGTTGGTAGCGCTGGAGGCACCTTCGCTTGAGTAGCCCCGTCCTTCGTCAACGAAGGACAAGGCGTGTAAACTCGTTACACACCTTATACCGAATGAATTCAGGCGTTCGGGATTCGTCGTATTAGGGCTTTGCGGCCAGCTGTGCCGGACTGACTTGCCAGTGCAGCACGCCATTGCCGGATTCCGCTTCCACCTGCACACAGGCGACAGCGGACGTGGCGAACATCGGAGCCGTTTCATTTCGGCATAATTCGGCAACCAGATAGCCCACCAGCGGCAAATGCGAAACCACCAGAACCGCCCCTACGCCTTCTCTCGCCAGCGTTTGCAGATAATAACCAACAAGCTGGGCATCACCGCCGGGCGTCAGTTCATTCAAGCAATCCGCTTCTTCCGGCAGCGGCAGCACGTTCTTCACCACGTCGAGCGTTTGCTGGGCGCGTAAATAAGGGCTCACCAAAACGCGCTCAATATCGATATTTTGCTCGTTCAGCCAACACGCCATCTGGCGAGACTCATCACGACCACCGTCGCTCAATGGCCGAACGGCATCACTCGCTGCATCAAGTACCGCATCACCATGACGCATTATCAACACTTGCATATTACACCGCTATGTTAATGAAATATATGGTATATCCTCATAAACCTGCCGGTATGAGGATTGGCTTTCCTGCAATTCGGGCATGCCCGCAACGTAAGCCATATAAGGTTTGCTGTAGGTTACCTGAGTTTCTCGCTATGTAAACTCGCCTGAGATCAGGTTTTGGTAGAAAACGTCATCCTCACCGCTTCCTCCCACAGACAACAGACCGGAATCAGCCGAAAACACGACCGAATACGGTTGTAAAATTAACCACCCCAATGACGCGTTTTTAGCCGATCCGTCACCAAAGAGTCAATAATTGTTATGAATCGACAACGCCAGAAGGTGCGATCCACTCTTTCCTCTTCGAAGTAATCAACTGATAAATAAAACATTTAAAGAAATTTGATATAACCTCCCACATCCGCAACAGATAACCATAATTTTATAAAGGTCATTATAATTGATTACAATAAAATCAAAAATATGATATAAAAATCAAAAAATAACAAAAAATCAGCACAAAAAACTGATAAAATCATAAATTTCGATTATTTAAACTTTTTTAACACATATCAATTTCGCGATATTGTTAAACAACCACTCTACTTCTATCTTTATCTTAAATAGCGTTTTTTACTATTCGTTTTATATAAACAAGGTCATTACACAGAATATAACGCCATATAATAAAAATAGATTGATCTTCTATTTATGGACGAATGCGCAATTCAGGATAAAGCCCGAAGAACCTCTCTGTTATTTTATATGCCCGCCATTATTCACACCATGGAAGAGAATATTAGCAATACGTTTCTTTATAGATTTATTTTCACCATACGGAAGGTACTGAAAGTAGTAGCGATATATATTTCAGCGGTGCGACATTTTTGTGTCAGTCGGTTAGGTAATCAGGAAAGGAAATATCTCTTCTGCATTTCCCGAGTAGCCGAAACCATGCCATATAAATACCCGTACTGATTAAAACGACTCGTTATGATTTTTTTTCGTAATAGTTACTCGTGACGAGCAGTTTTCACGGAGAGCACTGCACTTTCGTGAAGACACTTTCGATGAAAATAAGTGAGAGACATATAAAGGAATCGTTATGAATTCTAAGCGAATAACATTACCTATTCTGGCGACACTATTCACCACATTCGGCCTATCTCCCACCGCCAACAGCGTGACAATCAGTGGTCAGATCCCCGTATCACTCACGATTACCTCCGCCTGTACCATTAACAACGGCGCTGCTGGTCAAAGCGGTACATGGGGTACGATCAGTTTTGGCTCCCACTCCGATTTAACGGCAAACATTGATAGCCAAGTGACTAGCGCTGGGGGCAATGGAATTACTGTCACATGCTCTGTTGGCACCCCTGCCACACTGAACATCGGCGCGGGGCTGAACGACAGTGGAGCACTACGCAGACTCGCCCCTGGGACAGGAGCGTATAACGTTCCTTACCGTTTATATAGCGACAGCAACCGTAGCGCCGAGCTTACGGCCACAGGGACAACGGGTATTGCCATTGCCGCAACAGGCAACCCACAATTAGTTCCGGTCTATGCACGAATTCTACCATCAGACCAAACGGTTTTGTCCCCCTCTGCGGGTTCTTATACCGATACCGTCGCTGCCACTATCGTATGGTGAAGATTTACAGGCCGACATGCCCACATGTCGGCCTTTAGGGTCATTGATCCGCAAGAAAAGGAGCCGTTATGTCACCACACCTTATACGCCACATCGTGCTTACTGCCCGCGCCCTGACGTTGGGTGTGCCCCGTGTCGCCATTCAGGCTAAGTAAACACGGGTATTGCGATGCGCTTTCTATCGGCATTGGTTTTGTCACTTCTGCTGTCCGGTTCCATCATCCCCACGGTGGCGATGGCGCTTACCGTTAACAGCACATTCGATGTCACGGCAACGATACAAAGAGGCTGTGTTTTTGGCACCAGCACGGCAAATAGCCAGCCCAATATGGGCACGCTTGACTTCGGAACGCGCAGCGCCACGGCAACCAACGTGGATATCGCCAGCACCAGCGGCGGCGGCTCGATTGTTGCCACCTGTACACCAGGCACGAGCGCCATCATTGAACTGGGCTACGGCGCCAATGGCGGCAGTAGTACACAACGTTTTCTGAAAAATGCAGCGGGAACGCGCCTGCTGGCCTACCAGCTTTACCGCGATGCTGCGCGCACGCAGGTATGGGGAACGGGAAGTCTGGCGCTCAGTATTGTCTCCTTTCCCGCTACAACCCAGACCTACACCGTTTACGCCCGTTATTTTGGCGGCACCCCTCTGCCTCCAGCAGGGGTTTATACCGATAACGTGACCGTCAGCCTGACTTATTAAAAACAAAACAGGGTGAACACAGGATGAAGAGGAAAATGACGTTTCTTGTTCGGGCAATGATATTTTTACTAAGCGGACTCGGCTCATCGTGCTTTGCCGCCAATTCTATCCTCGTTTGGCCGATCTATCAGGTCATTGAAGCCGATGAGAACAGCTCAGCGCTGTGGCTGGAAAACAAAGGCAATGCGCCCGTCGGTTTGCAAATCCGCATCATGTCCTGGAAGCAAATGGACTTTCAGGATCGTTATGCAGAACAAAATAACGTGATTGCGACACCGCCGTTTATGACGCTGGAGCCAGGTAAGCGCAATATGGTACGCCTGATTCGCGTCAACTCGGCTCCCGCTAATACCGAACAGGCTTACCGCATTATTATTGATGAAATTTCCGTTCCCTATCAACAAGATGCACCGAAGATGGGGTTACAATTCCAGATGCGCTATCTGCTGCCTCTGTTCCTCGATGGTGAAGGCGTCTGGACGCATAGTCGCCCGGAAAAACGACGCGCCAACGCCGAACCTACGCTACCCGTGCTCAGTTGGCGAATCAGTGCGGTTGGGGGGAAAAACTACCTCTATGTCCGCAACCGTGGCGTGGTACATGCCCGGCTGAGTAACGTCTATTGGTCAGCCGACCAGAGCGGGAAAGGAAGCAAGATAAAGGTAACCGACGGCTTTTTAGGCTATGTGCTACCGGGACAAGAGATGCGCTGGCCATTGCCGGCGGGCATATCCACACCGAGCGCAACGATGCAGCTCTTCACCGATCTGATCGATATCACCGATCCCATACTGATTAAACGCGAATGATGGTTCGGTTGATGACAGAGGCGGGTCGAGTGGCCGTGCGGCCATGGTGAGGTCTGGCATATGAAGCGTAAAACAGGTGCCTTTCTCCTGCTCATGTCCACTCCGTTTGCGCTGTTTTATTCTGCGACAAGTCTCGCGGAAGAGTATACCGATCTTCCTGCGCCCCCCAGCGCCATGCCCTCGCTCAGCGAATCCGTTTATTATTTAACGCTTTCCGTTAATGGACAGAGCGATAACATGGTGGTCCCTGTCACGTATCGTGCCGGGAGCTATTATGTGGATGCAGCAACACTGCGTCAGAATCACATTCGCCTGTCGGAGCAAAGCGTGGGGCTGGTTAATATCAGCGCCCTGCCAGAGGTCTCCGTCGATTACGATCAGGCCATACAGCAGCTAAAGCTAACCGTGCCTATGCACTGGCTACCCGAGCAATCCGTTGAAGGTGGGGGGCAGGATCTGGCACGTTTCCCCGCCCGCAGTAGCCCCGGCCTGCTATTCAACTACAACCTTTATTACACTTCGCCCCGCGGCAGTTCGGATTCGCTCAGCAGTTGGATGGAACAGCGCTTTTTCAGCCCCTACGGGACCTTATCCAATACGGGGATCTACTATTTCACCTCAGGCAACAGCGCTTCTCAACAAGATGGCTATCAGCGCTTTGATACCTATTGGCGCTATAACGATAACGAACGCATGATCACCTATCAGGTTGGCGACCTGATTAGCAACTCCCTGACCTGGAGCAACTCGGTGCGTATGGGCGGCCTGCGTGTCGCCCGCAATTTCGGCCTTCGCCCGGATATCGTGACCTATCCGATGCTGCAATACACGGGTACAGCCGCCGTACCCAGTACACTTGATCTGTTCATCAACGGTTATAAAGCCAACAGCACCAGCCTGAACGCAGGCCCGTTCACCCTCACCAATACGCCTTATCTGAACGGCGCGGGGGAAGCGACCGTCATTACCACGGACGCGCAGGGGCGACAAATTTCCACCACAATTCCCTTTTACGTCTCCAACGCTTTGCTGAGAGAGGGATTGAGTGATTTCGATCTGTCCGTTGGCGTTCTGCGTCAGGACTACGGCGTACAGAATAATTCCTACACTGACGACCCTGCTGTCAGCGGCATCTATCGCTACGGATTGACCAATAAACTGACGGTATCGGCACATGGCGAAGCTATACAGGATCTGTATCTGCTCGGTGCAGGGGTGGATTTTACCGTCGGCCGCTGGGGCACGCTGAGTTCCTCCTACAGTCAGAGCGAAAAGGAAGCCACCGGACACCAATACACCACGGGCTATTCTTACTACAGCTCTGCATTTGGCTTAAGTGTTCAACACGCTAAACGCAGTGAAAAGTACCGCGATTTAACCGCCGTGCTCACGGAAGGCCGTCTCAGTCGGGAAAGCTATCAGGCGACGCTCAGCAGCCAGCTGTTTGGTGAAGGCAATGGCTCATTCGGCGTGGGTTATTTCGATATCCGCGCATACGATTCAACCCGAACCCGTCTGCTGAATCTCTCTTTCAGCCGTCAGGTCTGGCAAGGCAGCTCCATTTACCTCGCCTTTAACAAGGCACTGGGAGAAAACGGCTACAGCGCCCAGCTCCAGTTCGTGATGCCTTTTGGTAGAAATGGCAGCATCAATGCCGGCGTTCAGCGCGACAGCAATGGTGATTATTCACCGCGTGTAGGGGTGAACCGCACCGCACCGACAGAAGGCGGATTAGGCTGGAACGCCGCGTATGGCGCAGGCAGAACCCCTTATCACCAAGGCTCACTGAACTGGCGTGGCCCTTATGCCATGCTTGCCGGCGGCACCTATGGCAACGAAGGCAATACCACGCAGTGGGGAGAACTGAGCGGCTCGCTGATCTACATGAACGGGGGGCTTTTCCCCAGCAACCGCATCAACGACGCCTTTATTGTGGTCGATACCGAAGGATACCCCGATGTTCCAGTAAAATATGAAAACCAACTGGTGGGGAAAACCAACAAACACGGCCATTTACTCGTACCGTGGGTCGTGTCCAATTACCCCGCGAAAGTGGAAATCGATACATTACAGTTGCCAGCCAACGTCACCACACCACAGGTAGAATCCCGCGTGTCGGTCAAAGAAGGCAGCGGCACCATCGTGACATTCCCCATTCATGTCGTGCGCTCCGCCAATATCAGGTTGCGCAATACGGAGGGTAACCCGCTCACCATCGGCACCTGGATAACTGACGAAATCAGCGGCGACACCACCATTAGCGGCTACGATGGTCTGGCCTACTTCGCCAATCTGGGCACCACTAATCGCTTACGTTTTAAACAAGAAGACGGACGGCTTTGCCGGGTGGAATTCTCACTGCCGGAATCACAGAGCATGATGGCGACCATCGGCCCACTCATCTGCCAGACGACTGACCCAAAAGGATAAAATGATGCTGACCACGATACCGAAAATCCAGCACGTCTTCCCCGCCAATCGGCGATCCGCCCGCTGGCTGCGTCTGGCTTTCCTGCTGATGGCGCTGTATTACGCCCCTTTTGGCTACGCCGCCTGTACCACGCCCCCCAGCAACACGACGTTGGGGCCTTATGGTTCTTCCGTTGTCGGCGTTAACGGTACGCCACAGATCATGGTATCGGGGAGTGGGTTTCGCTGCACAGGGAGTTTGTTGAGCCTAAACAGCACCAATACCATCACCGCCACAATACAGAGTGACAGTAACCCCAGCGGCACCACCATGCGGATGCGCAGAGGAACGAGCACAGACTATGTTCCTTACAACCTGTGTATGGATTCTGGCTGCGGTACGCTCTATAACATCGGTTCAACCTACACCTGGAGCCAAACCACCTTCCTGGGGATATTAGGCCTGTTCAACTCATCGGACGGCTCCATACCGATCTATATCCGTACCAGTATCGGCAACAACATATCCGCCGGCACCTATACGGATACGGTGACGATCAAATGGGACTATCGGCTTTGCTCACTAGGGGCAACGGTATTAGGTGTGACGGTCTGCGTTTACGAGGAGGGATCAACGACCTCAACCCTCAACATTACCATGAACATCACCAATGATTGCCAGATCACCAGCGCGCCAAATATCAGCTTTGGCACGGCGGCGTTTCCCGCCGATTTCGCGGCAGTCAGCAATAGCCTCGGGGTTAGCTGTACGCTGCTGGGCGCGTACACCGTCAAGCTCGTCAGTACGCATCCCGACGATGCCAACTGGCGCAGGATGACAGCCACCGTCGGCGGCACCCCCTACTACCTGCAATATCAACTCTACCGCACCGGGAATATCGCCTGGACTGAAACCAGCGATTACAGTGGGACGGGTACGGGGATTACGCAGAGTATCCCGTACACCGCCCGCATTAACGCCAGTCAGGCCAGCAAGCCGGAAGGGGAGTATAAAGACACCGTCACGATCAACGTCACGATTAACTAGCGCTATCGTCCTCACCGGTTGGCGGATAAAACGTCAGCCGACCTTCCCGCATCGCGAGCAAACGCTCACAGGGCGCGAACCGATCGCCATACTGCTGTTGTAGCACCAGCAGCGTTTTCACAACCGTTTCGACCCCCAGACGATCCATGTAGTGGAATGGCCCGCCGAGGAAAGGTGGGAAACCAATACCAAATACCGCACCGATATCACCATCGCGTGCACATTGGATCACGCCTTCATCCAGACAACGTGCCGCTTCATTCAGCATCATCATTACGGCGCGCTGGCTGATGAGCGCAGGGTCGATATGGGCCTTTGCTGTCACATCCAGCAGCGGATAAATCGAGCTATCGACCTCTCTCCCCGAGTGCCAGAAACGACGCGTTTTATTGTATCGATAGAACCCTTTCCCATTCTTACGCCCTTTGCGCCCGTCTTTCAGGATCGCATCAAACGCGGGCGGGGAGGTGAAGCGTTCGCCTAGCTCTTCACGTAATACCGGCACAATTTTGGTCGCAACATCGATGCCCACTTCATCAAGCAGCGCAAGCGGGCCGACGGGGAAACCAAAACGCACCAGCGCATAATCAATCGATTCAATCGGCTCCCCTTCCAACAGGCAGTAAGCCGCTTCGTTGATATAAGGCGCCAATATGCGGTTCACATAAAAACCGGCGCTGTCCCCTACGACGATCGCGGTTTTCCCCTGCTTTCTCGCCAGGGCAACCGTCGTTGCAACCGTCTCTGCGCTGGTGTGAGCGTGAGGAATCACCTCAACCAGCGGCATTTTGTCCACCGGACTAAAATAGTGCAGGCCAACAACCTGCTGCGGACGACGCGCGCCCTCCGCAATCTGGTGGATTGGCAGCGATGAGGTGTTTGACGCGAATATCGTATGCGGCGCGGCGTGATCTTCAATCTCTGACACCATTTGCCGCTTCAGCGCCAGATCTTCAAAGACGGCCTCAATGACGATATCCGCATGTTCAAACCCACGATAGTCCGTACTGCCGGAAATCAACGTCATCAACCGCTGACGCTCCGTCGGCTTCATCCGTTTACGCTGGACGCGCTTGGTCAGCAGTTGCCAGTTGTATTTCAACGCATGGTTGATGCCCTGCTCATTGATATCTTTAATGCGCACCGGCAACTGCCCGCGCGTCGCCGTCACACTGGCGATCCCTCCCCCCATCAACCCGCCGCCAAGAATGCCGACGTGGTGAATCGGCTTGGCGTCAGAGGCCGCACCGATGGTTTTCTTTAACGCGTTGGAAGCAAAGAACAGGTGGCGCAGCGCGGCAGATTCCGGCGTCATGACCAACTTGCCGAACGCACGTGCCTCCTGGCGGTATCCTTCTTCACGGCCCTTTTCCACTCCCCAGCGCACGACCTGAATAATCTTTTCTGTGGCCGGATAGTTGCCGTGTGTTTTCGCACGGGTTTTGCGCTTCACCATCTTGAAAAGCACATGGCGAATGCCCGGACTGCTCAGCAGACGCGAACGCCAGCCCAGCGGCTCGGCTTTGCGCTTTCCTTTTTTGAGGATCTCTACTGCGGTCTCCAGCAGGATATCGTGCGGGACGGCTTCATCCACCAGCCCCTGACGTAGCGCCTGATTCGCACGGAGATGGCGACCGGTCAGAATGAGATCCAGTGCGCTATCCAGGCCAATCAGCCGTGGCAAGCGCTGCGTTCCGCCCGAACCGGGAAGGAGCCCAAGCTGCACTTCTGGTAGCCCCAGTACCGTCTTTTCATCCAGCGAGCAAACGCGATAGTCGCAGGCTAATGCCAGCTCCAGCCCACCGCCCAGACAGGCACCGTGGATCGCAGCCACCACGGGAAACGGCAGCGCAGCAATCTGATCGAACGTTTCCTGCCCTTGCTTCGCCAAATTTTCTGCCTGTTCAGCGCTGCTGCACTGGTTCAACATGGTGATATCGGCACCGGCGATAAACGAGTCAGGTTTAGCAGAAATCAAAATCAGCCCCCTGAGCGTCGCATGCTGTCGCGCCTGCTCGAAGACCGAAAGAATCTGCTGCGCAAATTCACTTTTTAGCGTGTTCACCTTCTCACCGGGCACATCAATGCCGATCACACCGATATTGTCTGGCCGAATAGTGAGGGAAAAGGCAGAGGGGCTTTCTGTTACTGTAGAGAAAGGCTGTTGATCGTTCATGGCGTCACCTCCAGTACCATTGCCGCACCCAGCCCGCCAGCCGCGCAAGCGGTGGTTAATCCCAGCCCGCCGCCGCGACGGCGCAGTTCATTCAGCGTTTGGGTAATCATCCTCGCCCCGGTGGCCGCAAAGGGGTGTCCATAGGCGATTGAGCCCCCCAGCACATTGAACTTAGCTCGATCCACCTCACCCAGCGCGGCGTTTCTACCCAGTTGATTGCGGGCAAACTCATCGCTGGCAAACAGTTTGAGGTTAGCCAGCGTCTGGGCAGCAAAGGCTTCGTGCATATCAATGAGCGTCAAATCAGCCAACGCCACGCCAGCCCTTGCCAACGCGAGCGGAGAGGCATAGGCCGGCCCCAGCAACATATCACGCTGCACGCCGATGGCGCTGAACGCATAGCTGCGCAGGTAACCTAGCGGCGTAAGCCCCAGACTTTTGGCCTTGGATTCACTCATCATCAACACGGCCGCCGCACCATCCGTCAGCGGCGTACTGTTGGCTGCCGTGACCGAACCGTGCCGACGGTCAAACGCCGGGCGTAAACGGGAATACTGCTCCAGCGCGGAATCATGGCGCACATTGTTATCTTCACTCAGCGCCTTCTCATAAGGAGGAACGTAAGCCGTCATCACTTCATCGCGTAGCACGCCAGATTCCCAGGCCTGTGCCGCCAGCCTGTGCGAACGGTGTGCCAGCTCATCCTGCTCTTCACGCGTGATACCATAGGTTTTTGCCATCTGCTCCGCGGTATCGCCCATGCGCAATCCGGTGGAATATTCCGCCACAGCGGGTGCAACCGGCAGCAGGTCTTTCGGGCGCAGACCGCTTAACAGTTTCAACTTCTGGCCCAGCGTTCTGGCTTTGTTCATATCCACCAACGTTCTGGCCAGCGCTTTGCTGACACCAATAGGCAGTACGGAAGAGGAATCCGCGCCACCGGCAATACCGACTTCCACCGTCCCCGCCATAATACTTTCTGCCACGTTGGCAACCGCCTGAAAACTGGTCGCGCAGGCGCGCGACACGCTGTAGGCATCGGTATGTACACTCATTCCGGTGCCTAGCACGATCTCTCTGGCAATATTCGGCGCTTCAGGCATTTGGACCACCTGTCCAAACACCAATAGCTCGATCAACTCAGGATCGATGCCGGTGCGAACCAATAATTCGCTGGTGACGAGCTTCCCTAATTCGAGGGCGGGTACGCCATGATAGGCCGTTGCCTGCCGGGCAAATGGGGTGCGTAATCCGCTCACGAACGCAATGCGATCGCCACGACGGGTTATCAGAGGTAATACCTCACTCATAAACGCTCCTGTTAACCGAAAATACTTCCGTTAACCAAAAATAAAGTACGCGCACAACAGGTCAGACCTGATTTCATTGTTAACCAGATGGTTACATTACGCAAAGTCACGCAACGCAAAAGTGTGAAGAACATGCGGGTAGCAGCGAGCAAAGATGAAGAAACTACAAAAATAGAGGTAAAGAAGAAGTGAGGTAATACGTCAGGAGGAAGAAGTGGCGAACAGGAGCCACAGAGAGCTCCTGCCGCAACAAAAATTAACGCAGGCCGAGCTGGAAAATCATCGTTTCAGCCTGGCAGCTGAACGTAAAATCGATATCCAGCTTAACGCCACCGTCCACGTCTTCCAACGTGCTGACGATGTCGCAGGGATCAGACTCTACTGCACGCGCTTTTGCCGTCAGAGCGACCAGCGCCGCTTCCGCGTCAGAACGATCGCCGAAAATCTTGCTGTAAGACGCTGTGCAATCGGTGTTATCCATGATTGTGCCGACATCGACACAGCAGCAGGCTGCGGTTTCTTCAGCACTGCATTTGTTGATTACGTTCGTCATGCTACTTTCCTCTTAAGACGCGGGAGATTATGATCCAGTTCAAATATTTGTATCTTCCTTATATTTTACTCCCTCATCCCAAATCAGTACCAGCACTTCATGCCAGCCAGTAATTTTAGTGATATCAATCACATTAATGTGTTATACGGCAGTAAAAACCGAGTAATACTTCTTCACACAAATTAACCAAAACGTTAAGCAGATCTAAGTTTTGCATCATTTTGGAAATATTTTTAATACACCGAAGCAACATTATCGTATTCCCAACTTATACTTTGGTAACTGGTCTGATTTGTCAGGCTGAGTGCGCCCCCTACAATGCGCGTCCCTTGTTACCCCGTGTAACAACGTTAAATAACAAGCATATAAAGAGGTTTTGGTCATGAGCCAGAAAAACCTGTTCAAACAATCCACACTTGCTGTTGCAGTGGCACTGTTCTCAGCAAATGTGTCAGCAGCTGGTTTCCAGCTAAATGAATACTCGTCATCGGGTCTGGGACGTGCGTTTTCTGGTGAAGGTGCCGTAGCCGATAATGCGACCTCCGGTAGCCGTAACCCGGCAACCATGACCATGTTTGACCGCCCGTCCTTCTCCGGTGGTATCACCTATATCAACCCGGATATTGATGTTCAGGGGAAAAACTCCCTGACTGGGCAAAACACCAGCGCTAAAAACATCGCACCACATGCCTGGGTGCCGAATCTGCATTTCATCATGCCGCTGAATGACCAGTGGGCGGTTGGCGCTTCTGCCACCACTAACTATGGTCTGGCGACGGAATTCAATGATAACTATGCCGCGGGTTCCATTGGTGGACAGACCGATCTGTTGACATCAAACCTGAACCTGAGCGCCGCCTACCGTCTGAACCAACATTTCAGCTTTGGTTTAGGGGTTAACGCCGTTTATGCCGATGCAAAAATTGTCCGTCGAGCAGGTGAACTGGCGAATATTCCTCCTGCGGCTGGCGGAGTACAGGGGGTCGTTGCTGGCCCGTCTTCTGAGATGGCTCGTCTGGAAGGTAAAGAGTGGGGTTACGGCTGGAACGCCGGTATCCTGTATGAAGTCGATGAAAACAATCGCTTCGGCCTGACTTATCGTTCCAAAGTCGATATCGACTTTAACGGTGATTACAGCAACAACCTCCCAACAGCAGCAACAGCATTGAACGGTACTGGTGGTGCGAAGATTCCTGGTAAGCTGACGCTGAACCTGCCAGAAATGTGGGAAGCCTCTGCCTACCACCGCGTCGCGCCGAAATGGGCGGTGCACTACAGCCTGACCTATACCAGCTGGAGCCAGTTCCAGGAACTGAAAGCAACAGGCAGCAATGGCAACACGTTGTTCCATAAAGATGAAAGCTTCCGTGATGCTTACCGTATCGCACTCGGCACCACCTACTATCATGATGATAACTGGACGTTCCGCGGCGGTATCGCGTTTGATGACAGCCCAGTCCCGGCCGACAAACGTTCTATCTCCATCCCAGATCAGGACCGTTTCTGGTTGAGCGCAGGTACCACCTATGCGTTTAATAAAGACGCGTCTGTTGATGTCGGCGTGTCCTATATGCACGGCAAACAAGTCGATATCAGCGAACCACTCTCTGATAGAGCAGGTTCTCCACGCTACAACTTCAGCTCCAAAGGTAAAGCCTGGCTGTACGGCGTGAACTTTAACTACGCGTTCTAAATAAGAACAAACGCTCTTATTTCTACCGCGTAGAACGTGATAAGCAGGTAAGGCGACTTACCTGCTTTTTTATTGCCTGTATTTACGCGACACAGATACAAAAAAAGGCCGCTTTCGCGGCCTTATATCGTGCTTTCTGGCTAATACCGATTACTCCGGTTTAACCTCAATATAATCCAGACCCAGCGTGCTGCTGGTATAGCTGCGGATTTTATTGGTCATTTCAATATTCCCGTCCAGCTTCTGACCATAAGATGGAACGATCTCTTTCAGTTTGCCCTGCCATTCTGGCGTCGCAACTTTATCTTTAAACACCTTTTCCAGCAGGCTCAGCATAATCGGCGCAGCGGTAGAGGCCCCCGGAGAGGCACCCAGCAGCGCAGCAATCGAGCCATCCTGAGAGCTGACGATTTCCGTCCCCAGCTTCAGTACGCCGCCTTTCTCATCATCTTTCTTGATAACCTGAACGCGCTGGCCAGCAATCGCCAGTCTCCAGTCTTCTTTCTTCGCGTTAGGGAAGTATTCCTGCAGAAAGGCGAAACGATCGTCGTCATCCATCATGACCTGACCGACCAGATACTTCACCAGATCGAAATTATCCAGACCCACGTGCGTCATCGGCATCACGTTGGAGAAGGTCACGGAACCAATCAGATCCCACAGCGAGCCGTTTTTCAGGAACTTGCTGGAGAAGGTAGCAAACGGCCCGAACAGCAGGACTGGCTTACCATCAAAAATACGCGTGTCCAGATGAGGAACAGACATCGGCGGCGCGCCCACGGAAGCTTTACCGTAAACTTTTGCCATGTGGCGCTTCACGATTTCCGGATTTTCTGTCACCAGGAACTCACCACCAACCGGGAAGCCACCGTACAGATCGGCCTCAGGAATACCGGTTTTCTGTAGCAGCGGCAGTGCCGCGCCGCCCGCACCGATAAAGACGAACTTCGCCTTAATCACGCTCTCTTTCTCGCCGTTTTTCAGATCGGCGTAAGTCACGCTCCAGGTGTTGTCCGCGTTACGTTTGATATCACGCACTTCTGAATTCAGGTGCAGCGCAAAGTTGGATTTGGTTTTCATCGCACCAACCAGCTGACGTGTGATTTCACCGTAATTCACGTCAGTACCGATAGGCATGCGAGTCGCCGCAATCTTCTGAGCCGGATCGCGACCTTCCATCACCAGCGGCGCCCACTCTTTGATCGTATTAGGATCGTCAGAGAACTCCATGCCACGGTACAGCGTGCTGTGCTGCATCGCATCATAGCGGTGTTTCAGGAAGGCAGTGTTCTCGTCGCCCCAGACAAAGCTGATGTGCGGCACGCTATTGATGAAAGAGTGCGGATTATTCAGCACGCCGTTTTTCACCTGATAGGACCAAAACTGGCGCGAGACTTCAAAGGCCTCAGTAATTTCCAGCGCTTTGCTGATATTGATTGGGCCGTCTGGATTATCCGGCGTGTAGTTGAGTTCCATGAAGGCCGAGTGACCCGTACCGGCATTATTCCAGCCGTTAGAGCTCTCTTCCGCCACGTTATCCATACGCTCAACCATATCGATAGACCAGTCTGGTTGCAGCTCCTGTAAATACACGCCCAGCGTAGAGCTCATAATGCCCCCGCCGATCAGTACCACATCCGTTGTCTTCTCTGTCGTTTTAGCATCTTCAGCCATCGCCAGTGGGGCGCTAACCACCACGCTCAGGCAGAAGAACATAGCAAGTAGTTTTTTCATGCTTATATCTCTATTTTTATAAGTGCAGGTAAATAGAATTCCAGGCATTCATTAACACACGACCGCACCACCATCAGTCAAAGGCATCATTTTTATGACCTTTTTGTTAATCACCTTGCTAACAAAAAAATCAGCGTACTGACACATTTCAGCCGTGATGGGCATTCGTAGCGGTTAACGACGTTGCATTATTGTTATCTGACGGAAGGAAATAAATTTTAGTAAGTAAATAAATGGACAACAAAGTAATAACTTTTAAGAAACAAACCACAGAATCAGTAGGGTAAAAATAAGTTTACCAGTGTTTTATAAAAGCAAAAGGCACCCGCAGGTGCCTGTGAAATGAGCGATGTGACGCGACACTATTTCGCTGAGTCGATCTCGTCGAGCGAGTCTTCGATCGCTGCCGCATTCGGGTTCTTCTGCGGGGTGATTTGCCCATCGCTAGCAAGGAAATCATGCCGTTGGAAGTAGGCTTCACGCATCATCAGGTAAGGATCGGAAGAGTTACGCAGTAAACCGTCGGAATCCAACAGCTGCGCTCGCGTTTCTATCCCTTCGATAGCCCACTTGCCTGCGGACATCCAAAACGTCAGATAGCTCAGCATCGGATACAGCGTATCCACTACGCCACCGCCGTCTTCACGGGGCGTCACGCTACCGTAGCCGGGTACCACGACATAAGGCCCGTAACCCACGCCATAGTTACCCAATGTGCTACCAAAGCGGCGAGACTCTTCTTTCGCCAGCTTAGGATTCGCCATTGACGCAACGTCAATCAGACCGCCCATCCCGAGTATGGTATTCAGGAAGAAACGGTTAAAGTGAATCATCGCTTTATACGGTTTGCCTTCAACGAAGTAGTTCACCATCGTTGCAGGCTCTTCCAGGTTGCTGAAGAAATTCCCCAGTCCATTACGCGCGGGCTTCGGTACATAATCGCGCCAGGCAACAGCCGCAGGACGCACCAGATAAGGATCCAGAACGTCATAGTTAAAGCTGAACATGGTACGGTTAAAGCCTTCAAGCGGATCGGAACGACCTTCTTGATCGCGATCCCCGGAACTGGCGCAGCCGATCAGTAACACGCTGGCAAACACCACCCCACTCAGGCGGTAATTCATATCTGTTCTCCCTGATTTATAGTGTGCTATACCCGCGACCGAAAATGGGTATTCCCAGTATCAGCACCAGCCTGTCAGGCTGAGCGACAAGGACGGGATATCGGCCAACAGTGTAACATTTTATGGCTCCATCGCTACGTTGGCTTACGTATTACTGCATTTTCAGAGGTTTGCCATTTTTCTTATGGGGCAGCTCGCAGCATCGTTGCGACACGCGTTCCAGCGTGGACGACGGCCCAGTATTTCATTGCTCCACTCACAGCATAGCACTGCCAGCCTAAACCAGTGAGCGACGCCGCACCATTCCACGTGTAAAAACTGACTACGCTTATCATCATTATCGCACTCATCAGCCATGCACAAATTCGGCAACGGCAACGGCAACGGGTATTCATCCCACGTAAAGCGACGCAAAACGAGGAAAAAGAACGCCCGTCAGCACGCTGATTGCTGACACTTTGAGCAAACGCGCCGTTAAGTGCTTATTCTCAGAGCGAAAATGCGTATAATAGCTCGGCTTCATGTCTCCATAGTTAAATGGATATAACGAGCCCCTCCTAAGGGCTAGTTGCAGGTTCGATTCCTGCTGGGGACACCATTCACGCAAAATATCACTCCCCAGCGCCCTGATTAACGACTATTGCGCCCTCTCCCTTTACTCCCTATCAGCGCAGACGGCCTCTACTCTTCATCACCAAGCATTTTTCTAAACGATGCCTGATTCTTTATTTTTTTGAAACCAATGTGTTCGTAAAAGCGGTGGGCTTCTATTCTGCTTTCGCCTGAGTTCAACCGTATGCCTGCGGCACCAGTGGCGTTAGCCCAATGCGCAGCCTGTTCCATCAGCGCTTTTCCAATGCCTTTTCTTTGTACATCGTGCCTGACGGCCAGCGCCAAAATATTCACCAGCCTCGGTCCATACGAACTAATATACTCAGCGACATGAACGTAGCCGACGACCGCCTCTTCTATTTCAGCGACAAATAGCTGGTTAGTTGGTGACGAAAGTAAATAACGCAGATGTTGTTCTGCCTCTTCAAGCGGATAATCATAGTGCAGCGCGTCTTTATTCAAAAAATGAATAGCTGAAATATCTTCTAATGCAGCCTGTCGAATATTCATGGCCTTTTCCCATAAAAGGACATCCTTTTTTCATCCCGATAACGATACTACCGCTTGTCACGGTAATCAGGCTGATTGCTCACTCGCTGTAGCTTCTATCACATAAATAGAGGGTAATATTATTACACGACCCGTGTGGGCTCTAAGGCCACATTAATTTTATCTAACAATACGGGGGTATATGGAATGGCGCCATATCACGCTTCGTCCGGCTACGCCGGAGGACGGACGATTTCTGTTTGAACGTCGCCAGGCAACAATGGATGAGCATTTTCAAAGCGCTAGTGTTATTGCTGATGATTCGGCGCACTGGCAGCGAATCCGATACCATTATAACGACGCCTATAATGAAACGCCGCCCTAAGCGTCAACAACGGCTTGAATTACAAAGAAATATATACTTACAATCATGAATAACCTTATAATATCAAGAGGATTTATTCACTATTTGTAAGGAATGCATGTTTATTATGAAACGGAGTTATATAAAAAGCGTCGTTTTGCCTTTTCTTTTCCTTCCTCTCGCCAACGGAGCATATGCGCAAGACTTCTCCACTTTTGTGACAGATTTCACCAATGTGTTGCAAAAAAGTAAATTATCACAAAAAGACTATAACCAATTTATTGAACTCACTAACTCCTATTTTATTCCAGCCAACTATGGTGTAAGCATAGCGAAAAAAGATAAAGTCAGTTACAAAAACAACGAAATAATGCCAAGACTTGAATCTGACTCCAGCTTTATCTTCAACGGTTCCAATGGAAAAACAGCTTTTATTTCATTTCTACAAGAAATAAAAAACTTACCGCCATCAGAAAAATATTTTGAAAAATCCTACACGGATGCAGGATCGGTCTTCGTCATGAATTATTATATGTTGTCATCAGGTACCATTAATATCCAGATGGACATCGTTTCTCCTCCTGGCCTCAAAGGAATTGTCATCAATCTACTTAACGAAAGGGAACCTGAACTTAAACAAGAAGCAGGAGAAGCCACTTATATCTACCAATTCAAAAAAATAAATGAGACCTATAAAATGGTCGGTGCTAACTCATATCCATCTTCAGATAAACGAATCTGCATGTCCTGCTAACATGATTTCAATGGAATTGAAAATGATAAAAACCATAATAAAAACCATATTATTGATAATATTTTCATCACACTATGTTAATGCAAATAATCTTGTGTGTCGTAGTCCTCTCGTCATTCAGTCGTTAATCAAAGAAGATCAACAGAAAGCACAACCCATCAGAGACCGGGTATCTTTAGAGACAATTAAAAGAATTGAATTTGAATATGACATTATTATCACAAAACTTAAAACAAAAAATAACCTAAGCTGCTTTGGCAAAGCCAAGATAAAAATCCCATCCGATGTATTAGAATTTTTAAAATACTATCCTATTCTGGAAAATGGAGATCCTAAAGCAAAAAGCATTTATCTTCTCAATATCCCCCCCCACAAAAAAGGCGATGAATACATCGCATTAGACCGTGTTTATTATAATGTTCATATTGCTGATAATCAGCAAGAAACCAATATTATGTATCCACACGATGAGCCAGTCTCACGTACACTTTATGGCCTGGCCTGGTTACAAGAAAATGCGGCAAGGCTGGAAGAACAATCACCACGTTTTAAATATATTAAAGCTATTGTCGAATTCAGAGAAGCTGATAGTGCGCTAAATGCTTACTGGAGTAACCTGCCCGATTATATTAAAGGGCAACTAAAAGAGGATGCACGACAGTGGATAAAAAACAAAAATAAAAAATGCGGTGCACTAGAAACTATCGCGAATAACAACCGCTCAATGGAAGATCAAGCAACAATTTATACCTGCCAACAGCAGATGACCAGGGAAAGGCTGGTGCAGCTTGGGTTGACTGAAAACAAGGACAAGAAATGAAAAAGCGCCTCTGTGTCATGATTGGCATTATCCTTACTTGTACATCAGCATATGCGAAGGAAGACTTTCAATGCAGCGATCTCAACGCAGTGGAAGTCGTTAAAAAAACGTTTACCGACCGTGCGAAAGCACTGTTCTATAATTCCCCTTCTCAATCTGTTGATGCTGTGAGCGTGATTTATTCTAAATTATCCACTCAACCACGCTGGGGAAAAGCATTCTCGTGTAGCCTGCGGGTTGAAATCCCCATAAGTCAGGAGCTCATCGACATCATTCTTAATAAAGACGATCTTTTATACACAAAAGATGAAATGGATAAAATTAGCAATAACCTTTTTACTAAAACAGGGGAAAGTAAAGATAATCGGCTCAGAGATAACAAGATCATCATTCCGTCATTTGCCTACGATCTCAGTATTCTCGGTAATGAAAAGGAAATAAAAGTAGAAAAGAAATCCTATGATGCCCTATCCAGAGCGATTTATGGCGTAGCCTGGCTCAGTGAAAACGCCGAAAGAATCACACAAGCAGCGCAAGATAAAACGCTTGAAAATGAAAAAGAACAATATAGTTTCTTTTTCACCGACGTATATGGAATATTGGAAGACGCACCTGAAGACATAAAGAGTAAATTCCATGCATCTCAAGAAACATGGATTAAAGAAAGAAATAAAAAATGCGGTAATGTCGAATCCTTAGAGACGAATAATCTTTCCATTAAAGAGCAGATTTACGCTTATCGCTGCCATAATGCAACGATGAGTGAACAAGTATCAAGTTTAGATCCAAGCGAAGAGTAATAGTCACGCCGATGTAGCTTCAGGCTATTGCCTGCTATCTTGGCAATGGCCTGAATATAAATCCCTCGTCCAGTTTACCCAACCTGGACGAGCCAAATCTCCGGCGAATCAGCTATCGCTCGGCTGTACAGGCCGCTCAAGATAGGTAGACAGTACAATATAGGAACGTGTTGAGCTGACGCCAGGCACCGCGTAAAGCTGAAACAGGAGCTTTTCCAGCGACTGCGCATCTTCCGTGCGGATCTTGAGAATCAGAGCCGCATCGCCAGCAACCGAATGCACCTCTTCAACATCGGAATTATGCGTGATCTCCATCAGCTCTGATGAAACGCCCCAACCGCTGGTGTCAACGTGCACAAACGCCAGAAGGTTCTTTTTTATCGCGATAGGATCGAGCAACGCAGCCGTTTTCCGTATCACACCATCACGCCGAAGCCGTTTCACCCGCTCATGCGCAGCAGGGGCCGAAAGCGCAACTTTTTCCCCCAGTTCGGCATAGCTCAGCGTGGCATCGTCAACCAGTTCCCTTAATAATCTTCGGTCAGTAGCATCAATATCCCGTGTAGGAATGACTTTTGGCTTAATGTCATCTTTATTTATTTTCATTCTATCATTCCTTATTTAAAACTAATTCTGTTTGGTTAATAGTGTTTTCTTCGAATCATATTAAGCAAAAAGCGAAATTTCAATGTCACAACATCAGCATGCCGAATGTCATGCCAATTCACGCACGCTTCGTGTTCCTGGCGCGGCCTATGTCCTGACGTTCTGTATCGGCGTGATTGGATCAAATTCGTTACTCATGGGCCCCATCGCTCCCGAGATCGCCACATCATTTAAGAGTATCGCGCAGTCAGTCATGCTGGCCTCAGCCGCATTTGGTCTGGGAACAGCGCTAAGCGCCCTGTTTCTGGCACAATACATCGATCGATTCGGTGCCTTTAAGATGTTGAAGAACGCGATGATCCTGCTGGTCGTCGCCTTGGTTTCCAGCGCTTGTGCCGCTTCTGTTGAATGGCTGATAGCCAGCCAGCTCATTGCGGGCATCGCATCCGGCGTGGCGATTCCCGCGATTTACACCACCGCAGCAGCTATCGCTCCCAAAGGCCTGGAAAGTAAAACAACGGGCGTCGTTCTTACCGGCTGGACGCTGAGCCTTGTCGCCGGTGTTTCACTCGCGTCGATTCTGGCAGAGCAATTTCACTGGCGCGTCGTTTATCTCGGAATTGGTGTACTTGCTGTTTTGGCTATCGTCATCCTTTCCCGTTTGAATAATCGGGATGAAAACACCATGCGAGTTTCGTCATCACCGCTGGCGGCACTAAGCGTGCCAGGAGTGAAACCGTTACTGGCTGCCTGTGGCGGGTTCATGACTGCCTTTTATGGGGTTTATGGCTATCTGGGGGATTATCTCTATAATGAACTGCATCAGCCGCTCAGTGCTAACGGCCTGATTGCGCTTTGCTACGGTATCGGTTTTGGTTCGGCGGCTTTTCTGGATGCCATGATAAGTAAAGTGAATCCCAGAGTGGCCATGCCAGCCTCGTTCCTTACGGTAGCGACGGTGTACCTCATTTTTTCCCTGTCAGGAACTAGCTTGCCTGTTGTGTGCGTACTAATGCTTTTTCTAGGCACCGCGAATCATCTGTGCGTCAATTTGCTGATTACCGGGTTAAACACAACCGATGTCTCAAAACGCGGCGCAATCATGGGGCTGAACAGTGCCGTGACCTATTTGGCCGTCTTTGTGGGGAATACGCTTTTTGGCGCCCTCTATCTGCATTGGGGATATGCAACGGTACTCTACGCGGCGGTGGGTTTTGTGGTGATGTCTATCCTGTTCACATTACCACTGCAAACGCCAGCAAGCGCTGAACGGCATTAGTACACTCCCATTTCTCACCGGTGAAGAAGTGATTTCTCGGGGGGTTTTATACTCTCAGCCATTCGAGTAAGAGAGGTAGGCTTAGCCATACCTCTCTTATCATGATTATTTCGACGCCGTTATACTGGCATCTGTAAATTCCGGGTAACCGGCTGGTCGACCATTATTCAGGTTATTCAGAAAATTATTGTCTTTAAGAGGAATAGAGGCTGAACCGTAGTCAAACGCGTTTAATCGGTTACGCAACTCTTGATTATTGATGCCATCACCATACATTGAATACCAGCTGATAATATCCGGCGTGACAAATTTCTTATACGGATTTTCCGCTTGCTCATTCGCTTTAGAAAAACGGAAGGCATGGGTTAATACGCCATCTTTGTGATAAACAAATTTCAGATGACCGTCCTGTTTATCAATACCCGATGCATCTTTGGTCGTTAATTTACCATGTGCGCTGTAGCTACCATGTGTCACAACACCATTCTTAGTCCAGATGGCGACATGCTCCCAATCATGGCGGTGGCCTGAATTGACACCACTTAAGACCTGATCTTTTAAAAAATAGAGCGCATAGAAACTACCACAATAGCGAGAACCACCGGAATTAACACAGGCATATCGGTGCAAGGTATTTGACGAGTCGAGAAAATTACTCCATCGGCACCCGCCCGTTATATTTCCTGATGGTTTCAGCCCGCCGTTCTGCACACCGTTACGGCTGACTCCCGCACTAGGAAGACAACCATCCGTATCAAAATCAAATACCGGTGCAATGGCCCGCGCATCAATGCCTGATGGCAAGGTCTGATTCAGTTTAGGGAAATTATCTGCATGTGAAGAAAAGGTCGCGAACAATATTGAGCATGCCAGAATTGTTTTCTTTCCTGAAAGCATATCAACTCCTTTAGCAAAAAATAGTCCTTTGAAAACCAATACCATCACCAGCCATAAAAGTTGACCATGATGGGAGTGTAGGAAATAACACTTTTAACAAGAAAGAAAAGGAAATAAAAATCATTTATTTCCAACAATGAACAAAAATATATTTAGCCTGCAAAATAATGCAGGGAATTATAGATAACATCAGCAAAGCCCTACCCAGGGCTTTTATTCTCCGACCACATCATAACGCTGCGTTGCCGCATCAAAGCGGTATTCCAGCAGAATATCGCCTCCGCCATGGGAATAGCAGTTCAGCGTGATGCTACGATTATCTCCGCCATTTTCAATATTCATATAAACCGGGGTCATGAAGAAGCCAAACTGACATTGCTGAAAATCAGGTTCAAGAAGCTGATCGACATTGCCATTCTTCTTGTTAATCGCTTTAATTCCCTCAACGACCATTCCCGCATCGCTGTTTTGATACACCCCAACGAAGCTGTGAGTCGCTGTTTGCCCCCAGAAAGGAATATCGACTTGCCCTTCGACCTTTGCAGGCTGCACGCTGTCATCAAAGGATGCCACGCGCCGTAAGCTAACATCATAACGAGCTTTCCCGTTCGACCACTCGCCGCGGAGCTCCTCTCCCATTTCCGTCAATGTAAACGGGCAATGTGCCATATCGATGTCAGACTTAACGCCCTGAACGATATACTTATCATAATCCTGTGGGGTATGGATTTCGCAGATCTCAAGCGACGTTCCCGAGAGTCGCCCATACAGAGGGATCGGTGCTCTGTACTTATCATAAAAGTAGCTTCCCAGAAGGTTCTTATCCTGGTCAGTGCTGTATTTCTGCAATGAAAAATGTACCGGATAAGGCCCGATTTGGCCTTCGTAATTACTCACGACATACCAGCCAGCATGCGCTGTTGCCGTCCACAATCCACAGGCTATTAAGGTTGATACCACTAATCTCATACATTCACCTTGTCTACCCGTCATACTTCAAGCTGCTCGTGCGTGGGCTTATCTGCAACTCGCATTGTATTGGTTATCTGTAAATCATGGAGCCAAACCGTTCAAAAATGGCCTGGCCTACCTGGCTAATCATGGTGGCAGCAGGGGCAGATTTCCACCTCAGACACCGTCATAGCTGTTGTTCCCTCGCAATCCCATTCCACACGCACGGGGAGCGATTCTGGTCCTGAATGGTGCAAATATTTATTGACCGGGCTTTCCGTCATACCGGTAATCACCTCCGTGGCGATGAGTTCATCACCGACAAAAACGCGGGCTGTCGCCTGCGACGCTTCACGGGTTTCACCAGATTGCCGATACAAATAGTTAACCGTCAGTTTAATGCTGGGCATAGCGCTTCTTAAGGCAGGGAAAAGACGAAGAAAACAGTGTATCGCGTTCCCCCACACTTGTAGAGCACATACGATTCAAACGATATCGCTGCATTACGCTAATACCATGATAGTTTTATATTTTTTTAAAATGGAGATATTTGGTCACATAAGATCGCACGATTGGTAATCAAAAAGTTAAATCTTATACCTTTTGAATATTAATGAAGCAAAAAAAACAGCCGATACCCTTTGCGATAGGGTGTTTTTTAATGCAATTGCATTTTGCATAAATAGTGTTTGGCACAAATACTGTTTTACATTAACCGTGTTCTGAATGAACCACTTCGTTAACGTCATATTGTTGAATAACAGAAAATTATACTCAGCAGATTGATGCCTCTTCCAAAGAAGACAATCCCCCTGCCTGTGTTGATAGCCTGAATGTCAACGGTTGCGGTATTTCGTACGTGGTTTTAACACACTGAAGTAACTCACTGGTAAAAACCATTACCAGCATTAAATAGATATAAGAAGGAGTTATACTGTGGTGATTCCAGATATTCAACTCGTCAATGCAACTACCCCGGCAACTATGCCTCCGATTGGTGCGGCGGCTAACCCCACTGTCGTGGCCGCTATCAGCGCGGGGAATAAAACTGACACATCAGCAAACTCCGACTCACAAAATATGCAAGGTTCTAATGAGAGTACTAAAGTTACCCTATCTTCTCAAAAGAAACGCGCGTCTGAGGAGAAGGAAACTCCACAGCCTGAACAGATCAAAGCACGTCAAAAAGCCGCAGCCGAATACTCTAAGGCGATGACGGGTATTCCTTTATACAACGGCAAGCTCGTTTCCGTTGTTAAGTACCCAGATGGTAATTCTGAAATGTTCGATGCCTTTACCGGACAGCGCATCACACAAGAAGACTTGGCACTCATGGGCGCACTTCATAGTTCCGGTGGTGAACAGGTACTACATTTTGAGAGCAAAACGTCATATAGCAATTTGTCTGCGGCCGAAGTTTATCAGCAGATTCAGGAAATGCTGCATGGTTCAGGCGATCAGGAAGAGCTGTCTTAATGAAGATATGCATGCCAAGACAAATAAGCTCACTGCCCTGGCATTAAAGGAAAATATAACGTTATTTTAATAATGGAACACGGCTACTCAATAGAACATCAGCCTATTAACGACTAGCAATGAGTGCCTCTGAAAACTCAGCTAATCTTGTCAGGCCGTATTCCCATGGACCAAATCCCGCTTCTGCATTAATATGCCCAGCCTCACCGACATCAACCAGTTCGCTGTCCCATGCATGCGCCCAGTATTGGGCGCGAGTAAAGCTCATCAATGGATCGTTATGGCTGGCCACTGTTAGCGCCGGAACCAGCAGCGGCGTAGCCTGAATACGATCGTCAATCTCAAAGCGCATGGGCTCGGCAGGCGCCACCAGCATCACACCAGCAATCCCTTCCTGGCCTTGTTGCACCACATGACAGGAAGCCAGTGCGCCAAAGCTATGGCCGATCAGAATCACAGGCTGTTTACAGACGCTAAGCTCACGGCGGATCGCCAACACCCAGCGGTCCAGATCGGCCTGATACCATTCCCGCTGGCGTATACGGTGCCAGTGAGGAAAACGCCGTTCCCAATGACTTTGCCAGTGCTCGTCATCGCTGTCTCGCAACCCCGGCACCAGTACCATCGTTAGCTGCTGGCTCACTTCCGTCAGCCGCCGATCGATTTCTGTTGTCTGCACGCCCTTAACACTCCTGTCTGTTACCCAGCGACCTCATCCTACCCTGTCTGGTATATCAGCCACCGATTACTTTAACAATCTGGCCTTACAGCTTTTTCCTTTGATTTTACCTTTCTGGAGCTGCTGCAACGCGCGTTTAGCGCTGGCTTTACGGATAGCGACATACGCATGTAGCGGAAACATATCAATCTTCCCGACCTCTGCTGCCGTTAATCCCGCATCGCCAGTTAATGCGCCGAGGATATCGCCGGGGCGGATTTTCGCTTTTCTGCCCCCATCAATACACAGCGTCATCATCTCAGGCTCCAGCGCAACCTCACCACTACGGCCAAGGCTATCCGCCGATGCCCATTTAATTCGCATACCGAGATAGTCTTCAATCAGATTAGCGCGGTTCATTTCCTGTGGCGTACACAGGCTGACTGCCAGACCCTGCATACCCGCACGGCCCGTTCTGCCAATACGATGAACGTGGACTTCAGGATCGAAAGCCAGCTCAAAATTCACGACCAGCTCCAGCTCTTTGATATCGAGACCGCGGGCCGCCACATCGGTTGCCACCAGCACACGACAGCTGCGGTTAGCAAAACGCACCAGAACCTGATCGCGATCGCGCTGTTCCAGATCGCCATGCAGCGCCAATACGCTAATCCCCCGCATATCCAGCGCGTCAAACACGCTCTGACAGTCACGCTTCGTGTTACAGAACACCACACAAGACGAAGGCTGATGATGACCCAGAATAGCAATCAACAGCGGCAGGCGCTGTTCTTTTGTCGTCTCGTAGAAACGTTGCTCGATAGCCGACTCTTCCACATCGTCTGCAATCTCAAAACGCTGCGGCTGACGCTGAACGCGCGCGCTGATCTGTTCGATCTCTTCCGGGTACGTGGCGGAGAATAGCAGGGTTTGACGATCGGACGGCGTATAGGAAATCACATCATCAATCGCGTCAGTAAAGCCCATGTCCAGCATGCGATCGGCTTCATCCAGCACCAGCACTTTCAGGCTATCCAGAGACAGGGACTGCTTGCGTAAATGATCCTGAATACGCCCTGGCGTCCCGACAACAATATGCGGAGCGTGAACCAGAGAATCGAGCTGCTGCCCCATCGGCTGACCGCCGCATAGCGTCAGGATCTTAATGTTTTGCGCAAAACGGGCCAGACGACGCAGCTCTTTGCTGACCTGATCGGCCAGTTCACGCGTCGGGCACAGCACCAGCGCCTGCGTGGTAAAGTCGCTCACGACAATGCGATCCAGCAACCCAATGCCGAATGCTGCTGTTTTACCGCTACCGGTTTTCGCCTTGGCACGCACGTCTGCACCGCTCAGAACCGCTGGCAACGTCGCCGCCTGAACCGGCGTCATTTCGGTATATCCCAGTTCATTAAGATTGGATAACTGCTCTGCTGGCAGCGCGAGGGAAGAAAAAGAGGTTGTACTCACAGTGATTACTCTACCAAGGACGAGATAACGAAAGATGACGCCGAGCCAAAGAGCGGCGCAAATATGCCGCAATCATAGCAGAGTTCGTCATCGTTGACCGATTTACCTCTCGTTCCACGGCTAAAACCGCGAGGCGAATCCTTTGTTCACCAGAAAACTCTGCCCTTCCGGCGATAAAAGATAGTTCGCCAGCAGCCGCGCCTCACGCCGGGCCGGTTTCATAATGCCTAGCATGTATTCGGCATCAATACGGTACGGATCGGGCAGGTGAACCACGTGCAGGTCAGGTTGATTGAGCAGTAACGGTAGATAGCTGGCATAGCTAATGTGCAT
The DNA here is from genome assembly GCF_037136835.1 of Pectobacterium sp. 1950-15. Taxonomy (NCBI): domain Bacteria; kingdom Pseudomonadati; phylum Pseudomonadota; class Gammaproteobacteria; order Enterobacterales; family Pectobacteriaceae; genus Pectobacterium; species Pectobacterium sp. 1950-15. The sequence continues at coordinate 57,691 of NZ_JBBBQR010000003.1, read as the reverse complement.
ATCGCTCTGCCCGCTCCGAATCAGGTAACTTCCCGCCGTCATGCCCGCCGGAATCGCCTGTTCGAGCCCCCCGCCCACCAACGGTTTCGCTTTGTCGCGCAGTTGTCTCCCCCAGCCACGATGCAAACGCTCGATGCGATCAAAGAGCTCAAACGCATAATCCCCACCGGGATCGCTGCCGGGCGTTGAGGTTGACAGCACAAAACGTGGGTCAAGGAGCGCCATCAGCCAGGATTGCGAGGTGAGTTCAGGCACGTTACGCATCACAATACAAAGGTGGTTGCGCGTAAACACACGGGTTTCTTCCACCAGCCCGAGCGCTTTCAAGCGTAAAGGGTGAGCGCAGTTTGCCGAGGCGAAAATATCTACCGCGTCGCCGTGTATTATTTTTTCACTCAGTAGTCCCGCTGGGCCAAACGTCGGCACAACGTCCACCGCATAGCGCTCGCTAAACGTCGCCAACAGAGGAGTCAATGCAAGGCGCAGGCTGCCAGCCGCATATAAACGAAGGGGATCGGTCATGGTGGCTCCGTCATAGTCAATATCGGTATCAGCGCACGATAAGGCTGCGGCGACATCTCCACGCAGACCTGCCGCATCGGAATGCCGTACAGGCGCGACAGGTTATCTTCCGTCACGACCTCATCACTGCGGCCATAAAGGTAATCCTGATGATCCATCAGCAGCAGTGCCCGCTCCGCAATAGCCAACGCGTGGGAGGGATCGTGCGTGGTCAGCAAGATGCTCAGGTGCTGCGTTTTAGCCAGATGCTTCAGTAACCGCAGTACCTGCGCCTGATTTTGCACATCAAGCGCCGCCGTCGGTTCGTCCAGAATCAGCATCTGACATTCCGAGGCTAATGCACGCGCGATGAGCACAAGCTGCCGCTGCCCACCGGACAACGTGCTAAATTCACATTCAGCAAGGGACGCGATTCCCAGCATAGTTAGCGCGTTCCGGGCAACGGTAATGTCATGCGCGGAAGGCATGGCAAACAGCCGCACATGCGCCGCACGCCCCATCAGCACCATATCCAAAACGCTATAAGAAAACGGCGGTGTAAATATCTGCGGCACAAAGCCAATGTGTCCCTTGCGCTGGATCGTCCCGGAAAGCGACGATAAGTGCCCCATCAGCGTATTCAGCAGCGTCGTTTTTCCTCTGCCGTTCGCGCCCAGAATCGCCGTAATCTCCCCTTCCCGACAGCACAAATTCAGCGGTGCAAAAAAGCCCTGCCCCTGGCGGTAGCCATACACCAGCCTTTCTGTCGATAACCTGATAGCAGGCATGCTAGCGTCCTCTCTCCTGCCGCTGCGTTTTATATAACAGCACGGCAAAAAGTGGCGCGCCAAGTAGCGCCGTCAGAATGCCTAGCGGAATCTCGGCTTCACTGAGCGTACGCGCCAGATCGTCCACCAGCACCATAAAGCCTCCGCCCAGCCACAGCGACACCGGCAGCAGGCGACGATGATCGGCCCCCACCAACCTACGTGCGACATGGGGAATCACCAGTCCAATCCAGCCAATACTGCCGCTGACCGCCACCTGAGCGGCGACAATCGCGGCACACAAACTCAAAATCAGCCAGCGCAGGGGCTGCACGGCGATGCCCAACGCTCGCGCATCCTGTTCACCCATCGACAATATGTTGATGTGCCAACGCAGCCGCAGCAGTAGTCCGCCCGAGAGAGCTAGCGGCACCGCCGTTGCGACCAGCGAGTTCCAGTGTGCGGTGGCAAAACTGCCCAACAGCCAGAAAACGATGCTTGGCAGTTTCTCTTCGGTATCCGCCAGATATTGCATCAGGCTGACCAGCGCGCCGAAAAAGCCGCTGAGGATGACGCCGGCCAGAATCAGGATCAGCACGTTCTGCTTGCCGAATGCAGCGGCCATCATGAAAATCAGTAAGAGTGCCAGCATGCCAAACGTGAACGCAGACAGCAGCAAAAATAGCGGCGTCCAACTTAATAGAATCGCTAACGTGCCGCCGAAGGCCGCGCCAGCAGACACGCCGATAATATGCGGATCGACCAGCGGGTTACGGAAAACGCCTTGCAGCGTGGCCCCACTCAGCGCCAGCGCCGCGCCCGCACACCAGGCTAATAACACACGAGGTAGACGTACGCTCCAAACCACTTGCTGTTCGATATCCCCAAGCAACGGTTTTTTTCCGAACAGCAGATCGTTGCCAGACAGCGGTTCGATAAGGATCTGGACGATGCGCCACGGGGATAAGCTAAAACGCCCTATCCCCAGCGAGCACACGGCAATCAACAGCGTGAACACGACTACCGTCAGCAGCGTGATCCGGTAGGTACGATAACTCATTGCGCTGCGGAGGCTTCCTCACGGTAGTCCATACGATAGAAGCGTTGGTAATACTCATCGGCGGCTTTTTGCATATTGATATCGGCAAAGCGTTCAGGGTACAGCTTTTTCGCCATCCACAGTTCGCCAATCGCCAACGCTTCCGGCATCGGGTAGCCCCAGGCTTTGGCGTATTCCGGCATCAGATATACACGATGCTGTTTCACTGCATCAATCGCCTGCCAGGCCGGATCGTTGACGATCTGCTTCACGACATCCGGGTAGCGATCCTGTACGAAAATCACCTGCGGGTTCCAGCTCAGTACATTTTCAATCGACACCTGTTTGAAGCCTTTGATCGATGCCGCCGCGACATTCAGCGCGCCCGCATGCGACATCATCAGGCCGGTATATTTCCCGGAGCCGTAGGTTGTCAAATCGGGGTTAGCCATATACACGCGGATACGCTTCTCTTCTGGAATGGACGCTAAACGCGCGCTCACGTTTTGCCGCTGCGTAAACGTATAGTCGATCAGCGCCTCTGCCTGTTTCTGGCGCTCAACCACGTCACCAATCAGCCGAATTCCTGCTTTGAGCCCTTCGTTGTACGCCGTGTTTTCATCACCCATCGTAGGATTGATTTTGTCAGCTTCTCCCGGCTGATCCTGACGCAGCGAGATCGCCACGACCGGAATACCCGTCCGCTCAATCTGCGCAATCATTTCCGGCGGTGCATAGTTAGCGACAAAAACCACCTGCGGTGACAGTTTCAGCAGGCTTTCAATATTGACCTGAGTGAGATCGCCCGGCATTGGCAAATCCGCCAAACGCGGAGCCAGCCGCAAGTAATGCTCCCCCAGTTGTTTCTTCCAACTGGAAAGCACACCGACCACGCTATCTTGCGCATCCAGTTGCACCAGCAGGTTTAAGGTTTGGTGCTGCAACACCACCACGCGGTTAACATGGTCGGGAATGGTTACATTGCGCCCGAGTTGATCGGTTACCTGACGCGCCGCCCAGGCGTTGGAAAACACCAAAAACAGCCCGGTAAACCACAGCGTGTAGCCAAATTTCTTTATCATGTTGGTATCCTGATTTTCGCTATATACGAAATAATACAGCGATAGCGGCAAAGAAAATACTGATCTCGCTCATAATAATATTTAGATACCAATTTTGGGGTAGATCAACCCGGATTGGGTTTTCTGATAAATAACCAGCGGCGATTTATTCTTCAAAAGATTAGTCAGATAAACTGAATTATTACGTTAAAAAAATGACATTTATTCTCACTATTAATCGCGTAGAGTGCTTCTATTACTGATCTATATACCTTTGCTATGCAGGACGAATAGGCTAAATATTTGTCTGAATATAAGGATAAATACTCTATGAAGAAGATTGGCTTTTTATCATTCGGCCACTGGGCTCCGTCGCCGCAGTCTGGTACACGTTCCGCGGCTGATGCACTACTACAATCTATCGACCTTGCCGTTGCCGCTGAGGAACTGGGCGCTGACGGTGCCTATTTCAGAGTGCATCACTTCGCCCGCCAGTTGGGTTCGCCTTTCCCACTGCTGTCTGCGATTGGGGCGAAAACCAAAAGTATAGAGATTGGCACCGGCGTTATCGACATGCGCTACGAAAACCCGCTGTACATGGCTGAAAACGCCAGCGCCGCCGATCTGATCTCTGGTGGGCGTTTGCAGCTCGGCATCAGCCGTGGCTCGCCTGAACAGGTAATCGATGGCTGGCGCTACTTTGGCTATCAGCCTACGGAAGGGGAATCGGAAGCGGATATGGCACGGCGTCATACCGAGGTGCTGTTGGATGTGCTGCGTGGTGAGGGGTTTGCAAAGCCGAACCCGCATCCCATGTTCCCGAATCCACCGGGCCTGTTGCGTCTGGAGCCCTATTCTGAGGGGTTACGTGAACGTATCTGGTGGGGGGCAGGCTCGAATGCCACCGCAGTGTGGGCAGCGAAACTGGGCATGAACCTGCAAAGCTCCACGCTAAAAGACGATGAAACAGGCGAGCCTTTTCATATCCAACAGGCACAGCAAATTCGCGCCTATCGAGCCGCCTGGGCTGAAGCGGGACATACGCGTACGCCACGCGTCTCCGTCAGCCGGAGCATTTTTGCCCTGATGGATCACCGCGATCGCGCCTATTTCGGCGGAAGCAGTAACGATAGCGACAAGGTGGGTTTTCTGGATGAAAACACGCGCGCGATTTTCGGCCGCAGCTATGCCGCCGAGCCGGATGTACTCATCCAACAGCTAAAACAGGATGAAGCGATTGCCGAAGCAGATACGCTCTTGCTCACGGTGCCGAATCAACTGGGTGTGGATTACAACGCGCATGTTATTGAAGCGATCCTGAAACATATCGCCCCCGCGATGGGGTGGAGAGCATAGGCCTGTAGCCTGACGCATTAAAGCCTGTCTAACCGGTGTCAAACTAAAGATAGCATCATTAAGAATCGGGGAATCGAGGGCTATTTTCACGCCTATTCCCCCGTTTTTTTCAGCCGCTGAAACGGCTCAACGCTTTTTAATGCTATTTTGCAAATATAGTTTCTGGACCTCTTGAATTCCCCCCCTCACTCGGCGTAGATTTAGCGCCGATCCCGTCATAACTAGTGTGACTCTGGTGATGACAACAGGAAAGATTACCCTTCGGTGACATCACTGGCAGCGTAATTATTTCCTTCCATAATAAAACGCACAATCGGGATCGTTGCTGGCGTGGTTTCTGCTGGAGAATAAATCGGTGAAGTATTTTTTTATGGGTATCTCATTCTGTTTAGTCGTTTGGGTGAGTACCTTTATGCTGATGGTAGAATAACCTGTCATTTGCCCGGCAAAGATTTATTCATTGAAGGGCACACACAGATAAAGATAAAAAAGGCTGATGGTATTTATACCCTCAGCCTATTTTTATGCCTGCCGATCTATGTTCAACCGACGGTTGTTCAGCCGATGATTCGGCATTACCTTTGTTATTCTCTACAGATTCAATCCGTTCATGACTACGCCGAACACACCGCCAATTGCCAGCCAGGGGCCAAAAGCCAACGGTTTAGCCGTATCCTCTTTACGCAACCCGCGCCAAATAAGCGTCACGACCAGTCCGCTCAGCGCCGCCACCAAAACCAGATTCGGCAATGCCTGCCAGCCTAGCCAGGCTCCCAGCGCGGCCAGTAACTTAAAATCACCGTACCCCAGCGCTTCTTTGCCAGTGGTATATTTAAATACCCAATAAAGTAGCCACAGAGACAAATAGCCCGCCATCGCCCCTACCACGGCATCACTTAATGGGACAAACGTTTCCGACAGATTAAACAGCAGCCCTATCCACAGCAGCGACAGCGTAAGCACATCCGGCAGCAGCAGCGTTTTTATATCAATAACGGTCAGCACCACCAGAAAGGACAGCAGGATTAACGCCGCACACAGCGCCATACCGGGCAGCCACAGCAGCCCCGCAGCCAGAAAAACCAGCATGGTGATGACTTCCACCAGCGGATACTGCACAGACACCGGTTGATGACAACAGCGGGAACGACCGCGCAGCCACAGCCAACTGAATAACGGGATGTTATCCTTCACCGCAATAGTCTGCTGGCAGTGTGGGCAAGACGAAGGCGGCCACCACAAGTTGTAGCGCGTAACCTGCCCGGAATCGGTCATGCCCGTTTGCAGATCGATGTCCTGCCGCCAGCGCCGTTCCAACATGATCGGCAAGCGATAAATCACGACGTTCAGAAAGCTGCCAACAATCAATCCCAATACGCCCAGCGCACCATACCACCATGCCGGAAACACCTGCGCGAATTCCCTTAAATCGTCCACGTTAGTCCCTGATTGTTGATAAAGAAAAGAGATAAGTTAGCGGCTCATGTTTTGCAGTCGGCTACACTGCGATGGCAACGATCGTTTCTCTTATAACGCCCATCCCTGTTACAACAGGCGTCCCTGAAAACTCAGCGTTCTGGCACCTTGTTCATCCGCTTTTCCCGTGGTCGCCAGTAATTTTTTCATGGTCGCGGGTAAGTCGTTTCCGCTACTCAGTTGCCCCGTAAAACGGTATTCACCTTTCGGGGTGACGCTGCCCTTGCCGGACAATTGCAGATGCGAGGAGGTCTGCCGCAGGTTCGCCTCAAGCGCCCCTTGCTGGCAGCGTAACGTAGCCTGAGGGGTCGCGAGCACGAGCCCACCCAGCGGGGTTTTCACCCGCGCGCCCGGCCAGGTTATATTGGCATCCAGCGACTGGCAGCCAGAACGGTCGACCGTCGCTTCTTGCAGGTTCAACTGCACGTTGCCTTCTGCCCCGATTGGCACGATAAAACGCATGCGGCTGAATAAATAGCCCGCGGGTACAGACAGCTGCCATTGATAAAACTGCGGCTGCTGCCAACCACGAATAATCCCGCGGCCTTCAATGCCTTCCGGATTGTGGAAGGCAATTTCTAACGCAGGCATAAAACCCGAGAAGGTGATATTCCAGTGCACGTCGTCCAACGTTAACGTGCGCCAGCTAAACCGTTGCAGGTTCCCCTGCCATAGCGTTCCGGCAGCTTCTGCGACCACCATTCCGGTCGGCAGCGGTACCGCCGTGAGCAAGCGGGCAGGCGCATAGCACGTCAGGAACAGCCCATAGGCCAGAACCAAAGCGACACCTGCGCCGATGCCGGATTTAAGCTTCATCCGCCCGTTCCAGCATCAGTCTGGTCACATCCACTATTCCAGGGCTTTGCTCGACGGCATTCACATCCAGCGACAGCACTTTCACACCGTTTTTCTGTTCTAGTTCGCTCAGCCAGCGCAGCAGGCTATTAAAATCGCTCTGGGCCAGCGTCACTGACGCCTGATTGCCCTGCGGCTGCAAGCGTACAACCGTCAGCCCGTAACGTTTGGTACTTTGCGAAATCAAAATCGGCAGACTGACATTACGCTGACTGTTTTCCCCCTGCGCCTGATTGCCCTGCGGAATCGATGAAGCCTGTTTCTGCATCCAGTTGACGGTCTGCTGCTCGCGAGAAATCGTACGCTCCCACTGTTCTTCCCGCAGTTGCCACGGCTGAAAAATAGCGTAATACACCAGGCAGAGCAGGAGCACCGCTGCACACACGACCATCAGTTGGCGCTCGCGCTGGCTCATCGCCTGCCAGCGTTGTCGTAATTCATTCATTGCTGGCTCCTTAACGTTAAGCGGCCTTCAACTCGATCGTTTTCCTGCCGCATCTCCCCCGCCTGAACCTGATAATAAGCGGCAGCCTGCTGCTGAAACTGCTCTAATTCCTGATACGACGTGGCCTGCAACGCCAGCCGGAATTCGCCAGCGGAACCGTCGTAAGACAGCGACTGAATTTTGATGGCGCTATTCTGCGTCATCAGTTGCTGTAAGGGATTCAATTGCTCCAGTAGCCCTTTCCCCGCCCCTCCGGCTGCCGTACGTTGCAGGTGCTGCTGCATCTGCGCGCGTGGGTTAACGACATTCGTCTCGGAAGGGAAAATCTGCCGATAGACGCGAACGCTTTCCTGCCGCCAATGCTCAGCCTGCTGATAAAGCTGATAGTGTGCCCAGCCAGCATCCGCCACGACCAGCAGAAGGTAACAGGCAAAAGCGATCCCGACGCCGCGCCACGGTAGCAGGGTATTTTGCCAGGCTTTCTCCGGTGCATAATCGCCTTGCCGCAGATCGACCGAAGCAGGTAGCTGCGCCGTTGCCGCCAGCGTGAAGAGATCCGTTGCGGGCTGCGTTTTCCATTCGCCCTCCTCCTGCCAGTCGTACTGCGATAGCTCACCGCCGACCGATGCAGCGCTGTAGCTGTATATCGCAGGCAGCGGCATAGATGCTTTCAGTAAGTCACCGCACCAGGAGGATTCCGCCGCCATGGCATGGCCCGTCGGTTGGCGAAATAGCCACATGTCATCATGCTGCAACGCGCTCCAGCCATCCTGATGCCTCGGCAATACACGGGCATCGGGCAATAAGGTATCGACGCTGAGCCCCAGTGCATCACACTGCGCCAGCCAGCGCTGCATCCGGTTTTTTTCCACTACAGCGACCGTGCCATCATCGCCATGAATTTCCAGCACGGCAAAATGCAGCTTTTCAATTTCCGTTGCTAGTTGGTCTTCCAACATAAACGGCACGACTTGCGTTAACTGACGCCGAGCCTGACGGGGTAGCGTCAGGGCATAAAACGTCACGTCCGTTGCCGGAACCAGAACGCGGGTGAAAGTCACGGACGGATACGCCGCCAGCGCCTGCCGAACCTGCTCTACGCTACCGCGCCCCTGACTCAGTACACTTTCCCCATTGGATGAACGCACCTGCCATTCAATGTCTCCCAGTTCCTCTACCGGAAGACGCACAATGAGGCACGGATGTCGAACAACCGAACCTCGATTTAATGGGGCTTTCGCGGCTTTTCGCTTCCATTTTCCCGCTATTTTCATGGATTCACCGTCCTATATCCTCCATATTGCCGCTGCACGACCTGTACCTTTTGTCCACTCAGATGAAGCAAGCTGCGCTGATGAAAATCACTGTCGCCAACACGCACCTGGAGTTTTACAAAGAACCATTCACTTTTCACTGCCAGCACTCGCTGCGCGGTATTTTTACTATTCGGGGGCAATAACCCGGTTTGTTGCAGGACCTCAAGACCAGCCCATCCCGTACGAGGCCGCTGCTGCACCAGCGCTTTCGCCTGCGACATCGTCATTTCATTCAGGAACAGGGCGGATAATAACGGGGCATCAAACTCAGTTAATGTGTTGATATTAATCGACATCGCATCCACCGGCAGCGCGCAGACATAGGGCAGCAAACGGCGATAGAGATCGCTGTCCATGCCATAAACCGCGCGTAATTCGCTAATTTCACTCATTCTCTGATTGGCCGTACGATAAGGCACTGGCAGCGTAGCGTAGACATCATCTTCTGCCCCGTTCGCCGACGGATAGTTATCCGCATCAATCCAGTCGCGCACCGCCGCAGTGATTTTTTCTGCACGATCCGCATCTTCGCCCAGATTTTTCAATAGCAAACGGAAAACCTGCGCGGGATAAGGTGTCTTCACCAGCATGCTTTCGTTATCCACGCCTTGATTGATCGCATTCACATTAAAGCAGGTGCGCGCATCGCTAATCTGGCCGATGATTTCCCCACCGTCCACTGGGAAACGGTGCCCCGGCTGCGACCAGTTCTGCCCGACAAACGTGCGCCCCGGCATATTCCGCGCGTCGCGCAGTAATATCTGCCCGCTTAGCGTTTCCGCCCCCAAGGCATACCATTTCGCCTGCTGGCGGCTCAAATGACTTTCGGTACGCAAAAACGCTTTACCTGTACGTTCCGTAATCACCGCGGCAATCGTCACCATTAATGCCAGAATCAGGAGCACCACCAGCAGCGCCGCGCCGCGCTGACGCGACCTCATTTAACCGGTCCGGTGGTAATCAAGAACATACGCGACATTTCTCCGTAATCCCTTAAGGTCAGCACCACTTCGATCCCTTGTGGCAATTGCGTACTGTTATCCCAGCGATCTCGCCAGGTTTTATTGCTGAAAAAGCGCAGGCGGAAACCGTCGACCTGCGTGAGAAGCGGTTTTACACCGGGATCGAGCCCCTCAATCGGGTCAGGCATCGCGTGGGTTAACCGTTCCAGAGTGTGTTCCCGCAGCCGATAGGCCACAGGCTGAAGTTCAGAGCGCGGCAGTATGCCAAACGGGTTCTGCCAGCCATTACGCATAAAACTGACGCCCCAGTCATCGCTTTTTAACTGATCGCGACCGGCGTAAAATATCGAGGTACTTCCCCTGCTGCCGCGTGCGATCATCTGAGAGAAATCGCTGTCCATTTGTGAAAAGGCGCGCTGTATTTCGGCCAGACGTTCGGCCTTGCGCTGCGAAATTTCATCGTTACGCATCACGCCGTTCAGCACCTGAAACGCGCTGAGGCTCAGCGCGGCAAAGATCGCGATCGCCAGAATCATCTCCAGCAGCGTAAACCCCTGCTGGCGTTGCTGCCGTGCTGTCTCTCGACTCCGTCTTGTTTGACTACATATCCCTGTTTTATTAAACATTATTGCTTCACCACATAGGTGCGCAGCGAAGCATCAGCGGCAAAGGCATCTTTATTACGCCGCACTTCCACATCCAGCGCTTTGGTCTGAGGGTCACCCGTCTCTACGCCTTGCCAACGCCAATGCCAGCGCATGCCCGCAAACTGCGTTTCGCCTCTCACCCACGATGCTTCCGGCCAGCGCTGCTCCAACCGCAGTTGCACCTGCTGGTTTTCCGCCACCCAGCCAGCAAACGTCTTCTCTTCCAGCCGGCTCAGGCTGCTTGCCTGTCTGGCTGTCGTTTGCAACACTGCAATACCTGCCAGCGCGAAAACGCTTAGCGCGACCAGCACTTCCACCAGCGTCATCCCTTTCTGTCGTTTCATCGTTTCTTACCCTGACTCATCGACGTCAAAAATCGTCCGGTACCATCCACCTGGAGCCAATTCGAGAGCGCTTTGTCTTTAGACTTAACGAGCAGACGGAAAGGCGTGATTTCGCCGCCGGGCAAAATCAGGATATCGGGGTCGTCGCCACTCTGCGTTTTATCCACTTTTTGCCCATCGGCCTGCAATAGCTCAAGCCGTAATGCATCGGGCAGCGTTGCCGTTGTGCTCACCCGATGCGGTTGCCACGGCTGCCACTTGTAGCCCTGCCAGCGATCGCCACTTGAAATCGGCACACCTTCCGATGCAGCGGGCCGTTGGAGTTGATAAAACTGCCAGCGATCGGGATAGATGCGAACACCCAACATGTATTCGTTAATCTGACTGCTTTCTGCGGCAAACTCTAACTGCGCCTGAAAACGAGCCAACTGCCACGCGCTGTCATTCTGGCGCTCGGGAGGAAACGCCATGACCACCATGCCAGCCGCGATGCCAGCCAGCAACACGACCAGCATCATTTCCAGCAGGGTGAACCCCTGCTGCTTCCTCGTTGACCGCTTCATTGCGCTTTTGCCGTCCTTTTCCCGCCGCCATTGATAGCAACTATCCACAACTCCATCTGCAACCGTCACTTATAAAGACGGGCATATCGCCCCATGCCTTTATTTTTTATCCAGATTCCAGTTGCCGATATCATCTTCCGTTCCCGGCATGCCATCTGGCCCCAGAGAGAAGATATCCAGCTTACCGTGCTGACCGGGGTTCAACAGTTGATACTCCGTGCCCCACGGATCCTGCGGCAGGCGGCGAATATAGCCATCGGCGGGGTAGTTACGCGGTTCCGGCTGCACCGTCGGCTTCGTCACCAGCGCTTTCAGCCCCTGCTCGGTGGACGGGTAACGGTTGTTATCCAGCTTGTACATGTCAAGTGCGCTTTCGAGAGACACGATATCGCTGACGGCTTTTTGTCGATCCGCCTTTTCCTTATTCCCCATCAGATTGGGCACCACCAGACTCGCCAGTACGCCGAGAATGACGATAACCACCATAATTTCCAACAGGGTAAAACCACGCTGGCCATAACCATGCTGTCCACAACTATTCTGTCCACAACTACGCTGAGACTGTTGCATCCTTACTTTTCCTCGTTCAATTGTTGGTTCTCTTACGAACTCATTAACGTATTCAGTTGCAGAATCGGTTGTAGAATCGCCAGTACGATAAACAACACCACCGCCGCCATGCTGACCACCAGCAGAGGTTCAAATAACCCCAGTGCCAGCGTCATTTGCGAACTGAATTCCCGATCCTGATTATCCGCCGCCCGTTCCAGCATGCTGTCCAGCTCGCCGCTGCGTTCACCGCTGGCGATCATATGACGCATCATCGGGGGAAAGAGCGCCGTCTGTTCCAGCGCTTTATGTAGACTGACACCTTCTCGTACCGCATCCGTCGCCAGAGAGAGCCGATGGCGGGCATAGTCATTGCTCATCACATCGCCGCTAATACGCATCGCCTGCAACAACGGCACCGCACTGGCGTTGAGAATACTGAGTGTCCGCGCGTAACGTGCCGTATTCAGGCCGCGAGCAATACGGCCGAGCAGCGGTAAATGCAACAGGCGTCGATGAAAGTTGATACGCCGCTTTTCTTGCCGCAGCATCACGCGCAACGCCATAAACGCGGCCAGCAGCGCCAACACCACCCACGGCCCGAACGTACGCACGGCATCGCTCATCCCCATCAAAACACGCGTTGAAAGCGGCAGCGCCTGCTTCATATGAATAAATTGCTCGACAACTTTCGGCACCACGACAGACAGCAGAATGCTGACCACAGCAATCGCGACGACGGTTAGCACGCAGGGATAGATCATCGCCTGCTGGATGCGGCTGCGCATCTGTTGGCGCTGCTCGGTGTAGTCCGCCAGCCTATTCAACACTTCATCAAGGTGACCAGAGGTCTCGCCTGCGGCGACCATCGCACAATACAGTCGCTCAAAGCTGCCGGGAAAACACTTCATGGCATCGGCCAGTGAATGTCCTTCCATGACCTTACTGCGCACCGCCGCCATCAACTGGCTCAGATGCGGCTTTTCGCTCTGTTTCGCCACCGCATCCAGCGCTTCTTCCAGCGGCAACGACGCCGCCACCAGCGTCGCCAACTGGCGAGTTAACAGTGCTAAATCTGAGGTACTGATACGAATTTTACGGCGGAGGGAGAACCCCGGAGATCCAGATTTCTGCTGATCACCGCGGCCTTCATCAACCGACAGCGGCACCAGTCCGCGCTCTCGCAGTAGCTGGCGTGCCTGTCTGGCAGAGTCGGCCTCCTGAGTGCCACGGCATTTTTTCCCCTGCGCATCCAGCGCCTGATAGTGGTACTGTGCCATATCATTCCTCTTTGGTTACGCGGATCACTTCTTCCCAGGTCGTGAGCCCCGCCAGTACCTTTTCCAACCCGTCCTGACGGATAGTGGTGCGACTTTCCCCCAGAATCTGCGCAATCGCCATTTCGCCGTCACTGCGGTGGATCGCCGCGCGGACGTCGTCATTGATCAACACCAGTTCATGAATGCCGATACGCCCTCGATAGCCGGTATAACTACACTGCGGGCAGCCCACGGGGTTATGCAGCAGCGTACCGGGCGCAATCCCCATCTGTGCGGCCTGAACCGGATCAACCGGATGCGGCTGGCTACAGTCAGAACACAGCGTTCTGACCAGACGCTGTGCGAGCACGCCCAGCAGAGAGGTTGAGAGCAGGAAAGGTTCGACGCCCATATCCTGCAAACGAGACAGCGCGCCTAGCGCGCTATTGGTATGCAGTGTGGATAACACAAGGTGACCGGTCAGCGATGCCTGCACGGCAATCTGCGCCGTTTCACCATCACGAATTTCACCTACCAGCACGACGTCCGGGTCCTGACGCAGAATGGCACGCAGCCCGCGGGCAAACGTCATATCCACTTTGGTATTAACCTGCGTTTGCCCAATGCCTTCCAGCTCATACTCGATGGGATCTTCCACCGTCATGATGTTACGTTCCGAGGCATTCAGGCGGCTGAGCGCCGCGTACAGCGTGGTACTTTTCCCCGATCCTGTCGGACCGGTGACCAGAATAATGCCATGTGGACGATGGATCAGGCTGTCCAGCCGCTGACGATTGCGTTCCGACATGCCCAGCAGTTCAAGATCGAGCTTAACGCTGTTTTTATCCAGCAAACGCAGCACGACACGTTCACCGTAGTTCGACGGCAACGTCGAGACACGAACGTCAATCGCCCGTCCCCCCACTCGTAACGCCATGCGTCCATCCTGCGGGATACGTTTTTCCGCAATATCCAGCTTCGCCATGACCTTGATACGCGATACCAGCAGCGACGCCAGCTTACGCTGTGGACGCAGGATTTCACGCAGTACACCGTCGACGCGGAAACGGATCAGCAAATAGCGCTCATACGTTTCGATATGAATATCCGACGCTTTATTCTTAATCGCTTCAGTTAGCATCGCATTGATCAGGCGAATAATCGGCGCATCATCATCGGCATCGAGCAAATCGTCGCTGTCTGGCAGTTCTTCCACCAGCGTATAGAAATCCATCTCATTGCCGATGTCTTCCATCAGACGGCGCGCTTCTTCTGAATCGCGCTGATAGCTAATGACTAATTGCCGCTCAAACTCGTCTTCCGTCACGCGCTCAATCTTAAGCGAACGGCCCGCAATCCGACGCGCCTCCAGCAAGGCGGCGGGCGGGGTTTGCGCGACGCAAATTGTCTGTAGACTCTCATCGTTTTCCCGCTGCAACAGCAAAATTTGCTGCGATCGTGCATAGGCAAACGGCAGTATGGGGCGTAATTCTATAATCTGGGAGGCGACGTCACTCATTTCCCGCCCGCCGGATAAAACGCCACAATAGAGGACTGAACCTGACGGAACGTATAGGCGTTCCCACCTTCCGGCAAGCGCAATAAATCGTTATCCAGCAGATTAGCCTTCCCGCCATTCGCCTCTTGCTGTTTCTTTTCTTCAGCATTGAACGAATGATACTTACTGGCAGAGGCGCTCTGATATTGGCTGCGATCGCGAATAATGGAAGGACGGATAAACAGCATCAGGTTGCGCTTTTTCGTTTCCGTGCTGTTGGAACGGAACAAATATCCCAACACGGGAATATCGCCCAACAGAGGCACCTTACTCGCAGATTCATTGGTACTTTTATCCAGCAAGCCGCCCACCACCACGGTTTCACCGCTGCTGACCAGTACCGCGTTATTAACAGTACGCGTATTGAATGTTGCCCCCAGGTCGGTGCTGCTGCTGGACGCCGCATCTGCCACGCTGGAGACTTCCTGTTCGATTTCCAGCAGAACGGAGTCACCTTCGTTAATTTGGGGCTTCACTTTCAGTTTGATACCGACCGTTTTACGTTCCACCGTTTGGAAAACGTTGTCGCCGGATGTCGTCTGCGAACCGGCCAATACCGGCACTTCCTGACCGACGTTAAACGTCGCTTCCATATTGTCCAGCGTCACGATACTGGGCGTCGCCAGAATATCGTTCTTACTGTTTTTGGACAGCGCCGTCAGCAACATGCTCCAGTTGCCCTGATAGAAACCCGCGGCAATCCCGTTGAAACCGCCAAGCGCCGTTGTCGCTGCTGTGCCAAGCGTTCCATCGCGTCGGAACTGATCCGCCCCCGCCATCATTGTCGTGATCGGTAGCCCGGTGTTCGTGAACTGCGTTGTCCCGGCATTTTTATTCGCCCATTGCACGCCCAGATTCATGCCATCGGCATCCTGAACTTCCGCGATAATCGCTTCGACTAATACCTGTGGACGGCGGATATCCAGTTGTGCAATCACCTGTTCCAGATCGCGCATAATGTCAGGCGCAGCATTCACAATCAGGGAGTTGGTTTGCTCGTGTGCCTTAATCGAAATGTCTTTGCGCAGCGCGGGCAGCGCATTTTGCTGGTCGGTTTGGATGCTGTCGCCAACGCCAGTAAGCACTTCGACCAGATCGGCCGCTTTCGCGTATTTAAGGTAGATAACTTTGGTGTTGCCCTGCACCGCCTGCTGGCGATCGAGCTGTTTGATCATATCAATCACGCGCTGGCGCGAATTCGGCTCACCGCGTACCAGCACCGAGTTGGTCCGTTCATCCGCCACCACATTGGCGGTCAGCATCCCCGGCAAGGCGGATTTCTCATCCATCTTGTTCAGTTCATTCACCATCTTCACCACTTCCGTTGAGGAAGCGTAAGACAGCGGTATGCTGGTCACATTCCGATCGCCCGTCTGATCAACCCGTTCGACTATCGTCATCAGCCGCTTGATCACACCCGCGCGGCCAGTCATCAGCAGCACGTTCGACGGTTCGTAATGCACCACGCTCCCGGCACCGGCGTTGTCGTTCAACTGACGCAGCAGCGGCGCCAGATCGCGAGCGGCGACGTTGTTCACTGGCACGACGCGCGTCACGACTTCATCGCCAATGCCCGGCTGATCGTCAGTCGCCAGCGGCATAGACGTTGATTTCGCATCCTTCGAGCGAATGATTTTCAGGACGTTGTTATCCATCGGAATAACGGTAAATCCATAGACATCCAGCACGCTCAGGAAGAACTGGTAATACTGTTCTTCATTCATCATGTCATAGCTACGTACGGTAATCGTTCCGCTGACCGATGGATCGATAATGACTGTCTTATTCAAATTCTTACTGACGGTATTAATAAACTCCTGAATATCCGTGCCCTTAAAACTGGCGGAGAATTCAGCGCTCCACGCCAATGATGACGCCATCAGCAAAACGCTCCCGCTGAGCAATAACATGCTCTTGCGGCGTACCTGCTCAAGCCATTGGTTTTTATGTTTTGAAAAAACCTGACGCTTAAAAAATCCCTGTCCCTTGCTAAACAAATTAGTGGTCTCCATCCAGTGCCAGATATATATCCTGCTGTTGACCATCACGCTCGACGGTCAAATTAAATTTGCTCATCCCTGCCAGTTGCGCCATCGCCTGCTGTGCTTGATCCGCATCGCGTAAATCCATGCCGTTTAATGACACAGCGAGATCGTTATCCTGCAAGCCTGCGCGGTAGAAAAGATCGGGATTTTTGCCGGGGTTTAACTGATATCCTTTCAGTACGTCTTCTTCCGTGACGGGAGAAATGGTGAGGTAGTCCTGCGCCGAGAAGGGATCTTTTTGTATTTCCTCTTTCACCTGGCTAAATGCGCCAGCAGACGGCGGCGCGTCAGCCGCCTTTTCTTCCTGATACAAATGCAGCGCCTCATAGCGCCCCTGATACTGAAGCACGACACGATCGGCAGAGATAGTCACAATTTTGGCTTCATAGCCCGGAATGGCATCGCCGACGTTGCGACTGTATTGCTGACTATCTTTAGCGATGATGGCAATCGAACGCTTGGCGTCTTCACTCGCCAGAACCCCAGTCAGGCTAATATTTAACGATGTCAGCGGAATATCACCGGACAGCGCGGCATCATTAACCGCAGAGGCATCCGCATCGGGAGCATGGCCAAACAGGGTAAAGTCGCCCGGCGTAGCGGGCTTTTCTTTTGCCTGGGCAGGCGTGACCGCCACGCCGACAAGGCGCGAATCTTCAGGCAGGAGAAAACGCCAGGTCAAGACGGCCAACTGCTGGCAAATCAGCAGCAAAATCAGCCCCAACACGATACGTCGAATCAGCGGAGCTGGCAGTGACCGAAAAGTGGCAACCAACGAATTAAAAGACGGTTCTTTGAAAGCTTGCAATCGTGCCATAGGTAATCATCCATAATATTCCCCACGCCCATAGGCGTGGGGAAAATGCCTTATTCCGTTGCGGCTTCCCGGGTGATGGTTTCATCACCGCTGGTCGTCAGCGCGGCATCATTATTTACACGGTCTTCGAGCCTGATATTTTCAATATGACCGAAATTCCAGGCTCCCGGTACATTCTCAAAAATGACATTCTTAAAATCACTGTTCTTCAGGAACGTAATGTCCGTGGCTTTTACACTTCTGAATTTTACATTCTCAAAATGCAAGCCTTGATGATAAGCATCACGTTCGAAAGAAAACTTATATGCATCAGCCATCTCAGCGACGGTCATCCCATCGACCAGAATACTGTTTTTCTTCGCTGAACCATCCACCGTGACGTTGGAAACGGTCACATCACGGAACTGTGCAGGTTCGGCGGCAGGCTGGGTATCGTTCACGTCCGCTTTATATTTAATCGTGAACACGAACGGCTCGTTGACAATATCACGCATCGCGTTATTACGGAATACCACGTCACGCGAGCCGCCACCATAATAGGGTCGACTCTTCATGCGCAGGCCAACATCCGTCTTATTCATGACGTTATCTTCAGCAACAATTTTTTCAATCCAGGCACCAGTATGGCTACCCGTGACCACCGCACCGTGTCCGCGACGGAAGTAGTTATTGAAGATCCAGGCACCGCTCTGCGCTTTTTGCCCCAGCGTCGCCACCTCGGCGCCGTACCCTGCCGCAAAGTTTACGCTGTCATCACCCGTATCGAAAAAGTTATTGAATACCATGACGTTTTGGCTGTTGCCGAATTCAATACCGTCTGCATTATTCGCATCATACGTCGTGTGCACCAGCGCATTCATCGCCACATTTTCGGATTCCAGCACCATTACACCGTGGTAAGCCGGGTTCAGAATCGTCAGCCCTTCCAGATACATGTTACTCACGCCGCGCAGCGTCATCAGGCTAGAGCGTCGGTTTTTGTACGCCTCATCCAGTGACATGCCTTCATTAACAGCTTTTGCCGTTTGGTCTTTTGCCAGAATACCGTCACTGCCAACATTGGTCGCTTTGCTCGCACGGTAGAGCGGCAATTCATTCTTTAATTCATCAATTTCAGTAATGTTTGTATCGCTGGCTTTGATGCCACGCGTCCAACCATTGCCATCAATCGTACCCTGCCCGACGATACGGATATTTTTAAATGTACCTGCATGGCTATTGCCCCGATCGTCGGCTTCCAGCACGTTAATCAGTGACGGTGGGCGCTTAGGTAATTGAGGTGAAGTGTAAGGGTAGAGATAATAGCCGCGAGCGAGCGGGTAATCGTCGCCATTTGCCGACCCCAGTAACGTAGCCCCTTTCGCGACTTCAAACGTCATGTCGCTATGCAGGAACAGCGCGCCGGTTTTAAACGTTCCCCCTTCAACCACGACTTTACACCCTTTCGGATACGCGGCTGGTGTACAATCGTCAATTGCCTTCTGAATCGCCAGCGTGTCGTTGGCTAGGCCATCCCCTTTCGCACCGTAGTTGGTTACATTCAGTGCAGCTGGCGTCGCCGTCGTTTTCTGCACGACGGTTTCACTATCTACGGATTCTTTGCCGTCGTCATAAAGCGCGCGCACCGTGAAGCGATATTCCGTTTCCGGCGACAGATTCGTCACCTTAAAATTATGAAAGCTGACGCGGACATGCCAGTTATCAGTATCAATCGCATTGTAGAAATTATCGATATAAGGCTTGGCGGGCGAATGGGTGTTTTGGTTATCAATCGTGCCGCCCAGCAAGGTTCCATTCATATAGACACGGTAATCCTTAATACCCGCAGCAGGTTTGGTCGGTTTTTCCCAGGCAAGTACCACGCTACTGTCATCATAGGCCAGCGTCGGCACTTTAAGATTTTGTGGCGCAGCAGAACGATCAACGCCCACATTCGGCGTTGAGTCGCTATCGCTGCATCCGGCAATCAGGCTGCTCAGAACAAGTGTCGCGCAGAGCGTAAGGCGAGTACGAGGTAAAAAGTCAGTCATAACATTTCCTGTATTTTTACTATTATTTCGCCCGACGCCTCTCTCCCTGCGGTAGGATCGTGCCACAGGACGATAGACATCGGGCAGAGGGTTTATAGATGAAAAGTTAAATAAAAAATAATGAATGAGATCAGATAACTACGGCAGCGTAATCTCCAGTTTTCCCGCCCCGGCATTTTCCAGCACATATTTCTCAACGGCGGCGATGGATTTCCCGGCGCTGTACGCATAAGGCGGACTCCATTCCAATTCATTGGTGCAGGTTTCCAGCGCCCATGCGGGTACTGCTTTGCCAGAATTCGTAGCGGCGGCCTTCTCGGCGTCTTGCAATGTGCTGCATTTGTCTAATGCGATTTGATTCAAATTACTTGCCGGGTTGCCATTGAACCAGGAGCCGTTGTCTTTAAATTTGCTTCCCTTGTAGGCGCCAATAATCAGCTTTTCATCCGCGCCGCCGCCCTGGAAATTAAACACGTTACTTTCGGAAAGAATGGATGAATCGAACCCCATCCCAATGGCATAAAGAATAGGGTAATTCGTATCCGTTGCCCCACGATGGTAGTTATTGAGCAAATGCACCTGACCAAAGCGCACTCGCGGCGAACGCTGCACGCTGTTGTCCCATAAATTCCCTTCAAAAGTGATTCGGTATTCCCCTTTATCACCATCACCAGAGCCAATTAATACCGTTTTGTCATGCTGGGCGAAAATGTTGTAGGAAATCGTCAGGTAGTCGGCCCCATCTTCGATATCCAGCAAACCATCGTGGCGTTGGATATGTTTGCCAAATAACACTGGTTCCTGATAGTCAGGATGTTCACCATCCGTAAAGGTGCAGTGATCAACCCAGACATTTTTGCTGGCATTAATCGATACCGCATCATAACGGGCATTCCAGTTTCCTTTATCACCGTCGCTGGCATCCCAGGCCGGGGCAAAATCGCGCGGAGCCTGGAACGTAATATTACGGATAATGATGTTGCTGTTATCCGTTTTGCCAAACGTGTGGCTTAAGGTGTTGAGGGATAAATAGCCTTCCACCAGCTTCGCTTCGCTACCCACGCCTAAAATAGTGGTATTCGGTGGTACCTGAAATTGAATCTGCGCCTTCTGGTTGTTGGCATACTGCGAACGTTGACCATTTTGCTTCTTAAGCAGGCTAAGTTCAGCGCTAGCCGCCGCCGCATCGCTGCCACCCGCATCCGCCGTCGCTTTCAACTGCGCCATATAATCCTGATCGAACGCTTTGACATATAAATCAAAATCAAACGTTGTTTTATTCGGCTTAGTTTTATAATACTCAGCATCCGCATAGCGTCCATTACCTAAATCATCGCCGCGGATAGTGCCTTGCCAGTAGATAATTTTGGGTTCTAATTTTGCCTTCAACTCCGCATCGGCATCGCCTGCGATATAAAGAGGGCTGCGTATATTATTTAACGCATCTTTTAATTCCTGGCGGCTGGTCACGACATAAATGCTATTTTCATGTGCGCCTTCGCCCCCCGTCGTTGCATAAAATTTACCATCCGTATTCTGATATTGTGCAGTCCAGCCAAACGGTGCCGTTTTCACCTGTAAATCTGGCGGCGCCGCTTCTGCCACTGGCTGCTGACTATTATCACACCCAGAAAGTACGAGCCCAGAAAAGACAATAGCTACCGCACAGGTGCGTAAACGACCAGTCCCAATAACCGCTCTAAACATTTTATCCCTCAGTATTTTTTAATTATCAAAATAGAAAAATAAATCCGCATAAAAACCTGCGATATTAATCGCATACTTTAAAATTGCTTTTATTCGTCATTTAGCGGTAGTTCGATACATCCCTTATTGATAAAAAAGCAGCGCAATACCTGTAGTAAAAACCACATAATAAAACTGCCGATTTAACACTCTGGATGGTTAATTAACTGATTATGGCGCCTCCACATTTATTGACTATAAAAAACCAAAAAGAAACGTTATACCTACAAGGGTAAAACGTGGTTTCATTAAAGCAAATTCGCACGTTTTTTTTGCGACCGGCATCAAGATTCCATCTGTGATTATTATGATTGTAATAGTTTTTAATCAAAATGGAGGAACTGTCACATAACCGAGAGATTCAGTTTTCTGGCTCTTTCTATTTTTTGCAAAATAAGGCAGACGGCACCATCCTACTCACCTCACTTTCGTTTATGATGTGATGCTACACGACCCCAAATATGCCCTAAAAATGAAGGATGAGCGCGTGGATAACGCAACGGACGCACCGACACACACACAGCCAGCGCTGCTTACCAAATACCCCATGCCTGGGTATTTGATGATTATTTATGCTCTGCTTTTTATCGCACTTGGCTGGTTCAGCCATCAGCGCTGGGGGAACCCTACGTCTCCCACGACCGCTTTAGCAGTTCAAGCCGCGACCTTGCCTGCAGCAGAGGAACAAACGCCAGCAACGCCTGCGGCGACACCTCATCAAGAAGAAGCCCATGTCGATACGCCTGCACCGTCAGAGAAAAGGACTACGCTGCCGTTGCCAGCCATCAGCAATGGTGAAATTCCCCCGCTGACCTACAGCGCACACGTTTATACGTCAGATGAAGCTAAACGCAGCGTCACGCTCAACGGTATGCAATTCCGTGAGGGCGATTCGCCAATAGAAGGGTTGACCATAGAACAAATCCAGCAGGACATGACCATTTTCAGCGTTGAGGGCGAGGTGTTTATTCTGGAGGCGTTGGAGGATTGGCCGGGCGGAAAATTCAACGAGAATGAACGTTCCGCCGACGATGAAAGTGGAAGCGCTGCGCCTTAACCGTGACTGCGGATAGCATCAATAAATGGCGTCAACGTACGATTAAATTCCGAACACTGCGTCTCTTTGGGCGTACTGTCTTTTAATAACCCTTGATACAGGCTTTCACTGCGCTGCGGTAAAGCCTGATAGCTCGCGACATTCCAGCCTCTTTGTTTCGCCACAGTCAACGCGACATTCACAATCGTCGCATCATCGGGGAGATCGCTGCGGTTACACTTCGATTTCAGATAGCGGGTGGCCGCCACCAGTGATGACAGCTGATTCAGTTGATCGTTAGGAGAGACCGTTACCGCAGAAGACTGGCCTGCCACCGTTCCTTTTTGGGCAGACGTTCCTGTTTGTTGGCACCCGGCCAGCGTGACGCAAAGCAGCGTTAACGCAGTAATTTTAGACAGAGATAACGACATGAAGAACTCATCCTGATTGAGATTAACGGTAGGCATTCTAGCAAATGATAAGCCGCTGTCACGGCATGTTTATGTTGCTCCCAGTCAGTTGACTGGGAGCCGTGATGATTAAGCTGCGGAGCCCTTGCTTGATACCGGTTTGGTCGTCGGTAAGATGCCATCGGCGCGGAACATGGTCTTAATACCGCGCACGGCCTGCCGGATACGATCCTGGTTTTCAATTAAGGCAAATCGAACATGCGTATCGCCATAATCGCCAAAGCCAATGCCGGGAGAGACGCAAACCTTCGCTTCCGACAGCAGTCGCTTGGCGAATTCCAGCGACCCTAGGTGCGCATAGGCGTCAGGAATTTTCGCCCAGACATACATGGACGCTTTCGGTTCATCAACCATCCAACCTGCTTCATGCAGACCGCGAACCAACACGTTACGGCGCTGACGATACTGCTCGGCAATATCCAGCACGCATTGCTGATCGCCTTCCAACGCGGCGATCGCGGCAACCTGCAACGGCGTAAACGTGCCGTAATCGTGGTAGCTCTTAATCCGCGCCAGTGCGCTAACCAGCTCAGGGTTGCCGACCATAAAGCCAATACGCCAGCCCGCCATATTGTAGCTTTTTGACAGCGTGAAGAACTCCACTGCGATGTCCTTCGCACCGGGAACCTGCATAATTGATGGTGCTTTCCAGCCGTCATACACGATATCGGCATAGGCCAAATCATGGATCACCAGCACGCCGTACTGTTTCGCCAACTCCACCACGCGTTCAAAGAAATCCAGCTCAACGCACTGCGCCGTCGGGTTCGACGGGAAACCGAGAATCATCATTTTCGGCTTCGGGATACTCTCGCGGATAGCGCGTTCTAATTCGTTGAAGAAATCGACGCCTTCCACCAGCGGCACAGAGCGAACCTGCGCCCCGGCAATCACTGCACCATAAATATGAATCGGGTAGCTAGGGTTTGGCACCAGTACCGTATCGCCATGATCCAACGTTGCCAGCATCAGGTGCGCCAGCCCCTCTTTGGAACCAATCGTGACAATCGCTTCGCTTTCAGGATCGATATCAACCTCATAGCGATCGGCGTACCAGCGGGAGATCGCACGACGCAAGCGTGGAATACCTCGGGAGGTCGAATATCCGTGAGTGTCTTCGCGTTGTGCAACCGTACAGAGTTTTTCCACGATATGAGGAGGTGTTGGGCCGTCAGGGTTACCCATGCTGAAATCAATAATGTCTTCGCCGCGACGACGCGCAGCCATTTTTAATTCAGCAGTGATATTAAATACATATGGGGGAAGACGATCGATGCGCGTAAAACGGCGCGGAGAAGTAGAATCAGCCATAACATCCTCAAATTAACGTGAGCGCCCGGACCGTCCGAGCGACGCAGTGCCTGTAAAAAGGCACTCTACTCAACATCACTCAAATCGCAGTAAGCCCGTTTTTGTTGATTACGGCGGTACATGCAACCTGAAGTGTGATGAGCTTACTCAAGCTATCTCAGATAATTCTCCCTGTCGATACCGCGCTCATAAATTTTTCCCTCCCGCAATGAAGCCCCATCAATTTCTAACGACTTATCGCGAAAAATGAAGAATATGCGCGGGAAGAAGCATTACACTTGATGACCCACTCAGGCCTTGCAAACAAGGCACTTACCCCCCTGAAGCACAGGACGGTTAACCCGAGAGTAAGCTTATGATCGAGATGCGATATTTCACCGAGAGTTGGCCAATAAAGGGCGCATTTACCATCTCACGCGGCAGCAAGCGTCAGGCAGATGTCGTTGTGGTAGCGCTCCAGTCCGGCAACGTGGTGGGCTACGGAGAATGTGTCCCTTATTCACGCTACGGCGAGTCCCTCGACAGCGTAATGGCGCAAATTGGCTCACTGCACAGCGACGTTCGTAACGGTTTAGATCGGGAGACGCTACAAACCATCCTGCCCGCAGGTGCGGCGCGCAACGCGCTGGATTGCGCACTCTGGGATCTGGAGTGCAAACAGCATCAGCAACGCATTTGGCAGCGTTTGAATCTCCCCTCGCCTATGGCGCTGGAGACGGCCTATACCCTATCGCTGGATACGCCAGATCGTATGCGGCACGCCGCAATACACAATGCCCATCGTCCCCTTCTCAAATTAAAACTGGCAGATACAAACGATCTGGCCAGAGTTGCCGCCGTTCGCGAAGGCGCGCCCTTGGCCCGTCTGATTGTGGACGCCAATGAGGGATGGGACACCGAACGTTATCTGACGCTGGTTCCTGAACTCGCTGCACTTGGCGTAACGATGATTGAACAACCTTTCCCAGCAGGCAAAGATGATGTGCTGGCAGACTTGCCCCGCCCGATTCCCGTCTGTGCCGATGAATCCTGCCATGACAGCCAGTCGCTGTC
This sequence comes from Pectobacterium sp. 1950-15, assembly GCF_037136835.1. NCBI lineage: Bacteria > Pseudomonadati > Pseudomonadota > Gammaproteobacteria > Enterobacterales > Pectobacteriaceae > Pectobacterium > Pectobacterium sp. 1950-15. The sequence goes on along the minus strand of NZ_JBBBQR010000003.1, from coordinate 32,485 downwards.
CGCTCTGGTCGGCCGCTATGACATGATCAACATCAAGCTGGATAAAACCGGCGGGCTAACGGAAGCCCTACGCCTGCGCAACTACGCACAGGCACAAGGTTTAAAAATTATGGTCGGCTGCATGGTGAGTACATCGCTCTCGATGGCACCCGCGTTTGTCGTCGCGCAAGGCGCCGCCGTGGTCGATTTGGATGGCCCGCTGCTCTTGCAGCGCGATCGTACTAACGGGTTGCACTATAACGGTAGCGAAATATTACCGCCCGACGCATTATTGTGGGGATAACGCGCGTTAACCTGCATTGAGCAACTATTAAGGAGTGTTGTGATGCAACGTCTTGTTTATGTTGATGGACAGTATGTAGAAGAAAATGAAGCAAAAATTTCTGTATTTGACCGTGGTTTCCTGTTTGCCGATGCCGTCTATGAAGTGACGGCGGTCATCGATGGCAAGCTGGTTGATTTCGCCGATCATATCACTCGCCTGCAACGCTCCTGCCGCGAGCTGTCGCTCACGTTGCCTGTCACTCCTGAGGCACTCAAAACCATTCACGATGAGCTGATCAATAAAAACGATCTGAAAGAAGGCGCGATCTATTTACAGCTTAGCCGTGGCAATGCCGGCGATCGTGATTTCTATTTCCCTTCTGCTGACGTCAAATCCACGCTGGTGTTATTCACTCAGGCACGTTCGCTGGTCGGTAACCCGAAAGCCACAACGGGCCTGCACGTTGTCACCACCGAGGATATTCGCTGGCAGCGCCGAGACATCAAAACCGTCAGCCTGCTCGCCGCCAGCCTGGCAAAAGAGTATGCCCATGCCAATCAGGCCGACGACGCTTTCTTTGTTGAAGACGGTTTCATTACCGAAGGCAGTTCCTGCAATTGCTACATCGTCCTGCATGACAACACGGTTGTGACCCGCCCACTCAGCAACGCTATTCTGCACGGTATTACGCGTCAGTCGCTGCTCAAGCTGGCAGAAAAGGAGGGCATTACGCTGGAAGAACGCTTTTTTACGCCGGAAGAGGCGTATCACGCTAAAGAGATTTTTGTCAGTTCAGCCACCATGCTGGTTCTCCCCGTCGTAATGCTGGATGGAAAAACGATCGGCGACGGTAAGCCCGGAAAAATGACTCAGCGATTGCGTGAAATCTATCTCGATATGATTAAACAGCAGGAAAAATAGCCGCGCTTCACATCCTGTAAGCACGGCTTCGATGTTCATCCGTTACCCGTTCACTGCCGGATAACGGATGGCTGAGCACATTATTTATCCTCACCCGACATGCCGTCAGGCAGGGCAAACCCTGAGTTCTCCAGCACCATCTTCTGCGGTACGGCCAGTGGAATATTAGATTCCCGCAGTCGCTTGATAATCGCAAACAACAGATCGCTCTTCGCTTCCGATACCATTCTCGGGCTGCTGACATAGCCCGTTACGCTCAGCACCATGCCCGTTGGGTTCAACTGGCTAAACTTCACTGACGGTGCTGGGGTTTCCAGAATCGCATCGTGGTTAATATAGGCATCCAGTAACAGTGTCCGGACTTCTTCGGGATCGATATCCAGCGGGAACGTCAGCGCCAGCGTGGCAACCCCAAACGGATTCCCCATCGTAATATTGCGCACATTCTGCGAAATAAATTGGGAGTTCGGCACGATCACCGTCGACCGGTCGCCAAGCTGAATTTCCGTCGCACGCACGTTAATCCGCCGGATATCCCCTTCCACCCCGCTGATGCTGACCGAGTCCCCTACTTTCACCGGGCGCTCCGTCAACAAAATCAGGCCGGAGATAAAGTTTTTCACTATCTCCTGTAAACCAAAACCGATACCCACCGACAGCGCGCTGACAATCCATGCCAGCTTGTTCCATTCAATCCCCAATGTCGCCAACGTCAGCAGGATAATCAGGATGTAGCCGATGTTGCTGAACAGCGTCACCAGCGACGCACGGATTCCGCGTTCTAACGTCGTTTTAGGAAGGAACTCATCTTCCAGCCAGCGTTTTGAGGAGCGTAAAACATAAACCCCCACGACCAGAAAGAGCACCGCATTGACCAGATGCGCAGGCACAATGCTCAGCGTTTCCAGCCCTTTTCCGCCCCAGATTTCAACGGCTTTTTGCACCAGTTCCAGCGGCGTCGTGGTGCCAAACGTGCCGTTAAGTAAGGCAACCGCCGCCATTAAAATTAAAAGCACTTTGCCGCTGGCCGACAGAATCAAGGTGGCCTGAGCCAGATGACGGTCGTCCAGATTAAGCGAATTTTTCATCCGCTTGCCGCTGGCATTGTTAGGGGAAAAGAGGCTTTCGCAGATATCAGTAATAAAGGTTGAGAACAAATACAGGCAGGAGAACACCATGCCAATCCACACCAGCTCGAACGCCAGAAAACGGGCCAGTGAGATATAACCGATGACCAGCGACACCAAAATCGAGAACGCCGTTGCCAAGACCGCAAGATGAATAACGCCGGATAACGTCGAACGGGCTTCCGGCTGCTCCCCTGAGTGCACCATCTGCCGACGAATCTGATCGCTTTTCAGCGCTATCGTCCCTGCGGTGAATGCGAGAAACAGCGCAGATAAGCCGTTAACCATAATGGTTGCCGCGACCGATGTGCCCACCGTCGCGGTCACTTGTTCAATAAAACCAAAGATCAGAATAATGCCTGCGGCAACCACAGGAAACGGCTTCATGGCTTTTGCGACGGGGTTAGCAATCGCAGGCAAACGCCAGGAAGGACGCTGATTCGAAAGGAACGCTCGCCCTAATCCAGCCACCATCGAGCAAAAAATAGCCTGTCTCACCAGCGCATCAAGGAACGACACGACGCGTTCAGAAGCCTCACCGTGGCGCGTAAACGTAAAATCGATCAGATTTACCGCAATACCGATCGTGACCACAGTTGAGATAACCGACGCCGTAGCTAAAAAACTCCGCCGCAGGCGCCCTTCTGGTAACCAGTTAATTCCCGCCCAGGCCAGACATTTCTCCATATACCGGCGCCCTGCCGAGCTCATGACCATAGCGATCAAAATCAGGAATGCCGAACCGTAACGCCAGTCTGGCTCCCAGGCCACCGTAAAGGCATCGCTTATCTGATCCTGAAAGGCACTCAGGCGACGGACATCTTCGGCCTGCGGAGTCACAACCGGTGCCCAGAAGCGCCCCCCCAGAATGCTACCGGAATTCAATGCCAACTGCGTTTTCAGCGCATTACGACGCAGAGTAACAATTTGTGCTGACAGGTTGGACGCTCCATTGCGTAACGCCTGAATCTGCTCGCTCTGCGCATCCATTTTTGCTTTTTGCGTATTCAGACTGTTTCGCTTACGCGTCACTTCGCTGGTTTCACTAATGCTGGATCCGGGTTCTGGCGCAGGCCCTAAAACATCCAACTGAGCCTGAATTTGAGCGCGCTGCGGTGCCACCGCATTAGCAAGCTCATTGGCGCTATTCACCAGTTCCTGCGTGGTGTCATTCAACGCGCCAAATTTGCTGTCGTTATTGGTGCCTGAAACCTGCTGCTTGATGTTATCTAACTGTTTTTGCAGCTTGACCAACTCGGCATCAACATTAATTTTTACTGGCGCATCGGTCTGCGCAGGCTGTGGGTCAGGATCAGAATCCGCATTCGCCGCTGCTGCATATCCAACAGGCAGCATCAACATCGCCAGCAGACAAACGCGCAAGAATGCGGATGAAAGAATGTTCATAAATCAAAAGGTTCCAAAGTTCGACAAAATAGCGGATCCACAAATGACCGAGCGATAAACCCGGTACGTGAAAGCAGCCCACACTCATCCAAAACCCAACGAATGCGGCCATAGTGTACCAACAGCGTGGAGTGCAGAATACGTCCGATCATAACTTGAAAAGAATTACTGAACGCATCCAGCAGATAAAACTGAAATTCTCACTGCTATATGTAGTTCATGTGGACGAGGCTCGCAATTGTGCAAAAAAGTCACACCCAAAAAAGCGACATTCGCCAAAGTTGTACAGGGATTCACCGTATAGCGTAAATCCAGCGCCAACCCGTTGACTCACTGGGACGTGTGGGTATAATCCAGCCCACTGTTGTAACACGCAACAGCCATTTCTTTTTGAAATGCGCCCTTAGCTCAGTTGGATAGAGCAACGGCCTTCTAAGCCGTAGGTCACAGGTTCGAATCCTGTAGGGCGTACCATTTTACGTTCTCCCAGATTTTACCGAATTCAACAAAACCCCGTTATATTCATTGATACCACTAGGATTTTCTGTCGCTGAGCTCTATCGAGGTCAACCCAGCATATCGGAAATCAAGTCGATGTTGGGGGCCTCTATGGGGGCTCTTCTTGTTCAATGACTATTAGGGGCCCCCACGATGCCACTTAATGCTCGACAGATAGAAACCGCCAAGCCACAAGACAAAGAGTGCAAACTCACTGACGGCGCAGGTCTTTATCTTCTGATAAAGCCGAATGGAGCCAAATATTGGCGTTTGAAGTACCGCGTTGCAGGGAAAGAGAAAAAATTATCTATCGGTGTCTATCCTGATATCTCGCTGGCAGAAGCAAGACTAAAACGGGAGGAAGCTCGTAAAATCGTCGCTTCTGGTGGCGATCCTAGTGAACGGTAAACCCATCCCTGACAACCGTGGCAATATCTCTACGCGATTGATGGAACATATCCGGGAGAATCCAGCGAAGGAAACTTACGAAGATGAATTCTTCAGTATTCGTTACTTCAGAAGGGAACCGCGCATTTGACCTTCAAACGCCTGGAATTGGTTGAGCTTATGAACGACATCATAACTAAACACTATCCAAAAATACTATCGAGTAAGAAAACCAAGGTACGTATACTTAGTAAGAACATGACAATAACGTAAACATCAGATGAATGGATTTCGATTAATAATATTAATAATGCTAAACGGATTTTAGATGAGAATACCAAAGTGCTTTATGGCATCTTTGGTGTCATTAGTTCTTCTGGCTATTTCCCACCTTTGCCCTTTCTGAATGAATTCTTCCTGGTTGGCAGTGATCCATGTGATCAAGATGGAAGAATGGGTTGTTGGCGTCCATTCACCCTTATACTCTCGGAATATGAAGTGGTAAAGGAATGGTGGTTTGCATCTCATCCGGGTACAGTTGAGTCACAACTTGGTTGTGAATCTTGGGGGGATTGGGTTCAAGAGATCCTCGAAATGTAAGTGTAAGCCCCACGCCAAACCGAACCATTCACTTTAGACGGCTCAGTGCAATCTCACTGAGCCGGCAACGTTTATTCTATTGAACTCGCCAGTCACTGAAGTAATGACCGATCGCGGCAGGGTGGTCGAGAGGAGCGGTGGCGGCGATATAGCCATCTGGCCGAACTAACAGATATTGATCGGAATAGGGGCTACTTCCCGCTTCAATGTGCAGAACATTGACGATATCAGGCAGTGATGCCGGTACATCTGCCGTGCCAATGATGAGCAAACTGTAATTGCGATAATTTAAATGTGAGTAAATGCGGTTTGGCTGACTGGATTGAGAATCACGCCACATAAAATCATGCAGCCTTTCGCCAACACGCCCACCTGTTCCATAGCGAACGCCCATACCCGTGATGTAACCCGCACGTTTTTCGACAATCTTGACGTAATCATCGGCATGGGTGCCTGTCTCTGAGGTTTTGGTTGAACGCACGAGTTCCGCTGACGTTTTTACCACTTCCAGCGCGACCGCTTTTCGCTCTGTTTCGTAAGTCTGCAATAGCGTTTGGGGGGCATGATGATGGGTAATCATCGCGATTTTCCAGATGAGGTTAAATGCATCGGCCAACCCGGTATTTAACCCTTGCCCACCATTTACCGAGTGAATATGGCTCGCATCACCAGCGATAAATAATTTATTTTCAAGGATATAGTGTTCTGCTACAGACTCTTTAACCGAGAATTGTGAATACCACTCAATAGACTTGAAGCGCAGACGGTGTGGTTGCAGAGCATGGTTAATTTTATCTATCGCCTGCTGTTGCGTGAAATCCTCACTCTCCATCTGGATATAGAAACGATCAATCTTACCTTCACGTGGTATCCAGGCGACATCGGCGGTTTCTGCCTGGAAAACAATAATTTCCGGTACTTTTGGGAAATCAGTTTCTATTTCACCATCAATCACGGCCCAGGTAATTTGTGGCCGCGTGATCTCAAACGGGATAGCAAAGTGTTGGCGTACAAACGATCGTGAGCCATCTGCACCAATCAAATACCGGGAGCGAACGATCTCGCCGCTAGAGAGCGTGGTGAGGCAGCCGTCTTCCTCAAGCACAATATTTTGCACAGAGGTATTGCGGCGCACGGCGTTATTTAGCGCAGTGAGCTTATTATCGAGCGCTTGTTCTACATAAGCCTGACCAATCATTAAAAAGTGCTTGTGAAAACAGCCGTCTAAAGCATCCCACCAGGTAGACTGACGTGAAATAAATTTACCTTTTGACCAGACTGAGCTGGTATTGCAGGTTTTGCCCAAGGGATAAAGCTCATCGAATAAACCGATAATTTCAAACAGCTGCAAACTACGGGCGTTTAGCGCATCAGCACGGCCTACCGTTAACGGCCCTGATGATTTATCGATAATGACGGTGCTTAAACCTGATAGCTGAGCAAGATAGGCACAGGCCAGACCAACAGGCCCCGCGCCGATAATCATGAGATCAACATGCTGTGGTTTCATGACGGCTGCACCAAATGTGGGTTATTCAGTGGCTGTTTAGCATGGATGTGTACCCGACGTAGATGACGACCACTCTGGCTGGCATACGATTCGCGACCGTGTAATAACGAGTAGTTATCTGCAATGACAATATCGCCGCTTTGCCATTGGTGAGCATACTGAACCCGTGGATCATATAAGGCTTGTTGCAAACTGCTGAGTAATTGCTCTTGCTCTTCAGGTTCAATGCCTGAGAAATGATAAGTGGACGGGTTCAAGAATTCTTTATCACCCGCAATCGGCGGCTCACAAAAACGAATCACGGGATGAGTGCGGTAAGGGTGTTGCTCGATAATAGGCGCCTGCGCGGTGCTGCTGTATAGCTCGACGGCGCGCTGATATTGACCAGTTGCACGCTGCCACAGCGCTTTGGTTTCGGGTGACGCCAGACGTAACGCCGTGGTGGTACTCGAAAACGTGGTTCGCCCACCCTGCCCTTCGCCAACGGCTGAGACGCATTGAAAGACCTGTAGTTCAGGCACGGTTTTAAGGTACATGCCATCCCAGTGCAAGGGGACGTAGTTGTTAGCAAAGATATGGTCGGTAGCATCGGGTTGTTCAACCAGTTCCAACACGGCACCAAACGGCCATTGCATAATGTCACCTATGGCCGCGCAGTATGTTGTTAAATTTTCTGCACTCGTAAAACTATCAAAGCCCCGCAGTACCACTAATTGTTCGTTCTCTACTAATGTACGCAGCCAGGTAGGTGATAATTCACCAATATGCACGCCTGACTGTTTAGGCTCAATACGCACACCAAAATGACAGGTTTCACCTTGGGAATGGGTTAAAGGCTGATAATCGAAGCGATCTTCTAAAGTGAATGAGTCCATTTTACTTCTCCGTGTATTATCCATTGTTGAAAGATCTTTTCAGATAATATCGGCAACAAATATTCAACACCACGGATACAATTTTAATAATTAGGAGGGTTTGAATAGAGAATTACTGCCCTCCTCTTTTCACTACTATCTAATGATGTAATGGACCTTGATACTCCCCCCACAATTAAAAAACCCCAGATAAGCCTATCCGGGGTCTTTAAATAACGAGAAAAAACCGTCGCCGTTTCAGGCTTAGCCGCGGTTCTCTTCGATGTAGCGCGCCAAGTCCGCAGGGGTTTTCAGAACGGTAGCGACTTCGGTCGGTGGGATCACGCAGCCATAAACGTCCTGCACTTCCAGCACCAAGTCGACCGCCAGAATAGAGTCGAGAATATCGGACTCAATCAGCTCATCGTTAAAGCCCACTTTGCGGGATAAGATCTTTTCAAACAGCGCGAGTATTTCCTGTTCCATCATTTTTCCTGAGTATTAGATCGTGCGGGCATGGGTATCCAGCAGCTTACGGTCAATTTTGCCGTTAGGGTTAAGCGGCAACGCATCTTTGATAATAATTTGGGAAGGCACCATGTAGGGCGGAATCACCTTCGAGAGCGACGTTTTAATCGCTTCAGGCGCTAAATTCGTCACACAGAACGCCGCAATGCGCAGAACGCCGCCGCCTGATTTCATTAGCGGCAGAACCACCGCTTCACTGATGTCGGACATCGCCAGAAGGCGATTTTCAATCTCGTTGATTTCAATGCGGTAGCCATTCAGTTTTATCTGGCTGTCATTGCGCCCCTGACAGTATAGCAGCCCGTCTTCGTAGCCCAGATCGCCGGTTCTGTAGCCACGGAACGCTTCGCTTTCCCGATGCAGCAATTTTTCCGCATTCTCTTTCGCCAATCCAAGGTAACCGCGCATCACGTTTTTACCCCAAATGATCAACTCACCTTCAGCGGTAATTTCCATTCTGGAATCCGGCATCATCGCGCCGACCGGCAGCAAGTCGTTGTCACTGTGCAGGATTTCATCGGTGATTTCAATAACGGTGGTCGCGATAGTCGCTTCCGTTGGACCATAGGAGTTGAGAATTTTGGCATGCGGGAAGCGGCGGCGTAGCTGCTTGACCAGCGCTTTGTTTAGCACTTCGCCAATGAACACAAAGACATTGAGTTCAGGTAAATATTCACTGTTGAACTGGGGAGAAAGCAGCTTCTGGTAAGCAAAAGAAGGCGTTGACACCCAGGCGGAAACGCCGTTGTCTTTCAGGCGATCGAGCCAGTTTTCTGCCGCGATATCCTCTTTCGCATTCAGAACGATATGCCCTCCGGTTGCCAGATTCGCCAGCAGAGGAATCAAAGAGAGATCGAAACTGAACACCGCATGGTTCATCAGCACCGGCACGTCCGGCAGCGAAAAGTCCTGACGCACCCATTTCATGAAGTGCCACAGGCTTTCACGTCCGATCTGCACCCCTTTAGGTTTTCCGGTGCTGCCGGAAGTGAACATAATATAGGCGAGATCCTGCTCCACCAGCGCCTGTCCGGCTTCTCCGGTCGCAATGAACTGTCGGGTCGCGACATCATAATAGTAAGGCGCGCTCGCCAGATGACAAATCTCGTTAAGCCGCTCCTGCGGATAGATGCAGTCCACCGGGATATACGGAATGTTATGCAGCAGACAGCTATAGATCGCCACGGCAAACTCCGCCTGCTGATGCCCATATAACACGACCGGCGGCCCCGCAGGCTGCTGACATTGCTGATAGCGTTGCGCCCAGTCTGTCACCGCAACAGATAGCTGTTGCCAGGTCATTGCTTCATCGCTGCCGCTAATCGCCAACCGATCAGGGTTAGCGGGGTTAAGCAATGCCGCACGGAGGAAATCTTGCAGTTCCTGAAGCTCAGAGTGAAGGTTCATAGAGGAGACATTCCGCTAAAGATGTAGAGGGAGGCCGCAGCGCTTGCCAGCGTCAGAATTCGACCGATGAACACAATAACCGGATGATGTAGACAATTGCTCAGTGCTGGGCTGCGTTTGGCTGACCACTGCAGCATGTTGTGAGCAACGGAAATGGCGCCAAACAGCGCGCCGCTGATGACATAGTGTCGTTCAAGCCCGTTCCATGCCCCCATACAAAACAGGGTGCAGAAGATGCCAATATTCTGCGCCAGCGTTTTGTTCTGTCGGAAAAAGTCGAGCTTCATCAGATTCATATAAATCGGCATAAAGACCACGTCCCTCAGCCATTCAGACAGGCTGATGTGGAAGCGCCGCCAGAAATCCTGCGGGTTTTTAGCCAGAATAGGCAGATTAAAGTTTGCCGGGATATTCAGGCCAAATAAGCGCCCTGCCCCGATAGCCATATTGCTGTAGCCGGCAAAGTCAAAATAGAGATAGGCGCTGTAGGCCAGCGACATCACGATGCCAACGGTTAACGTAAACGGGCGATGGCTCCACGATTCAATCACCAGGTTATTGACCAGCATGGCAAATAAGAATTTCTGAATAATGCCGGTAAAAATCTGCTCCATCGCCACTAAAAATTGCTCACGGGTGATCGTGAAGACCGGTTTAGTAATGTCATTAACCCATGTCCGCCAGCGATACATCGGGCCGGCCAGAATAATAAAAGGCATAAAGAGGTAGCAAAAGTAATGCAGGAAATGCTGACCATCTTTTTTGCTGCGATAAAGCAGCACATCAATGGCGCGGAAGGTCATAAAGGACAGGCCGATCATGCCCCAGTGGTTGTTGAGGTGTAATTTCACCAAAAACAACGGCAGCAGCGTCAGGCTGACTGCCTGCCAGGTTTTTAACCACCCTTTCTCTTTTAAGGTGACCAGAAGATAAAAGCTCAGGAAAACCGCCACGGGAACAATATAATCCCCCTGGAAAATATATCCCCAACCTAGTACCGCCAATACGGAAAAGGCGGATAAATACGTCAGCCGATAACTGAATACGCGATTAACCAGCGCAAACAGTAACGCCGATGAAAACAGAAGGAAAAAAAACATTCCGGAGCTGTACATCATTCATCCTTCAGAATTTTTGATATTCAAAATGCACTTTTAAACTCATACTTTCATCAACAGAGGTCCATGCGACGATGGTGACTGCCAGAAAGAGATAAAGGAAAAAAAGGCGAATAGCAGTTTTCATCATTTAAAACTCTCTGCAATAAATTGATCCATCGCGACCCATGCCGGACCGGTTGGGTGCAGGCGATCCCAATTCCAGCCGTTTTGATAAGGCTGCGCATACATATCGAAATAACGCACCTGATTTTCCTCCAGCATCGATCGGATCTGGCTATCGACCGGCCGGAATTTCTCGGAATTCTTAATCGCCCACGGATTAATCGGATCGACAATCACCACAAACTGGACGTTACGCGCTTTCAGCAGTTGGATCGTCGCCCGTAATGCCTCCATCTGCGCTGGCACAATCGGTGCATCGTCCCACTCTTCCCGCGTTGGATCGTCTGCAAAAACGGACTTATCCATCCACAATGTGTCTGCACTTTGCTCGCGGGACTGATTCAACACCTTAGCCTGAGCCAACTCGCGATCCCAGTCAGGAATCGTATTGACGGTTGGCCGATGTGGCCACGGTTGTGTTGGCTGGGGAATAATACCTAGCATCGACAGCCAGTCTTTTTTTATTAGCTCGCAGAAATTAGCAAATTGATAACTCACTTCCTGCCAGATAATTTGTGGATCCCAGCCATAGACTTGCATTTGGCCAAACGTTAAGTGGCTTATCTCTTCTTTATCGATATGTTGTAAGTAATTGACCAAAAAGGGGCGCGCCTGATCATCTTGCATCAGGGGATTAAAAATAGATGCCGGGAAATTATTGGCAAAAATTGCCGGGGGAATACCGTCTGAATAAAAGCTATCGGGTGCCAGCAGCAAAACAACTTTACTGTTAGCGCTAAGCTCATTTTTAAAACGTGAGAGCAGTAAAAAGTGCGTGACGCTATCCACATAGCTATCGCCATAGGCCACAACCGGACGATGTAACTGGTTATTAAAGTAATTATAGACAGCGTAATGTTCATCTTCCGATGTAGAGACCTCGGAAGCTCCGAGAAAGAAAATCGCATTGCCCTGTAATGCATGGGAAATGGTGGCTATCTTTTCCTTTTGTTCTTTTGCCGTCCCTTCCATCGTGTTAATCAGCGGCTGGAATGTCAGCGCCGGATCGACGCTCTTCACCAGTGGGGGAACGCTAAGAAACAGGATGGCAAGCGTCGCCATCAGGATATGTAGGCAGAGAGTATTTTTGATTTTCATTATAAAGTAAGGCTACATGATATTTATTGTTTGAAAGTTGTGAATTTTTATCTTCACAGTAAATCGATCCCTGTATTTTTGGATTATATACCAGGCCTATCGCCGATGATGAGCGTTGCTGTGTAACGGTATGTACAGTGTTTATGTTCGTCACAATAATCAGGCTGACAACCAGACAGGAGAAGGGGTTTCAAGCCGTCATTATCATCTACGCCATCTGAATATGAGGTAGTAAAGGGTTGTTGACAGCCCCCGAGTGCCCAGATTTGTGAGTGACTTCAGTGATGATAGCGTTCAAGAATCTTTGGTGCGATGAATAAGTACGAATCGCATCATCCTGGCCTTCCTTTTTATTGCATCTGACAAACCATTCTCTTAATGTTAACTTAATATATTCGCAATATTGCTCACTCGTTCGGTATACCTCTCCCCGTTTTACAAAGCTATGCGTCATTGCAAAAAAACTAAAAGGAGAATCGATGAAAAATTATCAGGCCACTATCCCCCGGCTATTAATCATCTCAATCACCCTATTTGTTATCGCCTGCTCATCCAGCACGAAAAGATCCCCTACGGATGAAACGCCAGCGTGTATGACGTATCGTTCCATGATGACGGCGCCCTTGCCACCAGCGGAAATGATGAGGCTAAAAAATCAGTGCGGGCAATCAAGGCATTAATATAGTGGGGATCGTCAGCACAGATCCCCAGAATTTCTCTAGCACGCTATCACACTAATGATGACAAGCCAATAAATCGCGCCTTCGTGTATTGCCAGAACAACAGGCATATTATGCGAGAACTACAACGCTATGACTTGAGATGACTGAGTTATTCCTTAATGTCCATCAAAGCAAGGTGCTGTTTTATTTCTTCAATCAGCTTTTCTGGCCCACCTTCTTGTACAAAATCAGCGATCAGAAACTTGAAGCCTATTGTTTTAACAATTTTTTGATAATTCAACGTTACCTTAGATTCGAGTGCTGGGTAGTCTGACCAATTCCAGAGCCGATCAAATATATTATTATTTTGTATTTGTCTGACTGGGCTAAATAGATAAATTGCCAAATAACTTTCTGCTTGTGCTGCCGTTTTTTTTAGTTCACAGGCATCTGGCTCTTTTTTCATATACGTTTCTTCGCGATACTCCCATTCCAGTTCACTATCGGTGATAAGCCTGATATCCAGAATGTAATCATCTGGACGGAAGTAGCGTGATTCGGATTTTTTTAAAAAGGTAAATGAAGTGTCCATTAACGGCAAAAAATTCCATACCCAATAAGTATTTAATGGACTCTTCGCGTTTGATGGTAACGAGTTGAAGCTAATCGGATTCCACTGTAGGAATCGCACATCCATCAGTTCCCTTACCCGCTCTATTCTGGGTAATACCTGCTGATAAAACCCGGCGCAGATACGATGTGCCTGTCTGACTTGCTGAAGCGAGTCCTCAATATTCATTTGTAACGTCCTTACTTACTGTCAGAAAAAGAAGAGAAAATATTTTTAGTTTCCTCATGCAGAGGAAAGTCAGTAATAAACTGAGATAAATTTTTATACTCTGGCAGAGCCACGCGAATTCCATATAAGGAAAGAGCAGACAGACAATCCCGAACAATATGCTGCTCATGGATATCCACATTCTGTAAAGACAGTAATGCGTTCTTAGCATTATGCCACTCTCGCTGTATTACTTTTGTATTATCTTTATAGTTTCCTATTAATTTTTTATTAAACTCCCCTAACGATTTGGGAATATTTCCTAATGCAATAAAATAGAGTTGTTCTTTTCTTCTCTCATCCTGATGATAAGCAGTAATCTCTCGTTGCCATTGTTGATGGTACTGCCCCCTCCCCTCAGGGGGTTTAACTTCAATCAAAACATCGGCCTTTTCAAACTCCAGAACAACGTCAGGTTCAACACTGTTCTGATCAACATTTTTCATTTTCAGCGAATAACGAGGCCAAAAATTCACCTGACGATATTCACCTAATTCTGATTTCGATAAACCTAGAAACTCACTAATAAACAAGAAACGACTTTCTGCACTCAAATAACCAATTCGTGTCCAAAATGCTGCCGTCAATAAATCCTCTCGTTTTTTAAAAACATTACGCCAACTTTCTGGCGCTTTCCCCTCTATTTCCACTCTGCCTGCTTTTCCTTGCATAATGGCCTGAAGCATCTAATTCTCCTGATAAACCTAATAGATCACTCGGAAGGTACTCTGCCTAAATGGTGTGATCTGAACGCCAGACTTACGACCAACCAGACCGAGCCATACCGATCATAGCATCGCCCGCCAACACTGAACGAGGCCTAATTAGAAAAACAAGCCAGAAAATCCGCGATAAAACGCGTTCCTCCCAATCGCTAACGCGGGTAACGCAGCGCTTCCACAAATAGCGAGAAGGCGGTGGTGTGCTGTTTGCGGCTGGGATAGTACAGATAGTAGCCTGGGAACGGCGGACACCATTCCGTCAATACCCGAGTCAGGCGTCCACTGGCAATGTCATCTCGCACCGCATCTTCCGGCACATAGGCTAAACCAAGGCCAATCAGTGCCGCATCAATCCGCTGGCGCAGGCTATTCATGGTCAGTTGTCCTTCAACGCGCACCTTGATTTCCCGACCGTTTTTCTCAAACTCCCACGCGTAGATCCCCCCCATCGTCGGCAGGCGCATGTTGATACAGCGGTGATGCTGCAAATCCTGTGGTGTCGCGGGGGCGGGATTACGCGCGAGATAGTTCGGGGAGCCGACCACCGCCATACTCATATCCGGCGCGACACGCACAGCGATCATGTCTTTCGCCACCTGTTCACCCAGGCGAATCCCCGCATCGAATCGGCCAGGAACAATATCGGTTAAAGCGTTATCTACCGTAATTTCGACGTTAATCTCGGGGTAATTCGCCAAAAATGGCTTTAACACCGGCCATAAGATGGAATCAACCGCATGTTCCCCCGCCGCGATGCGAATATTGCCCGCCGGACGCTCGCGCATATCGCCCAGCGCCACCAGCTCACTTTCAATATCTGCAAAGCGCGGGCCGAGGCTATCCGCCAGCTTCTCCCCCGCTTCCGTTGGCGCGACGCTGCGCGTGGTTCGGGTCAGTAAACGTACCCCCAGCCGCTCTTCCAGGCCACGAATCGAATGGCTTAGCGCCGACTGGGAAAGCCCGAGCTTCGCCGCCGCTTTGGTAAAACTGCGTTCTCTTGCCACCACAAGAAACGAAATGAGGTCATTAAAATTTTCTTTTAACATCAGCGTGTCCAAAACAGTGGTGTCATGAATGATGCCCATGTGAAACCATCCATTGCTCATTAAGCCGCGCTGAACATCGGCGACGGGGATAACTCCCCTATATTACGCGGCGTGATTAATGAATATAATTCATAACCTCTTGCGGGTTTTGCTCTCTGGTGCTTCCCCGTAAATCGCAGTAACGTTTTGCACAACCGCTGTGTTTCATCTTTCAGCAACCCTGAATGGCTCAATCACAGCGAATCTTTCAATCACTACAAATTCTTCAATAACAGCTATGCTTTCCATGAAATGACTTGCCGCCTCTGCCTGTTATCCATGTTAGCCGCAGCGATTGCCGAATCGCTTAACGGTAGCCCGGTTGAATGGCTGGAAAAAGTCAGCGACGAACAGTACGGAAAAGTGAAGTAGCACAAGAAAAAGGCGCGACACTATAGAAACAGCAAAGCCACTCAGCGTGAAGACTGAATGGCTTTTCTACTTGCTCTGCGATGCGGTTAGCGTATGTGGAGATTAACGCCAGAGACCTCTTTCCTGAGTTCAATAATTTCTTCAGCCAGTTCACGGCATAGCATCGCATTCATCAGGTGATCCTGCGCGTGCACTACGATAAGTTCGAGATTCGTTTTTTCCTTACTCTGGTTGCCAATGAATCCGGTCTGAATCAATTGCGCCCGGTTCAGCGCCACCGCAGCCATTTTTAATAGTTCATCGACATGATCCCACTCCCCTCGGCGAGCAGATCTCAGGGCTTCCATTGCGCAGGAACGTGTTTCGCCAGATTTTACGATAAGCTCAATCATCCGCGTTTCTACATCCATTTTTCCATCCCCCGAATATCAGTTGCTGTGTCACCTTTTTGTCGGTCAATTAACCCCAAATTGCAGACAAGCGCACGTGACACCGAAGAAATACGGTGCATTTATTGTATCGCTACTCACAGCCTGCACAGTAAATATAGATGATGAATCAGGATTTGTTTCTGTAAATCATGATGTTATATCTCATTTCTGGTGAAATAAATTTCACACACGTACCCGACTGTTTTTTAAACCATGGGTTTATACAATTTCACACCGTGACACGCTCTGAAATAAAGTGATGACCGCGATGTCACACCCACCGAAACCTTAATTTAACCTTAAGAAAGCGAAATAATAATAACTATCATTATTATTACCAATATGTAAAATCCATCCTCGACTGCCGCTACATATCGGCCTGTGTCGCTAAAATAGCGTGGCTATCGTGAGCGACACACGGGCTTCCATGTCGGCCAGCAATACGCAAACACGACAGGTATTGATAAGGGTAAATAATATGAAGCTTGGTTTTGGATTACTGAGTTCTGCCGTTTTATTCGCTTCCGGTTTGGCGCTCAGCACGTCGGCAAATGCAGCAGAAAACGATGAAGGGATTGTGATTTACAATGCCCAACATGAAAACCTCGTGAAATCCTGGGTTGACGGTTTTACCAAAGAAACCGGCATCAAGGTAACGTTGCGCAATGGCAGCGACACCGAATTGGGCAACCAACTGGTGCAGGAAGGGAAATCGTCGCCTGCCGATGTGTTCCTGACCGAAAACTCACCATCGATGGTGCTGGTCGATAACGCCAACCTCTTTGCTCCGCTGGATAAAGCCACCCTCGCGCAGGTACCGTCTGACTATCGCCCGTCCCACGGACGCTGGATCGGGATTGCCGCGCGTTCCACCGTCTTTGTCTACAACCCGGCCAAATTTACCGACGCACAGTTGCCGAAATCCTTAGCCGATCTGGCGCAGCCAGAGTGGAAAGGCCGCTGGGCCGCCTCCCCATCCGGTGCAGATTTTCAGGCCATCGTCAGCGCCTATCTTGAGCTGAAAGGTGAGAAAGCCACGCAAGACTGGCTGAAAGGCATGAAAGAAAACTTCACCGCCTATAAAGGTAACAGCACGGTGATGAAAGCCGTGAACGCAGGTCAGATTGATAGCGGCGTGATCTATCACTATTACCGTTTTGTCGATCAGGCTAAAACCGGCGAAAACAGTAACAACACGAAGCTGTACTACTTCAAGCATAAAGATCCGGGCGCGTTCGTCAGTATTTCCGGTGCCGGCGTACTGGCATCCAGCAAACATGCGAAAGATGCACAGGCCTTTATTAAGTGGATTACGGGCAAATCCGGTCAGGAAATCTTGCGCACCAACGATGCCTTTGAATATGCCGTTGGCGTCAACGCGGCCTCAAATGACAAACTGGTTCCGCTGAAAGATCTGGATGCACCGAAAGTCGATGCCGCCAAGCTCAACAGCAAAAAAGTCGTGGATCTGATGACACAAGCTGGCTTGCTGTAACGCATAAATTGTCGCGCATGGGTTATAGCACATAGATGTCATAACCCCTTTCATCAGGGCGTTCGCGCCCTGATGAATCCTTACCTGAATGCCCGCTCAGCGCGGCTTCACCGTCTTAACCTATCGTCCTGACGAGGCAGCTACAGGCCGTATGACAAACGCTAGCTACAGCGAAACGACCCCGTTCACCGCTCCCTCTCCGCCATTACGCAAGCCAGCCGCGCTGCTTACCCTCATCGCCCTGACGCTATCCCTGCTGGGGTTTGTTCCACTCGGTTTTGTGATTGGCGTGAGTATTGATACCGGTTGGGAAACGGCGCACGCCCTGCTCTTTCGCCCTCGCGTCGGCGAACTGCTGACGAACACCGTGCTACTGGTTGCCCTGACGCTGCCGATTTGTACGGTTCTGGGCGTTCTGCTGGCCTGGCTGACGGAACGTACTACTCTGCCTGCCCGGCGCCTGTGGTCACTGCTGCTCACCGCACCGCTGGCGATCCCTGCATTTGTACAAAGCTATGCCTGGATCAGCACCGCTCCGGGCCTGCATGGGCTACTGGCTGGCGTGTTTTTATCCGTCGTCGCCTATTTACCGTTTCTCTATTTACCCTGTGCCGCGACGCTGCGGCGGCTTAACCCCGCGCTGGAAGATGTCGCCGCCACGCTGGGCGTGCCTCCCTTTACCGTATTTTTCCGCGTGGTACTGCCACAGCTAAAGCTGGCTATCGGCGGCGGACTACTGCTGATCGCATTGCACCTGCTGGCGGAGTATGGCCTGTTCGCCATGATCCGCTTCGATACCTTTACTACCGCGATTTTCGATCAGTTTCAGTCAACGTTTAATGGCCCGGCGGCCAATATGCTGGCTGGCGTACTGGCGCTGCTGTGTCTGTTTCTGCTGTGTGCGGATGCCCGCGTACGCGGCGTCACCCGCTATGCACATGTCGGTTCTGGCGCGCCTCAGGCTGTCACACCGATACGTCTGTCGCCGTTGCCGCTGTTGCTGGCTTTGCTGTTACTGACAACGCTGATACTGCTAACGCTCGGCGTGCCTTTTATTACGCTGTTTCGCTGGCTGTGGTTTGGCGGCTGGGAAGTCTGGCTGCGCCGCGAGCTGCTCGATGCCTTTCGTCAGACCATGACGCTGGCGCTGAGCGGTGCCGTACTGACGACGCTGGCGGCCATTCCAATGGCCTGGCTGACGATTCGCCATCCCAGCCGTCTGTATCGGTTTCTGGAAGGATGCAATTACATCACCAGCTCTCTGCCGGGTATCGTCGTCGCGCTGGCGCTGGTAACCACTACGATTCACCTCATCAGGCCGCTCTACCAGACGGAATTCACCGTGCTGCTGGCTTACCTGTTGATGTTTATGCCACGGGCGCTGGTGAATTTACGCGCGGGAATCGCGCAGGCACCCGTGGAACTGGAGCAGGTCGCGGCCAGTCTGGGGCGTTCGCCGTTGCAGACGCTGATGACCGTGACCATTCGGCTGGCCGCGCCCGGCGTCGCCACCGGGGCAACGCTCGTCTTTCTGGCAATCGTCAACGAACTGACCGCCACGCTGCTGCTGGCCCCCAACGGCACCCGTACGCTGGCGACCGGATTTTGGGCGCTCACCAGTGAGATCGATTATCCCGCGGCGGCACCCTACGCGCTTATTCTGGTCTTACTGTCGCTACCATGGACCTGGTTTCTCTACACGCAATCACAAAAAATGGCGGGGCTGTAATCATGTTGGAACTTCATCGCGTCAGCAAAAGCTTTAATGGGCGCACCGTGCTGTCTGACATTCACCTGACGCTGGAGAACAGCCGCCGCACGGCGATTGTCGGCCCGTCCGGTTCAGGAAAAACTACGCTGCTGCGCCTGATTGCCGGGTTTGAAAAACCGGATACCGGTGTCATCACGCTGAACGGGCAAACGCTCTGCGATAATGGGTTTTCCGTCCCCGCCCATCAGCGTGGAATTGGCTATGTACCGCAGGATGGCGCGCTGTTCCCGCATCTTTGTATCGCGGACAACATCGCATTTGGTCTGAAAGGCTCGAAGGCGGAAAAGCAAAAGCGCGTGGATGAGTTGATGGCGCTGGTTTCCCTTCCCGCGCATTTACAGAAGCACTCGCCGCATGAGATTTCCGGCGGTCAGCAGCAGCGTGTCGCACTGGCTCGCGCGCTGGCGCAACGCCCTGCATTAATGCTGCTGGATGAACCCTTTTCCGCGCTGGATACCGGCTTGCGTGCCGCCACCCGTAAAGCGGTGATGGACGTATTACAGCAGGCTAACGTAGCGTCGATTCTGGTAACCCACGATCAGGGGGAAGCGCTGTCTTTTGCCGATCGGGTCGTCGTCATGCGCGACGGCCAGCTTTCACAATCCGGCTCGCCGTGGACGCTTTACCATCAGCCCGCTAGCGAAGACATCGCGACCTTCCTCGGCGAAACGCTGATTCTCGATGCGCAGGTTACTGGCGGTCAGGCTGATTGCCTGCTTGGGTGTATCGCGGTGGATCGCCCAACCGCAAGCGGTAAAGCCCGCATCATGCTCAGGCCGGAACAGATCGTGATTCAGAGCATTGAGGTTGACAGCGCTGAAGGGAATAGCGCAGCGACGATTCGTGCAACCATCCGTAAAGTTGATTTTTCCGGCTTCGTCTCTACTCTGACGCTGCATGTCCACCACGCAGCAGCCGACATTATTGAACTGAAAACCGTCAGCCACGCCGCTTTCGCCGTTGGCCAACAGGTCAGCCTGAACGTCACGGGGACCGCACACGTCTTCAGTCAATAACATCAACCGCTAGCGCAGGCGGTTTATCGCGCCGCCTGCGCGTTACGCGTCACCAGCCAGACGCCCAGCATAATAATCAAAACGCCGAGGTTTTTACGCAGGCTCATTGGTTCATTCAGCCACGGCAGGAAAACCGCCGCCAGATAGACTACCGCATAGCTCAGGCTAATTAGCGGATAGGCGCGACTTAGCGACAGATAGCGTAGCACCATGAACCAGCACGCCATCGACAGACCGTAGCAAACCATCCCACAGATCACCGCAACCACAGGCCAACCGCCCATTAAGGTGCTAAGCGGCGGCCAGTGCGTCAGGGCAATACTCGGTAGCGCCAGCATCCCACTTTTCATTAACACCTGCGCGGCGCTGGCTAACACAATACTGCCAAGCGCCCAGATATAGCCTTTTTTCGCCATCATCCCCCCTGCATCAGATAGATACCGGTGATAATCAGCGCAATGCCCCACCAGTGGTGACGGTCCACACGCTCACCAAACCAGTAGTGCGCTAGCAGCGTGACCAGAACAAAATTGATGCTCAGCAGCGGGTACGCCACGCTAAGCGGAATATGCTGCAACACCACAAGCCACAGCAAAAGTCCGATACCCAGCAACACAGCCGCCAGCATCAGCCATCCCAGCGTCACGCGTTGGCGTCGATCCGTCGGCAAACGCCGCCAGCACTCCGCCGCCTGTTTCTGGCACAGTTGTCCCAGGCTGGTCAGCAGGCAGACGATAGCCACCAGTAGATAACTCATGGCGCTATCTGCTTATAAAACAGCAGCACGTAGCGGTGCGATTTTTTCACCTGATCGGGGGCAGGCAGACTGCGGTATTCTTCATCGGTATCCCTATCGACCTTCAGCACCAGCGCGACATTTCCGCTACGCCGTTTCTCAGCAAGCCAGGCCGGGAAAGCCCCCTCATCCACAAAGCGGTCAGTGGAATCGGCGTAGTCCAGCCCGTAGTTCAATTCGCCCCGCGCCTTGAATAAGGTAATATCGCTACGTTTGAGTTCCCACGCCAGTCCGGCGGCCAGCCCAACCTCATCGCTAAGCACATAGCGGCTGTCCTCCAGCAGTGGCTGGTGACTACGAATAAAGGTTTGAGGATTCTTTGAGTCAACCACACTCGCCGGAATACTCCCGCCGACAAGCAGCGCCAGAAATAGCGGGCACCCCGCGACCAGATACCCCCACGATCGCTGCTTTTTCAGGCTGACAGCGGCAAAGGCTACCCAACCGATAAAACAGACGACACCCGATACGATGGTCAGCCCTTCTCCCGGTTGATAGAGATGCGGCATGATGATGCCGAGGCCCAGCGCCGCAACGGCGAGCGCCAGCAGGCTACCGAACGCAATATTGAGCCAGCTATTGATGCGCAAGAGACGCTCACGTACCGCAGGGGCCAACCCGGAAATCCACGCCGCCATCAGCAACGCCAGCGGTGCAAAGCACGGCAGAATATAAGTCAGCAACTTGCCTTTAGCGATGCTGAAAAACAGCAGCGGCATTACCATCCAGCACAGCAGAAGGAACCGTTCCGGGTTCGCTTTTCGTTCCGTCCAACCACTGCGCAACGCACCCGGCAGCAGCGCCAGCCAGGGGAATGCGCCGACAATCAGAACCGGCAGGTAATACCAGAACGGCGCTTTATGCTGTGCATCGTCTTCTGCAAAACGCTGGATATGCTCAATCCAAAAGAAGTAGTGCCAGTAATCGGCTTCTCGCGCATGTACCGCCAGCGCCCACGGCGCACTTAGCAATACCGCGACGACAATCGCCAGCGGCCCGAACAGCAGCAATTCCTTAATCCGCTTTTGCGCCAGCGCGACTGGCAGCACGCTGATAACCGGCAGGGCCAGCGCCAGAAAGCCTTTGGTCATAAACCCCATGCCGCAGGCCAGCCCCATCAGCCCCCAGGCCATGAGCCGTTCGCGCGTCAGCGTGGCGCGCTGAATCAGCACGTGACTGAACAGCGCCGCCGTCATCCAGAGCGTCACCATAGGATCGAGCACGCTGTAGGTGCCAATACCATACACGAGCAGCGACGTCAGATAGATCGTCGCCGCCAGCAGCGCAGTACGCCGGTTTTTCCACAGCAGCAGCGCCAGCCAAAACACCAGCAGTGCGCTCAGCGCAGTAGAAAATACCGAGGCAAAGCGCACAGCAAAATTGGTATGACCCAATAACCACTGGCTGATGTTATTCAGCCAATAGCCCGCAACGGGTTTCTCAAAGTAGCGAACGTCCAGCAAATGCGGCACGATCCAATCGCCACGCTGAAGCATCTCGCGGCTGATTTCCGCATAGCGCGTTTCATCCGGTGACCACAGCCAGCGGCCATTAAGCGGTAACAGGTAGAGCAAAGCAAATAACACCAGTATTACGGTACTTTTTAGCTTTATCATGCCTTTTTCCATGCTATCTCCTGCTTTATTTATTCTTCCATTTGTACGCCAAGCCACCCTTCCCGTCCGGGAAACGGCGCGCGTACAATCCGCCCGACGGGCAGCGAGGCTCGGTCATCAGGCAGCAATGAGGAAAGCGGACAAAATTCAATGTGCTGTTGACGGGCACGAAGCAGCAACTGACGGAACAGCGCCAGCTTCGCTCCCCCTTCAACCTCCGCATGGATGGTGTAGACCGGCACGCCGCGATCCTGCTGGATCGCCGCAAGAATAAAGTCGTTGAATTCACCGTCACTCACGCGCTCGCCGATGACTTCATCATAGGTCGGCAGCGTAACCGGGATCTGCACGGTACCCAACTCACCGCTTTTCAGACGCGGTCGAAAAGGCCGGGTGCCGCGACAGTCGCTGTTATAGTCCAGATTCCAGTGCTGCTTCATCTCAACGACGCGCTCATCGGCTCGCCAGCCCGCCACCGCGGAACAGCGCACGGGTGATGGCAGCATCGGCGTCAACACATCTATTCCTTCACGGAACTGCGTGGCTAATTGCGCATCCGACCAGCGGGCGACATTCGCCTGCCAGCCGTGATGATCCCAGGCGTGTAGCCCCACCTCATGCCCGGCGTCGTGCGTCTGGCGGATTAACGTACCAAACCGTGTGCCGATATGGCGCCCCGGCCACGCCGTGCCGGCCAGCAAGATATCCCAGCCGTAGAGTGAGGCCGCGTTGGAGCGCAGCATCTTCCATAAAAAGCGCGGACGCAGCAGGCGCCAGAGGTGGCGCCCCATGTTGTCCGGCCCGACGCTAAAAAAGAAACTCGCCTGGATATCGAACTCTGCTAACACATCCAGCAGCGCGGGCACACCGTCCCGCGTACCACGCCAGGTATCGACATCAATGCGCAGGCCAACGCGCGTCATCCCTGCGTATCCGTGACGTCATCGGCGTGCTGGAGATCAACGGTACGCAGGAAATAGTCCAGCGTTTCCGCGACGGTTTGCTCCATCTTCACCGTCGGTTCCCATTCCAGCAGCCGTTTGGCGTTGCGAATGCTCGGCGTGCGGTGCGCCACATCCTGATAGCCTTTACCGTAATAGCTGCTGCTTTCCACTTCAATAAACCCAGCGAACGGTGGGAAACGGTCACGCAACGGGTGGGCATTAAAGCTGGTCAACAGCATTTCGCCCAGTTCGCGAATACTGGCTTCATTCTGCGGGTTGCCGATGTTGATAATCTGCCCGTCACACTGACCGTTGCGGTTTTCAATAATACGGAACAGGGCCTCGATGCCGTCGTGAATGTCGGTAAAGCAGCGCTTCTGCGCCCCGCCGTCCACCAGTTTGATCGGCGATCCCTCCACCAGATTGAGGATCAATTGGGTAATCGCCCGGGAACTACCGATGCGCGCCGCATCCAGCGTATCCAGACGCGGCCCCATCCAGTTAAACGGACGGAATAGCGTAAAACGCAGGCCGCTTTTCGCGCCGTACGCCCAGATCACCCGATCCAGCAGTTGCTTGGACACAGAGTAAATCCAGCGCTGCTTGTTGATTGGCCCGACAATCAGGCGTGAGTTATCTTCATCAAACTCTTTGTCATCACACATGCCGTACACTTCTGAGGTGGACGGGAAGACAATGCGTTTGTTGTAGCGCACGCAGTCGCGCACAATTTTCAGGTTCTCTTCAAAATCCAGCTCAAACACGCGCAGCGGGTTACGGGTGTATTCGATAGGCGTTGCAATCGCCACCAGCGGCAAAATGACATCGCATTTCTTGATGTGATATTCGATCCATTCGTTATGAATGCTGATATCGCCTTCCACAAAATGGAAACGCGGATCGCCAAGAAAACGGGCGATGGCATCCGAACTGATATCCAGTCCGTAAATTTCATAGCGATCGTCACGCAGCAGGCGTTCTGTCAGGTGGTTACCGATAAAACCGTTCACGCCAAGAATCAGGACGCGTGTGCGGCGTCGTTGCACACGGCTGGCAAGGTTGCCCAATTTCGCCTGTGGCACCATGCCCATTTCCGCCGCCAGTCGGCTACCCGACATATACAGCCCGCTCTCACTCTGTCCGCTGACAATCTCAAGCGCGTCTTCACCACAGGACACCACCAGCGGCGATGTCGAGATGATCGAGCCCGGTTCATGCTTCACCCCATAGGCTCTCACAGCGTTGTTTTTAACTGCGCGAGCACGCCAGACGATCACTTTGCGCTCACCGAGGAACGTAAACGCGCCCGGATACGGTTCCGTCACCGCGCGAATCAGGTTGTTGATCTCGCGGGCGCTTTTTTGCCAATCGATCAGCCCGTCTGCCGCCGTGCGGCGTCCGAAGTAGCTGGCCTGGCTTTCATCCTGCGGCGTCAGCATAATCTCACGCGAGCGAATCAGCGGTAACTGCTGCGCCAGTAAAGCCGCAGCGGCGGTACGACATTTACCGTGCAGCGTCAGCGCGGTATCTTCAGCGTCAATCGCCACCACGGACTGGGCAACGATATCGCCAGCATCGGCGCGGGACACCATCTTGTGCAGCGTCACGCCCGTCTGCGTTTCACCGTTCGCCAGCACCCAATTCACCGGTGCCCGCCCACGGTAGCGTGGCAGCAGCGACCCGTGCAAATTGAAAGCGCCAAACGACGGTAACTGGAGAATGTCGTCACTTAACAGCGTGCGGTAATAGAAGGAAAAAATCACATCCGGCGCCAGTTCCCGAATGCGGTTCACCCAAAGCGGGTGGTTAACGTCTTCCGGCGCAAACACCGGCACATCCATCTCGGCTGCCGCTTTCGCCACCGACGCATAGAAGTGGTTCTCACCCGGTGCATCGCTGTGCGTGAACACCGCCTGAATCTCATAACCGGCAAGCTTTAACGCCTCAAGGCCAACGCAGCCGATATCATGGTAGGCAAATACGATCGCTTTCATTCTTCTTCATCCCGTAAACTGGTGGTCAGTGGCGTTGCCGCACTCACTGTTTTTTGCACAAAATAGCGTGGCCGGGCCCGCACATCGGTATAGATACGACCGATGTATTCCCCTAATAGCCCCATCCCGACGAACTGCGCGCCGATAAACATAAACAGCACGGCAAACAGCGTGAACACGCCCTCTGCCGCCCATTCCGCCCCTAAGAACAAACGCAGGCCGATCAACAACAGCGCCAACAAGAAACCCGACAGCGCAACGACGCTGCCAATCAGGCTGAGAATACGCAGCGGCGTCGTCGTCAGGCAGGTCAACAGGTCGTACATCAGGTTAATCAGCTTCAGAAAGCTGTATTTGGACGTGCCGAACTCGCGCTCGGCATGCATCACGTCGATCTCGATGGTTTTCCGCGCGAACGTGTTGGCCAGAATAGGAATAAAAGTGCTGCGTTCATGACAGCGCAGCATCGCGCTGACAATGTGGCGACGATAAGCACGCAGCATGCAGCCGTAATCCGCCATGGATTTCCCGGTCGAACGTCGGATCATCATGTTGATGGTTTTCGAGGCCAGTTTGCGGAACAGCGAATCCTGCCGGTTTGCCCGCACGGTGCCGACCACGTCATACCCTTGCGCGGCATACTCCACCAACCGTGGGATTTCCTCCGGTGGATTTTGCAAATCGGCATCCAGCGTGATGACCACATCGCCCACCGCCTGCTGAAACCCAGCCATAATGGCCGAGTGCTGACCATAGTTACGGTTCAGCAGCACGGCGATAATGTGCTTTTCCGGGTCGCTCGCCGCCTCAGTCAGCAATTCCGCCGAGCGATCGCTGCTGCCGTCATCAACCAGAATAATTTCCCAGGGTTTACCGATCTGCCGACAGGCTGCCAGCGTGCGTTCAATCAGCACCAGCAGGCTCTCTTCTTCGTTATAAACGGGAATCACAACGGACACATTTTTGATGTCATCAATCACGAACAGACTCCAGAATAGAGGTTAGTGCCGCGACGACGCGATCGACATCGCTATCCTGCATATCGGGGAACAGCGGCAGCGTCATCAGCGATGCCGAATTCCACTCCGTTTCCGGCAGGTGCAAATGAGGATAGCGCTCACGGTAATATTTTTGTGTATGCACCGCTCTGAAATGCAACCCGGTGCCAATGCCGCGCGTTTGCAGTTCCGCCATCAGGCTATCGCGCGATATGCCGCACCGCGTTTCATCCACGCGCACCATAAACAGATGCCAGGCATGCAAATGGGGATAATCGGGAACAGCCAGCGGCTGGAGCGGCAGCGAGCGCAGTTGGGTGAGATAACGCGCAGCCAGCTGCTGACGGCGGGCGTTGATCGCTGAGAGTTTATCCAGTTGCACCAGCGCAATCGCCGCATTGATATCCGCCAGATTGTATTTAAACCCCGGCGTCACCACTTCAGCCTGCGGCTTGCGCCCCTGTCGCTGCCTGTCGAATGCATCAACGCCCAGCCCGTGAAACTTCAGGCTGCGTATGCGTTCAGCCAGTGCTTCGTCGTCCGTCACCACCATACCGCCTTCCGCACAGGTGATGTTTTTAATCGCATGAAACGAGAAAATGGCGGTTCCACGCGCACCAATCCACTCATCGCGATATTGCGTACCGACGGCATGCGCCGCATCCTCTATCAGCGGGATGCCGTAGCGCTCACTGAGAGCACGCAGCGGCGTCAGATCGGCCGGAGCGCCGGCATAGTGCACGGGAATAATGGCTTTGGTTTTCGGTGTGATGGCCGCCTCGACATCCTGCGGTCGCACCATCAGCGTATGCCGATCCACGTCAACCATCACCGGTTCCGCTCCCAGGAGCGTGATGATATTGACGGTTGAAACCCAAGTCTGGGACGGCGTAATCACCTCGTCGCCGGGGCCAATGCCAAGCGCCATCAGCGTCACGTGCATCCCGCCCGTCGCAGAGCTCACCGCAATTGCCTGTCGACACCCGACCTGCTGGCAAAATGCCTGTTCCAGCTGCTGACATTTCGGCCCTGTGGTTATCCAACCGGAGCGTAATACTTCAGCCACGGCAGCAATTTCCTCTTCGCCCATGTTCGGGCGGGAAAAAGGCAAAAAATCCGTCATAACATATTCCCAAAATAAATAATGGCGACAAATCATCACTAAGCAGTCTAAATAATGAAGTCTTAAGCCAACCTTAATTTATTGCGATAATCATAAAATCACAGATAAACAGCACAACGTGACGAAGCGCAAGAAGACATAATTAATTACAATGCAAAAATGAACTTTTCGCGAATAGCGAAATGTCGATTTATTGATTTACGACAAGAAATCAATCTTCACCAAATAAGTCCCTTGTATAAACTTTTCCTATCACATCTTTTAATTCGTCGGCATAACGATTGGTAATAATAATGTCACACTGTTGTTTGAAACTGTCGAGTTGGTGAATGACAGGGAAATCCAGGAAGTTATCATCATCAATCCCTGGTTCATAAACCACGACATTGATTCCTTTCGCTTTTATCCTTTTCATAATGCCCTGAATGGAAGAAAAGCGAAAATTATCCGACCCCGCCTTCATGATAAGACGATGAACGCCAACGGTTTTAGGATGACGGCGGATAATCGTGTCGGCGATAAAGTCTTTCCGCGTATGGTTAGCGTCCACGATCGCCTTAATAAGGTTATTCGGAACAGTACGATAGTTAGCCAAAAGCTGCCGGGTATCCTTCGGCAAACAGTAACCGCCGTAGCCGAAAGAAGGATTGTTGTAGTAGTTGCCAATACGCGGATCGAGGCACACACCTTCAATAATCTGCCGGGTATTTAGCCCCAGCGATTCAGCATAGCTGTCCAACTCGTTAAAGTAGGCGACGCGCATCGCCAGAAAGGTATTCGCAAACAGTTTTATCGCTTCGGCCTCTGTCGGGTCGGTAAACAGTACACGAATATCTTTTTTTAATGCGCATTCCATCAATAGGTTAGCAAAAAACCTAGCCCTTTCCGAGCGTTCACCCACCACAATCCGCGACGGGTAAAGGTTGTCGTGCAACGCCTTTCCCTCACGCAGAAACTCGGGTGAAAAAATGATGTTATCCGTATCCAACTGCTGGCTGACTTTCTCTGTGAAACCTACCGGCACCGTCGATTTAATCACCATAATGGCCTGCGGATTAATCGCCAGCACATCGCGAATGACCGCCTCTACCGACGACGTGTTGAAATAGTTCGTCTGTGGATCGTAATCTGTCGGCGTAGCGATAATCACGAACTGCGCATCGACATACGCTTCATATTTATCCAGCGTAGCGGAAAAATTCAGCGTTTCGTGTTGTAAAAAACGCTCAATCTCGGCGTCATTAATTGGCGATTTTCGTTGATTCAGCATCGCCACTTTTTCAGCCACAATATCTAACGCCACAACCTGATGCTGTTGTGCCAATAATAATCCATTCGATAAACCGACATATCCCGTTCCGCTAATCGCTATTTTCATGAAGGGCTCTTTATTTCATCACTGGCTGAAAACCATATTCCGCCGCAGTATCTTTCTTATTTTTCAATCTGAACACAGGTGTTACATTTCAATTTATTTCTTGTCCCTTTCTCGCGATGAGCACACCACCTTCATGCAGGAACGTCATTCTCATCAGCCGAAACGTAAAAAGCATAATAGCCTTATCATTAGCAATTCCAGTTAAACGCCAATTAAACATAGCGTGTTTAATGCTAAATAAAAATTTTCTTACACCTTGTGACGATCGCTAATCGTTAGCATGAAAACGAATTTTCATGACGTTCTGTAACACAACGTCATTTATCTTAGATGATTTTAGTGAATAAACACGATGATACCGATTTATTTTCGAGTTTTTATCAACGTGACATGGAGATAGTGTGTAGAGACGTTAATTTATTATTAAAGCAGCTTACTATTTGATAAAAATCAACAAAAAAGCATAAGCAATCCTCATCAATCACAGCGCAAATGGCAGAAGCGTCTACACTTATCACCAGTCATCTCTCTGGCTAACGATGGGAAGGACAATGAAGGTCAGCACACGCGACAAGGCCAGCTACTATCAAATGCCGCTCCAAAAATTGATGATTACTTTTATGCTATTCATCATCACCACGGTAGTGGCGCTAAACGGATGGGAGATATTCCATTCTCGTGAGCACCTTATCGATTCCACAGAGCGCAACGCCAGAAACTTGTCGCTGTCGCTGGCACGTCATGCTGAAGACACGTTTTTACAAGTCGACATCTTGTTACAGGATTTACAAGAACGTATCGGTAAAGACGGTTTATCGCCCGAACAACTCACCAGGCTTAGCGAGATTTTAAAAATCCGAAAAGCCACGCTGCCGCAGTTGCATGGCATCTTTATCTATGATGAAAAAGGCGAATGGCTGGTCAATTCCGGCGTCGTCAACCCAGTGCGGAATAACTATTCCGACAGAGAATACTTCAAATATCATCAAAGCAACATCGGCACCAATATCTATATCGGCAGCGTGATTAAAAGCCGTTCTACCGGAGATCTGGTCATCCCCGTCTCCGTACGTCTCAATAAGCCAGACGGCAGTTTTAACGGTGTATTGCTCACCACCCTCTCACTGGACTATTTTAAGCAGTATTATGGCTACTACTCCATAGGAGACACGGACGTCATCGCGCTCCTGCTTTCCAATGGCAGAATCCTATACGCCCGCCCTTACGATGATTCCTATATCAACCGTAGCGTGTCTAGCAGCCCGATATTTTCAGAATATCTGAAGCAATCCGAAAGCGGCACTGCAACCGTCACTTCCACGCTCGATAATATCGAGCGGGTTTATGGCTACACAAAATTAAAACGTTATCCCATCGTTATCGGCGCAGGCTATGACCTCGAGCAGGCGCTTGCTCCATGGAAAACAGACAGCTTCATCTACGGTATTATTACGTTGGCAATGGTACTGACCAGCAGCGTGCTCGGCCTTGTCGTGCTAAGGCAAATTCGCATCAATTTGAAAAGTCAGATCGATTTAACCACTGTGCGTGATGAACTCACAGTAGTTAACCATACCCTGAAAGCGTTCGCCTTGTTCGATGGCCTGACGAACCTACCTAACCGTCGTCAATTCGACACCTTCCTGGAACAAACGCTGCTGCAAGCTGCGGAAACGCGGCGCGGCATCGCGCTCATCATGATCGATGTCGATGCTTTTAAGAAGTACAACGACCACTATGGCCATGTGGCAGGCGATGAGTGTCTGCGCAAAGTCGGGAATATTCTGAGTAATATGCCAAGGCGCAAAGAAGATTTAGTCGCTCGCTATGGCGGTGAAGAGTTCGCACTCATTATCACCGAAACAGATAAGCATGGTGCAGCCACGCTCGCTCAACGCGCGCTGGATTTAGTACGTGAAGCGAAGATCCCCCATGCAACGACGCTGTTCCCAGAAAAAATCGTCACCATTAGTGCGGGTGTCTACGTGTTCTACGCGGATAACCCACCGCCAACGCCTGCGTCCGTTATCGAGATTGCCGATGCCGCGCTGTATCGTGCCAAAAATGGCGGGAAAAACCGGTTCGAGGTGAGTGAATAGCGGGATCAATTGGAATTAATGTTGATGCAATACCTGACAGCACGCACAGCTTCTGACAAAATAGCGGCCATCCCCCTATTTCAAATTGATGGGTCTCATCTCAGATGGCAGCAAAGATTATTGATGGTAAAACGATTGCGCAGCAGGTTAAAGACGAAGTTGCAGCACGAGTCACACAGCGTTTAGCGGCAGGAAAACGCGCACCGGGTCTGGCTGTTGTACTGGTCGGCGAAAATCCGGCGTCACAGATTTATGTCGCCAGCAAACGCAAGGTGTGTGAAGAAGTCGGTTTTATCTCCCGCTCTTATGATTTGCCCGCCACTGCAACAGAATCAGAACTGTTAGCACTTATCGACCAGCTCAACGCCGACCAGACAATTGACGGCATTCTGGTGCAACTTCCGCTGCCGGAAGGCATTGATAACACCAAAGTGATCGAACGCATCGCGCCAAGTAAAGATGTTGATGGTTTCCATCCTTACAATGTGGGTCGTCTATGCCAGCGTGCCCCGCTGCTGCGTGCCTGTACGCCACGCGGCATCATCACGCTACTGGAACGTTATAATATTGATACCTTTGGGCTGAATGCCGTTGTCGTCGGCGCGTCTAATATTGTGGGCCGTCCGATGAGTCTGGAATTGCTGCTGGCAGGCTGCACCACGACCGTCACGCACCGTTTCACCAAAAATCTGCGTCACCATATTGAAAACGCCGATCTGCTGGTTGTCGCCGTGGGTAAACCGGGCTTCATCCCTGGCGAATGGATTAAACCGGGTGCAATCGTGCTGGACGTGGGTATCAACCGTCTGGAAAACGGTAAAGTGGTCGGCGATGTGGAATTTGAAACCGCACAGGAAAGAGCCTCTTACATCAGCCCTGTGCCGGGTGGCGTCGGCCCCATGACCGTTGCCACACTGATTCAAAACACGCTACAGGCGTGTGAAGAGTATCATGACCACGCCGAATAACTGGCGAGTCAAACACGAATAAGCAGGAACTTATGGCAACCTTTAATCTTGAAAAACATCCGCACGTTGAACTGTGCGATCTCTTGAAATTGCTGGGCTGGAGTGAAAGCGGCGCAGCAGCCAAGCTGTCTATCGCCGCGGGTGACGTGACCGTTGACGGCCAGACGGAAACGCGCAAGCGCTGTAAAATCGTTGCCGGGCAAACCGTTCAGTTCGATGGTCAGACGGTAAAAATTGCCGACTAACGCTTAGACATCGATGATGGTGAAAAAAAAGCCCGCAACGTATATTT